>NZ_PPRG01000019.1 GCF_002902625.1 Staphylococcus devriesei
AAAATCAATCTGCTTTTGCAATTGTTTTTCATTCGCTTTTAAAGTCAATTTCATTAATTCCGTTAAATCAACTGGAGATATTTCTTTAATTAATTGCTTATATTTATATTTAGCATGCCTTTCAAGTTTTCCCCATGTGCCTTCTTCATGAATTAACATATAAATCATTGCTTGGTCTTTTATTTTTTCTGGTGCAGTCCAATCTGGTTTCAAGATATGTAAATCATTAAAACAATCATTCCAATAATCCACCATATCTCTTTTAAGTTCAATTTCTACACGCCATAAATGTTCAGACATAACTTCAACATCTGCATTGTCTTTACGTTCTTGCTTTTTATTGTAAATTCTAATAAATCTATTGCTATCTCTCACGCCAAAATACTTTGTTTCTGGTTTACCATTGCGACCGAAAAAAATAGTTTTCTTAACTGCTTTATCAGTCATTGCATAATAATCACTCAAATCATCTTCAAAATCAAAAGCTAAATCTAATCTTGTAAAACCGTCATCTTCCATGTAGTCGATAATATTTTGTTTTAACCAAAGCATTTCTTCATGTGTAAGTTTATTTGGATTAAATTCAACACGCATATTACGTCTATCCCAACTATCTGCTTTTACTTTGTCATATTCGATGTAAACTTTTTCTTGAAGTGCCTTAGCTTTAAACTTTGTTTGAAGTACATCCCAAAGTCGTATTTGTGGTTCAAAGCTCATGAACTCAGAAAGCTTTTTAGCATTATTTTTGTTTAAATTCCCAACGATTGTCATAGCATCAAAACTTAATTCTGGTTGAGGGGTGGTAAAAAAATTACCACTTAACCGGCTATTAGAGTACGCCGGTTTTTTTGTGTAATTTTCCACCAAATTTTCTTGCTCATTTTTCGTTATTTTTGCCATAAAAATCGACTCCTTAATTTAATTTAAGAAGTCGCTCACCCGAATATATATCTTGATGTATATTTAAATATCGTTTAATATCTAGATATACAAAACATATAAGAACAACTTAGTGTTTTTTGGGTAAGTCGCTATCACAAACTTTGGTCGGTTGGGTGAGCGACTTCTTTTTTATTTTGTTATTAATATAACACTATAACAAATCAAACGCATTATATACCTCCATTAGTTGAGGCAATATGTTATTAATAAAGCATTGGTCTAATGATCAGTGCTTTATTTTTATATTCTTTTCAAGCCGTAAACTTTATATATAGTATTATCTATCTCTTCTTGAATCTCTACGATTCTTTGCAATATATACTGATTATCGTACATTTCATGAAAATCTTTTAATTCCTCTAAGTCTCCAATAAGTTTTTCTATTTCAACAGTTAATTTTTTTCTATCTGCTTTTAAATTAATTATTCTCACTCCTAATATATTTATTCCAATTGCTTTTTGGTTGGAACCAACGGAGCTTAATGTGTTGTTGAGTTGGTAATTCGTTGGGATTAATCCCAACAAACCACCAACCAACTCGCTAACACTGTTAGCTAACACATAGCTCATTCCAACCAAAAATTTTCTCGGCATAAAACTCCTATATTTATCAGAAATAGGACCTTTAATAGTACTAAGGTATAACACACTAGACTTATTTACTTCGTAATTAAGTCGTTAAACCGTGTGCTCTGCGAGGCTAGTTTTTGTGCAAGCACAAAAAATGGACTGAACAAGTCAGTCCATAAGTTCAAAACCTAAACCCAAGCAACCAAAAATGTGGTTGCTAATAAAATTAATTCTCATAATTATTACGAATAAAATTCTCAATATTTTTTTCGTAATTTGGATATTTATAATTTCCTAAACAACTTACTTTATTTGAATAATATTTAAATAATTCACAACAAAGCTTAAAAGATTGGTATGTCTTTCTATATCCATTCATCTCAAAAGTAGCTAAAAACATATTGAATTCTTTATCAGTTAAATATTTGTTTATAAACTTATAATTCTTTCCTAAACTAAAATCAAAACCCCTATTAAAGCCAATATACCAAGAAATCATTCTTAATAATTCAGGACGTAAAATATTATTGAAATGATCTAAAGCAAATAATATTTCTCTTCTAAAAACACCCTTTGCTACATACGTTGAGACACTCCAAAACTCATTACAGCAATCATAAAATTCTCGTTCTGTTGGTTTTTTTAACCAATAATATGAGTCATCTGGAACAATTTCTTGAGTTACTAAATTATCTTTATCAACTAAAATTTTTACAAGACCATCAGAATCACTAAAATAACGATTTAAATCTTTTAAATTAATTAATGTAATATCCATTTTTATGCCATCTTTAAAATACATTATATAACTGTAACCATAATCTAAATCAGGTGGGAATAATTCCATATCTTCTGGTTTCTGTATAAACAATAATTCTCCAAATAAATTAACCAACTTTCTTCATGTGTGAAACACTCAATATCTGATACGAAAAAAGCAAAATCATAATCTTGAAACTTATCTTTTTTTATATTTTCATTAGTTCTTGAACCCTCGAGAGCAATAATTTTTACATTGCTTCGTTGATAAGCAAATTCAGAAACTAAATTTAAAATTTCTTTTTCAGTCCTCATTGTTTTTTCACTTCCAAAATCTAAATTCACGCTGCCAAAAATCAATCTGCTTTTGCAATTGTTTTTCATTCGCTTTTAAAGTCAATTTCATTAATTCCGTTAAATCAACTGGAGATATTTCTT
>NZ_PPRG01000002.1 GCF_002902625.1 Staphylococcus devriesei
AACTACGTTTCATAGGTGTTTTAACTATAATAGATTTATTCTTTTCTACATATAGTTTTGATAATTTAATCAATTGCTCTACTTTAATTATTGGAGCGTCATTATAAACTTTAAGAAAAACATTCTTTTTACTTTTAACAACTGGCAATGCCATAACCCTTGAAGGTTGATAACTTCCCTCATCAACTTTAAAACCAATTTCCTTAGCTATTAATTTTGAATACTTTCTATATTCATCTGGGCTTATTTTTTTATTTAAAGGGATAAACAAGCGTATTCTAGGGCTATCAGTATAATGATTAAATGTAGTATGCCAAAACCATGAAATGTTGCCTAGCGTGGTTTTAAATGCGTCATTTAGTCGTTTTAAATCATCAATTTCATCATAATCCAGTACTATAATATTTCTATATAAAATGTTTTTGTCTTTACGGTATCTTTGATGTATTTTACCATCAATATTAGTTTCATCTGCTACATCTCCATATAAAGCAACACCTCTTATATACTTGTTTGTATCATATTGAGGAATAGATAAAAGTTCTACTAAATCACTCCATTTACACTGAATAAACTTTATAAATGACGTAGCGTCTAAATTTTCATACCAAACCATACTAATTTGAGTGTCATTTTTAAAATTTAATTTTTCCATTATATCAACCTCTAATGTAACTTTAGGAAAAATATGTTATATTATATACAATATTAATATAAATATTTTTCCTAAAATCAATATTTTTTCTCTTATTTCTGTTATCTGAACTAGTTATTCAACCTATTTCAGATAACTTTTTTCTTTAATTCTTAGATAATTGTTTACTAGTTTTGTCGTTATAGTGGGCATGTCGTTTTGAATATTTTGTTCAAATTTTTTATCTAACTTTTTCTTTAATTCTTTTTTTGACATGTCACATTTTTTAATAGAAAGTGTTAAATGCTTAATATATATATTTAACTCTTCAATAGCATTATCCGCTTCTACTATATTTTCTAATTCACTTAGAGCATTTCTATGCAATTCACTTTCTATATATTTAAATAAATATTCGGTTAAAACTAATTTTTCCTTTAATTTATTTTCCATTCATAATCCCTCACTTAATTGTTTTACCTTTATTAAATAACATTGGTTCTAATTCTTTTTCATCATAATTAATCAGTGCAATTAAAGATCCTAAAAAATAAATTGTTAAACCTGTATGAAAATTAATATATCTAGTAACTAGATAAGTTAAAATAATAATTAATAAAAGTTGCATTGTTAATTTAATCATTTTTACACCCTTTCTTTAATTTTCTGTCTATCATAAATTTCTTTTGCCTCGATTAAACTTTCTAAAGTTTTGCAACAATATTTAATAACTTCTAGCTCTTTGCTATTAAATAAACTTAAGTCACATTGTCTATTCAAAATAATTTCTTCATTATGTGCTATTATCCAAAATATTGCTTTCATTAAATTTTGCTTATTAAAACCGATTTCCTTTTTTATTTAAACCACCTCTTTTATTAGCAACCCTTTCGTGACATCATAGCTATATATCTAGCAATATCTAAGGTTAATGCAAAATCGTCAAGTTGTCTGATAGCCTTATTATTTACAACCGTGCTTGTAAGTACACTTGTAAAATCTCTGTTTTCTCTAAAATGTTTTAAATTAATTTCTGCCCATACTTTAAAACGTTTTTAACTTCTAAATCTCTATAAAGCTTTCTCACACTTTTTTTAGTATCCAAAGTTAACCATGGTCTAAATAATTAATAGAGTCTCTTGAGCTGTTGCTCTTATTTGAGTAAGAGCTATATAATCAATATTTTCTTCTAAAACGTAATTAACCGTTTTTCGAACCTATCGTTATATCTTGTCTTAATTTCTAAAGCTCTATAAAGCTCTCTCACACTTATTGCAGTGTCGAGTGTTAGAATTTGGTTAACTTGTTCGTAAGTACGCGACCTTTTTTGACCATGTACTTTTTCAACTTACTCAATTTTGGGCGGGTTAAAATCAACGTCTTCTTCAAATCTATATTTCAACATTCGAGAAAACCAATCTTTATATTCTCTCTTAACCTCTAATGCTTGAGGAAGTTTCGACCAATTATCGTAATTTCTTTAGTAATATCTAAATTTAGTGCGTGGTCAGTCATGTTTTGATATCCGCCTTGGCTAAGACATTTTAGGGACACCCTTTATTCGTATTTTAGTAATCATGGTATTGATTAAAAATTTTATTAAAGTTTAATTTCAAATATTCACGCATAGGCTCCGCACAAAATAGCCATTTATTGTTATGTTCATCTGGATAATGTACAAAAGCTTTTAAATCTTCTTTAAATCTAGGGTTATAAAGTAAAATTTTAGTAGCTGTATTCCATGAAATTCCAATATGTTGTAAAAACATTTTACGTGTCCAAACTGTCCGATTTTCAAACTTTACGTTTTCATATTCATTATCTTTAGCATTCATATTTTTAACACCTCTTATTTCATATCTAAAAATACTTTAAATGTAATATTTTAAATTATTAACTGAAATCTGTAATTTCTGTAATTAAGGGTAAAAAATTTTTGATAATTCTATTTTAATTCCATTTTCTTCTAAAATACTTATATATTTCTGCATTTCCTTTCTAGTAAAATCTCGTTTACCATTTTCTTTATCAGCATATGTATTTATTGAAACTCCAATTTCCTTTGCCATAGATTTTTGAGTTATTCCTAAAGCACAACGGTAACCTTTAACTAAGTTAAACATTTCACTACTCACCTTTCTGTAATTTCTGTAATTAATATATACTGTAATTAATGAATATGTCAATAAATTTTGTGTAATTTCTGTAATTAGGTTAAAATTATTATGAGAAGGAGTGTATTAAATGAGAACGCAAAAAAATGTAGGAAACATTATAAGGAAAATTAGAATTATTAGCGGTCTAGATCAAAAAACATTTGCTAAGCGAATAAATACCACTGTTTCTGCCTTAAGCAATTGGGAAAATGGTCGGAATTATCCAAAAGAAGATTATTTAGTAAGAATTAATAGAGAATTTAATATACCTATAGATTTTATATTATATGAAACACACGAACGAGTTTTTAAAGTTATTGAACTTTTGAAAAATGATATAAATTTTGAAAAAAAATACAAATTCCTCTATAACGAAGAAATTAATGCTAATATTATTGAAATCGTCACGAATGAAATTAATGATTTTTCTAATCAACTGGGTAAAGGAACGTCAATATATATACCTGATGATAGTGATATATATGATTTAGTAAAAAAAGAATTATCTAAATACGATAAACTAAGTAAATATGAACATTTTGATGATAACGAGGCGATTGTATTTATATCTGAACATCTCTCTACTTTTATAAAAGAAAATTCAACTACTCTTAAAGAAAATGATATTTCTAATGATTTAGTAAACTATATAGAAAAAATTCTATATAAAGCATTACATGACATCCAAGAATATAACAACCAATGACAAAGGTGATGTATATGGCAAGTTACGAAAAACGAGGAAATAAATGGCGTTACATTATTTCATATAAAGATGAGGAAGGAAAGTTCAAAAAAATTCAACAAGGTGGGTTTAGAACTAAAAAAGAAGCACAAGTACATGCTAACGATTTAGAATACAATTTAAAGAACGGTTATAACATAAATAATAATGTAGTTTTTTCGGAATACTTTAAAACATGGTATGAATTGAATAAAAAAGGACACATTACAGATAAAACCTTAGAACGGTATAAAGTAGCATATAAAGACATAAAGCAATATTTTAATAATACATACATCAAGAATATTAAACGAAGTGACTACCAACGTTTTTTAAATAACTATGGTGAAAATCATGCTTATGATACTGCTAAAAAATTAAATAGTTATATCAAAAATTGTTTTGACTATGCTATTCATGAAGGTCTTATTTTACGTAATCCAACATTTAAAGCTAGTATAAAGGCATGTAACCCTACTAAATCTGAAGATACTAAATTTATTAGTGAAACTGAATTCAAACGCTTGAAACGTTATTTTGAAAATAAAGATACTACTTCAGCCTTAGTTATTTTAATGACTATGGCAACTGCTGGACGTTTCTCTGAAGTGGCTAATATTAAAGTTGAAGATTTGAATTTTAAAGATAACACTGTACACTTACGTGGAACTAAAACAAAAACATCAGATCGTATAGTAAGTGTAGATTTAATTACAATGCAACGAGTTAAACATTTTATGAACTCTCGACCTAAAAATATAAATGGTTATATATTTACAACATACGGCACACCTATAAGTAATCAGAAAACAAATAAAGCCCTTTTAATAGCTTGTAGAAAATGTAATACAAAACCTATTACCGTACATGCTCTACGTCATACTATGGCATCTATTTTAATTAGACATGGATATTCAATTTATTTTATAGCTAAAAGATTAGGTCATAAGTCTATAAAGACTACATATGAAATTTACGGTCATCTATTAGAAGAAACATATGAAGAAGAAAATGCAAAAGCTTTACAATTAATTAGTGAATTATAATGTATTAAATGGGGGAAATTGGGGAAATTTATTTCAAAAGTAATGAAAAGTTATTACAAACATATACCTATAAACACTGTTATTAAGCCATATTGATACATTATAAAACCATATTATAAACTCTTTTCTTCCTCTCGAGGGGGTTATGACACATTAATTAAATACTATGAGGAGAAAAAAGCCTGTTATGACGGTCTTTTTTCTATATCCACTATTAATAACACACTCTGTAGGGCTCATCTTAAGAGAATTAAAAAGACTCTAACTACAAACTACCATTATAATAATAAACACCCAAAATTTTTGAATTGATACGCAACAAATTTTTAGGTGTCTTCAATTTATCTATAATTCTACTTTCTCACCACTACGCAGTTTATCAGCAAGTTCATTTAGCTTTCTTAAGCGGTGGTTAACACCTGACTTCGAGATGGCACCCGTTGATAACATTTCTCCGAGCTCCTTTAACGAAATCTCTTGATGCTCAACGCGTAATTTAGCAATTTCTCTCAAACGATCTGGTAAGTTATCTAAACCAATTTCTTGATCAATCAATTGGATACTTTGAACTTGTTTCATTGCAGCACTAACTGTCTTATTTAAATTAGCCGTCTCACAATTAACTAAGCGATTAACCGAGTTTCTCATATCTCTAACAATACGTACGTCCTCAAATTTTAATAACGCTTGATAACCACCTATTAAACTTAAAAATTCAGAGATTTTTTCCGCTTCTTTTAAATAAGCGATACTTCCTTTTTTACGTTCCAAGTGTTTAGCATTTAAACCATAGCTATTCATTAGTTTGGTTAAACCTTCTGAGTGATTCTCATATTGTGAGAAAATTTCTAAATGGTATGAGGAGGTTTCTGGATTGTTAACTGAACCACCAGCTAAGAAAGCGCCGCGTAGATAGCTCCGGCGCATTTCATCATCCGTAATCATACTGGCATCAATGTCATGTACGAAAATTCCATTCTTTAAAATACCAAGTTGATCAAGTATTTCCCTCGCGCGTACCTTAGTTCGACAAATATAAATATTGTTCTTTTTAAGTTTCATTTTTTTACGCACTAATATTTCTACTTCGACATTAAATACACGTTTAATTAACGAATAAATTCGTCTTGCCGTTGTAGCATTCTCAGTTTGAACGTTAATTACAAATTGCTGATTAGATAGGCTGAGTGCACCGTTCATGCGTATTAATGCGCTAAGCTCTGCTTTAGCGTTACTTTCATCTACTTCAATACGCGTTAATTCATTTTTCATATCTGAGGCAAAACTCATCACACATTCCTCCTTCTCTAATCATTGTTATAAATACATGTAATTAACATCTCTAGTACTTTAATTTAGGTTAATCCTATTTTAAGAGACATATGATTAATATCTTATCATAATTTAATACATGATAAGTAATATTTATTTCTTGGGTTGAAATTGAATTGTACTTGTTAATTCAAGTGCTAAATCATAAATTAATCTTGCTAAAACTTTCGTATTATGACGGACTAAATGTTCATTAGATACTTCAACCAAATTGTTAGAAGTAATAATTTTAATATTATTATCGGTTAATTTATCCATGTTCATTTCTACAGGTTTCGCATTACGTTCTTCATAACGTTTTAAGACTTTATCATCATATTTATCACCACTGCATATTACAAAATCAATAAAGTCTTTTCCAGCATGGTCATGAAGAGCTTGAATATGATCTAACACATCATAGTCTGTTGTTTCACCAGGTTGAGTCATTATATTAGATATATATAACTTAGGTGCTTGAGAATTTAAAATTGCGTCAGACATCCCTTTCACACATAAATTAGAAATAACGCTTGTATATAAAGAGCCAGGGCCCAATACAATTAAATCAGCTTCTTCCAACGCATCAATTGCTTCTTCCATTGGTTCAACATTGGGTGGTTCTAAATACACACGCTCAATTTTTTTATTTTTTTTAGGAATTTTAGATTCGCCTCTCACAATTTCGCCATCTTCTAGTACTGCATTAAGCATTACATTGGTGTTTGTTGAAGGAATCACTTTGCCTTTAATATTTAATATTTTACTCAACTCTTTCACCGCATGACCGAAATCATCTTTAATATTAGTTAAGGCTGCTAATAATAAATTACCTAGCGAATGTCCTTCAATTTGATTCTCTTCAAAACGATATTGAAATAATTCCTCTAAAATAGGTTCAACGTCACTTAAAGCAGCAATTACATTTCTTATGTCTCCCGGAGCAGGTATATCCATTTCACTACGGATTTTACCCGTACTTCCTCCGTCGTCTGCCACTGTCACGATTGCTGTTATATCTATAGGGTATTCTCTTAACCCCCTAGCTAATACTGATAAGCCGGTTCCTCCGCCTATAAGCACAATTTTTAATTGTTTCATTTTTTCACGCCACTTTCGATATGCGCATCTCTATGATGGACATAAACATTATAATCAAAAATATCTTCTAACTCTTCGCCAATGCGTTTAGCTAAAGCTACTGAACGGTGTTGACCACCTGTACAACCAATCGCAATGACTAATTGAGATTTACCCTCTTTTTTATACCCTGGTATCATAAAACTTAATAAATCCATTAATTTTTCAAAAAATATCTCTGTCTCTCGCCATTTCATTACATAATTATAAACCGCTTCGTCCTCCCCCGTCATCGGTCGCAAGTCTTCTACATAATAAGGGTTAGGAAGGAATCTGACATCAAACACTAAGTCAGCGTCCATTTGAATACCGTGTTTGAATCCAAAACTTGTAACGTTAATACTAAATGATTTGAAGCTTTCATCTTTAAATTTTTTCTTAATTTTCTCTTTTAAATCTTTCACTTTTATATTCGTTGTATCGATAATGTAGTTTGCGATAGTACGTATATTTGAAAGCAACTGTCTTTCTTCAACGATAGAATCAATAAGTGATTGTTGACCATTTTCATTCAATGGATGTGCGCGACGTGTTTCTTTATATCTAGAGATTAATTTTTCAGTATCAGCTTCTAAAAACATCACATCTACAATGACGTCATTGCGACTTTTTATTACGTCTATTTCGTCTACTAAAGATTTAAATAACTCTTTACCACGTAAATCTATGGCAATTGCAACTTTTTGTAGAGACGGATTCCCTTGTTCCATTAATTCAACAAATTTAGGGAGTAATATAGGTGGTAAGTTATCTACGCAAAAGAAACCGATATCTTCTAAACATTGTATAACGACTGATTTCCCTGCTCCGGACAAGCCAGTTACTACTAATAATTCACTTTTACTCATTTCGTTTTCAGTTTGATTAATCATTTTGACACCGCCTAGTTAGTCTTAAAATTATTATCGTATATGTATCACTTTTTATTTACTTTCATAATATCATATGTTCAAATCAACGTAATTAGTTACTCTTCGTATTTATTTATTTTCATGAAAAAAAGCTAGAATAAATGAGATTGAGACATCCACCTTTTATACTTTGAAAGACCGATTAACAGTCTCTAAAAGCAAGGTTCCTTTGTCCTAACCTCTTTATTCTAGCTTGTATAACGTCTTATGCGTCTTATGCGTCTTGTTTATCTTTTAATTCTTCAATATAATCGATAGCACTTTGAGCAGCTATACTACCGTCACCCGTTGCAGTTACGATTTGACGTAAACCTTTGTCTCTAACATCACCAGCTGCAAAAATGCCTGGCACTGATGTACTCATGTTATCTTTTGTAAGAATATAACCCATATCATTAGTAATACCTAAGTTAGTAAATGGTGCAGTTAATGGTTTCATACCGATATAAATGAATACACCATCAGCGTCTAGCGTTTGTTCTGATGCATCTTTTGTTGAGACTAATGTAACTGAACCTACTTTACCATCTTTCTCATTGATTGATTTTAAAGTATGGCTCCAAATAAAATCAATTTTATCGTTTTTGAAAGCACGATCTTGTAAGATTTTTTGAGCTCTTAATTCGTCTCTTCTGTGTACGATAGTCACTTTTTCTGCGAATTTAGTAAGGAATGCCCCTTCCTCTACTGCAGAGTCGCCACCACCGATAACAAAGATATTTTTATTTTTAAAGAAGGCACCATCACATACTGCACAATAACTTACGCCTCGTCCGCCAAGTTCTTGTTCGCCAGGGACGCCAATTTTTTTATATTCAGCACCAGTTGAAATAATCACAGCACGAGCTGTTATTTCTTTATTTCCTAAGTTAATTACTTTATAGTCGCCTTTATCTTCAATTGACTTAATATCACCGTATTGATACTCAGCGCCAAACTTTTTAGCATGTTCAAACATTTTTGTAGATAAATCTGGGCCAGTAATCATTTCAAATCCAGGGAAGTTTTCAACTTCTTCGGTATTAGCCATTTGGCCACCAGGCATACCTCGTTCAATCATAACAGTGCTTAAATTTGCACGTGATGCATAAACTGCTGCAGTCATACCGGCTGGTCCTGCTCCAATAATCGCAACATCATAATCTATTTCAGTCATTTTTATGCCTCCTACGTTTTTAGTATCATGGGAATTATATATTATTCTTAAACATACTTAAATTTATATGCTCAATAGTTGGTCAATTGCATTATCTAATTTGTAACGCGAAATATTAAACAATTCCATAATCTTTTTCTTAGTGATATGACTATTATAATATCGATAATATAGGTACGTATGCGCTGCTACATATCTTTCAACTTCATTTAAATCAACATCATTAGCAATTAACGCTTCCCCTTTATCAATCCAACTAACGAATAGCTCTGTATCTTGAGGTAAGTCTTCCGCTTCATATAATTTAACCAAGCCCCGATGAATAAAATCGAGCTTATTTAAATGTAAGCCTTGAACTAAATAAGTTAAATATAGCTTTTCATAATCATTCATATTTTCTAATATAGACCATATTTCTTCAGTCATTAAAATTTCCTTGCCATTCAACTGATTTAATAAAAAGACTCCATACAACCTATAATGATTATCGTCATCTTGTAATAGAGGTAATATCCTTTGGTTAAATGTCGCTTTACTTTCTTCTAAAACCCATGGAGCGTAGCCAACTTCCACTTTAGAAATTTGCAATAATTTATCCCAAAACACTTTACTTTGCTCTTTATTTCCAAGGTAATAATAGTTAAAACTTAGAGCGTTAAACATTTGAAGTGATGCAAACTTACCTTTTTTATATAAGGGTAGTAAGATTTGTTGCGATGCTTCGTATTGTTTTAAATAACTTAGTACGATACCTAATTTAAAACTTTCATCATCATTCATAGGTACGACTTTACTTAATATTTTTAAATATTTGTGATACTTTTCAGTTTCATTCGTATTATATAGCAATAATGTATAATGACATAATGCATGAACATCAGAGTTATCCTCTGCTAATAATTCTTCAAACATTTCTTTCGCAATTGTATATTCGCTTAAATATAAATAGCACATTGCTAATAAGTTACGAATAACGCGATGTTTTTGAAGAGTTTCATCTTGATTCAGAATATAAGTACGGGCGTCTTTCAAACGTCCTTGAGAAAATAAATACTGGAACAGAAGTTGAATACTGAAAAGTTGCGCTTCTAACTTAATTTTTTCTTCACTCATATAAGAAACTTCGAAAGTTTTTTCAAGTTCCTCTCTGAACTCTTTATCTCCTGTTAAAATCACATAATTAATACCAAACAAGAATGCCTTGTTTGGCTCATTAAGATCGATGTTCAATTCACTTAATTGGTAAAAACTTTCTGCTACGTTGTCTTCATTAATAATGCTCTCATAAAACACTTTCTCAGCTTGTCTACCTAAATTAAGTTTATTCAAACAGTACGTATATTTTAATTTTATATCAAAATCATCTGGTGACAAATCAAGCACTTTTCTAAAGTATTCAGCTGCTTTACTGAAATCTTCTTGTCTATACTTTTGATCTGCCATTTTACGATAGAAATCTTCGTCAAATTTCATTGAGATAATTTTATCGCTATTTTGTGCCATGCTTTGTCACCTCTTTTCTATTTATAATGAATGTGCATTGGATTTCCGTATACAATCGTGTGATCTGGAATATCTTTAGAGACCACAGTGCCAGCTTTTACAACCACATTGCTACCAATTTTTATGCCTGGTAAGATAGTCGTATTTGCTCCAATTAAGGTTTGATCTCCTATACTTACTTTACCATAACGATACTCATCGACTAACACCTCATGGGTTAATATTGTAGTATTATAACCAATCACGCAATTATTGCCAATCGATATTAACTGTGGATGAAAGATATCAGGCATGACTTTGTAAGCTATTGCGGTGTGCTTACCTATTTTCATTTTTAAAAAGTTGATATATACCCAACGTTTGACACTTAAAAATGGTAAGAAACGACAAATTTCTATAATTAGTGTATTTTTTAGGACCTTCGAAAATCGCACAAAATGATAAATACGCCATAGTGGGTTAATTGACTGATTTCCCACTTTAGATAAACGTCTCATTATTTCGCATTCTCTTTCGTAGTCGACCATGATAATGGCCCGGCTGTCTTATAGATTGGCGGCGCATATTTCAAGCGACGATAAACCATTAAAACAAGTCCAATTAAAATAAAAATTACTGAGACTAGTTGGGCGACGCGAATATTACTAGTCAACATTAGGCTATCTGTTCGTAAACCTTCAATAAAGAAACGTCCTACTGAATACCAAATAAGGTAAAGCGTAAATGTTTCACCTACTCGAAGGTGTTTTCTTATAGTAATTAAAATAATAAAGCCTAAGATATCCCATACAGATTCATATAAGAACGTAGGGTGATAATAGATGCCTTCGATATACATATTATTGATAATAAAATCTGGAATATGTAAGTTTTCCAAGAATGTTCTTGAAACTGGTCCACCATGTGCTTCATGATTCATAAAATTGCCCCAACGCCCAATACCTTGAGCTAATATAATACTTGGTGCGACGATATCTCCAATCTGAAACGGATTTAGATTTTTAATTTTACATACTATAATGCCAGTTATAAATCCACCGATTAAACCTCCATGAATGGCTATGCCACCATGCCAAATTTTAGGTATCTCAGTCGGACTCTCCATATAATAGGGCCACTGGAATATAACAAAATAAATACGTGCTATAAGAAAACCAAATATAGCACTATAAAAAATAATATCGACGAGTGTGTCTTTATGTAAACCTACATATTTTAAACTTTCTTGAGCAATAAAATAACCGATAAGAATTCCTACGGCGATGATAATCCCATACCATTTTATTGATAAGGGACCTAGATTAAATGCAGTAGGATCAATATAATTTAAATTAAATACCATTAATTAGTTCTCCTTGCTTTGATGACCTTTTCTTAAAATTTCTTCATTTAGACGTTGATTAAATTCTTCAGCAGTATTAATACCCATGATATTTAAACGGTAATTCATGGCTGCGACTTCGATGATAACTGCTACATTTCGTCCTGGACGTACTGGGATTGTTTTTTTAGTAATTTCCGTATCAAGTATTTGTAATGTTTCTTCATGAAGCCCAACACGGTCATATAGTTTGTTTTTGTCCCAATTTTCCAAATTAATATTTAAACGAATTTGCTTCTGAGTTAAAATTGAGCCCGCACCAAATAGCGTCATTACATTAATAATACCTAAGCCTCGAATTTCAAGTAAATGTTCGATTAGTTTAGGAGGTGTGCCTATAAGTTCATCTTTTGTAATTTGACGAATTTCAACGTTATCATCGGCTACGAGACGATGTCCACGTTTCACTAATTCAAGTGCTGTTTCACTCTTACCAATTCCAGAGTCACCAGTAATTAATACGCCCACGCCATATACATCGACTAGTACGCCATGTAGAGATGTCGTCTTAGCTAATTCATGTTCTAAGAATGTTGTAAGACGACTCATCAGACTAGTCGTCGCATCTTTAGAGATGATGAGTGGCGTATCCATTTCTTGAGCCGCATCGATTAATTCTTGCGGTGGCTCTAATCCTCTTGTCACAATAATAGCAGGTGTTTCTGGACGACACAGTTTACGCATACGTCCTTGTCGTTCCTCATCAGGTAATAAATTGTAAAATGATAGTTCTGTAGTACCTAATAATTGTATGCGGTCTGCAGCATAGTGAGAAAAGTATCCTGCCATTTCCAAACCAGGTCTAGATATATCAGTGTTTTTTATAGATTTATGTAGTCCATTTTTACCGGTAAATAATTCTAGATTTAATAAATTAACTAATTTCTCAGTCGTTAACATGAGTTCACCTCAACAATTTCACTTGAATTCATTCATCTATTATCATATCAAAAATAAACTCATAATTTATATAAAAAAGGTGAATTCATTTTTAATTTGTTTTTCCGTTTCTTTACGCATATGAAAAATGCTCTTTTACCCGTAGAGACGGGACTACTTATTGTACATATTAAAAGCAGTCTAAAACACTAAATCGTTTCAGACTGCTTAACTAACATAACTTAACATTCGATATACTTGCTTCATATAAACGGGCTATTCGTATATTACAATTTAATTATTCGACCTTATCACGTTCTAATACTGTTTTTAAATAGTTACCAGTATATGATTCTTCTACATTTGCTATTTCTTCAGGCGTACCAGTAGCAACGATGGTACCGCCACCTTCGCCACCTTCAGGACCTAAATCAATAATATGGTCAGCTGTCTTAATGACATCTAAATTATGCTCAATAATAACTACTGTATCCCCATTTTCAACTAGTCGATTAAGCACTTTCAATAAACGACTTATGTCATCAACATGTAAACCAGTAGTAGGCTCATCTAGAATGTAAATTGAGCGACCAGTAGAACGTTTATACAATTCTGACGCTAATTTAACACGTTGGGCCTCACCACCGGATAACGTAGTGGCTTGTTGTCCTAAAGTAATATAACCTAATCCCACATCTACAAGTGTTTGTAGTTTGCGGTGAATTTTAGGAATATTTTCAAAGAAATAAGCTGCTTCTTCAACCGTCATATCTAAAACATCAGCAATATTTTTACCTTTATAAGTCACTTCTAACGTTTCGCGATTATAACGTTTTCCATCACATACTTCACATGGTACATAAACGTCTGGTAAAAAATGCATTTCAATTTTAATAATACCGTCGCCTTTACAAGCTTCACAACGCCCACCTTTAACATTAAAGCTAAAACGTCCTTTTTGATAACCACGAATCTTCGCTTCATTTGTTTGCGCAAAAACATCTCGAATATTATCAAAAACGCCTGTATAAGTTGCTGGGTTTGAACGAGGTGTTCTTCCGATTGGAGATTGATCAATATCGATTATTTTATCTAGTTGATCAATACCTTCTATGCTATCATAACTGCCAGGCTTAACTTTAGATTTATTTATTTTTTGAGCTAGTGATTTATATAATACTTCATTCACTAAAGAACTCTTACCTGAACCAGACACGCCCGTAACAACTGACATTACAGATAATGGTATATCCACATCAACATCTTTTAAGTTATTACTACGTGCGCCTTTAATACTAATCTTACGGTCTGTAACTTTACGACGATGTTCAGGTACATCGATGCGTTTTTTACCACTTAAATATTGACCAGTAAGTGAGTTTTTATCTTTCATTACTTTTGTAGGAGTGCCTGCTGACACAATTTCTCCCCCGTGGTCTCCTGCACCAGGCCCTATATCTACAAGGTAATCCGCTGCCCTCATCGTATCATCATCGTGTTCTACCACAATCAATGTGTTGCCAAGGTCTCTCATTTCTTTAAGCGTGCTAATTAATCGATCATTATCGCGTTGATGCAACCCAATTGATGGTTCATCTAGTACGTATAAAACGCCTGTTAGACGAGAACCAATTTGTGTTGCGAGACGAATACGTTGAGCTTCACCACCAGATAGCGTACCTGAAGCACGATTAAGTGTTAAATATTCTAGTCCAACATTATTTAAAAATGATAAGCGTGAACAAATTTCTTTTAAAATTTGATTCGCAATGGTCTTATCTTGTTCTGACAATTCGATATTCTCATAGTATTTCAAGGCGTTGCCAATAGAGTATTCAACAACTTCACCAATATTAAGTCCACCTACATATACCGATAATGCTTCTTTACTTAAGCGTTTACCGTGACACGTTTCACATGGAAGTTCTGTCATATACTTACTCATTACTTCACGTGTATATTCTGAAGGAGATTCATGATAACGGCGATCAATATTAGGTAGCACACCTTCAAACTTCATTTTTCTACGACGTGTGCCTCCGTTACGACTATGGAATGAGAATTCAATTTCTTTATCTCCAGAGCCGTTCATTAAGATATCTTTTTGTCTATCAGTTAATTTCTTATATGGTTTATCCATATTTATTTTATATACTTCGCATACACGTTTTAATAAAGTTGGGTAAAAATCTGAACTTGTAGGCTCCCATGGTTCAATAGCACCCTCATTTAAAGTTTTATTTTGGTCAGGAATAACTAAATCAAGGTCCACTGTCAATCGTTGTCCTAAACCATCACATGTAGGACATGCACCAAAAGGACTATTAAAGCTAAACATTCTTGGCTCTAACTCTCCAATTGAAAAGCCACAAATTGGGCAAGCATGATTTTCTGAGAATTTAAGATCTTCTCCTCCGATAACATCAACGGTGATATTACCTTCCGCTAATTCAAGACCTGTTTCAATTGAGTCGGCTAATCGAGTTTCAATACCAGATTTTACTACTAGACGATCAATAACCACTTCAATAGTATGATTTTTATTTTTATCTAATTCTGGTACTTCGTTAACATCAACGATTTCTCCATCGACTCTTAAACGTACATAACCTTTTTTACTGATGTCTTCAATTAATTTCTCATGGCTACCTTTTCTATGAGAAATAACCGGAGCTAAAATTTGAATTTTTGTACGTTCTTCTAATTCTAAAATGCGATCAACCATTTGTTGGACAGTTTGAGATTCAATTTCGATACCGTGGTGTGGACAATAAGCTTTACCAATACGCGCATAAAGTAAGCGAATATAATCATAAATCTCTGTAACAGTTGCCACTGTAGAGCGTGGATTTTTACTTGTTGTTTTCTGATCAATAGAAATTGCGGGAGATAACCCTTCAATAGTGTCTACATCAGGTTTGTCCATTTGTCCTAAAAATTGACGTGCATAAGCACTTAGCGATTCTACATAACGACGTTGTCCTTCAGCATATATCGTATCAAATGCTAAAGAAGACTTCCCTGAACCAGATAAACCTGTCATTACGATTAATTTATTTTTAGGAAGTTCAATATCTACGTCTTTTAAATTGTGCGCTCTTGCACCTTTTACTACGATACTTGGTCCTTTCATTCAGCTTCACCCTTCTGCTTTTAATTCAAATAACATATCTCGCAATTCTGTAGCTCGTTCGAAGTCTAAATCTTTCGCTGCTTGTTTCATTTCTTTTTCTATATTTTCAATCGTTTTTTGGCGTTCTTTTTTAGTCATTTTCTTAGGTACTTCAGTACGTTGTTTTTCATTTGTTTCATCATTTTCAACTGTAGCACTAATAACATCGTGAATTTTCTTGTTAATTGTTTTAGGTGTGATGCCATATTTTTCATTATGAGCCATTTGAATTTCACGACGTCTTTGCGTTTCGTCTATCGCGTATTGCATAGAATCAGTGATTTTATCCGCATACATAATCACTTCGCCTTTATCGTTACGCGCAGCACGACCGATTGTTTGAATAAGTGAACGGTTTGAACGTAAGAAACCTTCTTTATCTGCATCTAATATAACTACCAATGACACTTCAGGTATATCAATACCCTCTCTAAGTAGATTAATACCTACAATTGCATCATATGTACCCATACGTAAGTCACGAATGATTTCTATACGCTCTAGCGTTTTAATTTCAGAATGTAAGTAGTTAACTTTAATGCCTGCCTCTTTCATATAAGTCGTTAAATCTTCACTCATTTTTTTAGTTAACGTAGTTACAAGTACACGTTCATTTTTATCGATTCTATCTTGAATTTCACTTAACAAGTCATCAATTTGATTTTTCGTTGGTCGAACATCAATTTTAGGATCCAATAATCCAGTAGGACGAATGATTTGTTCAACCATCTCATCAGTATGTTCAAGTTCGTAAGGTCCTGGTGTTGCTGAGACATAAACGAGTTGTTTTGTTTTTTGTCCAAACTCTTCAAATTTAAGCGGACGGTTATCCATCGCACTTGGGAGACGGAATCCATGATCTACTAACACCTGTTTACGTGCTTGGTCACCATTAAACATCCCTCTAATTTGTGGTAATGTCACGTGTGATTCATCTATCATTACTAACCAATCATCGCCAAAGTAGTCTAATAGTGTATACGGCGTTGAACCAGGTGGTCTTAAAGTTAAGTGGACAGAATAGTTCTCAATTCCTGAACAGAATCCCATTTCACGCATCATTTCTAAATCATAATTAGTACGTTGTTCTAGTCGTTGTGCTTCTAGTAATTTATTCTCATCTCTTAACTCTTTAAGGCGTTCTTCTAACTCTTTTTCAATTCTTTCAATAGCAACTTTCATTTTTTCTTCTCGAGTTACGAAGTGAGATGCTGGGAAAATCGCAAAGTGTTCACGTTCTCTAATAACTTCTCCAGTAAGGTAATTGACTTCTCTAATACGGTCTATTTCATCGCCGAAAAATTCTACACGAATGCACATTTCTTCACGTGAAGCTGGGAATATCTCCACCACATCTCCACGCACTCTGAATGTCCCACGTTGGAAATCAATATCATTTCTTGAGTATTGTACATCGACTAATTTTCTAAGGAGCTCACTACGGTCCATTTCCATACCAACACGTACGCTCACAACTAAATCTTTATATTCTTCCGGATTACCTAAACCATAAATACAACTCACACTTGCAATAATAATGACATCATCACGTTCGAATAACGCACTCGTAGCTGAGTGTCGTAATTGGTCTATTTCATCATTAATAGAAGCGTCTTTCTCAATAAAAGTGTCAGTCGAAGGGACATAAGCTTCTGGTTGATAGTAATCATAGTAACTTACGAAATATTCAACTCTATTCTCAGGAAAGAATTCTTTAAATTCACTATATAATTGGCCTGCCAATGTTTTATTATGGGCAATAATCAATGTTGGTTTACCGACTTCTTTAATTACGTTACTCATGGTAAATGTTTTACCTGTACCTGTAGCGCCTAATAGCGTTTGATGACGTTTACCTTCTTTTACGCCTTCAACTATCTTTTCAATCGCTTGAGGTTGGTCCCCTTCTGGATCAAACTCAGAATTTAATTTAAATGGGTAGTGTTCTACCATTCTGACAAGCGCCTCCTCAATGTTAACTTTCTTACTTTATTTCCTATTATTTGAAAAGTATTCTTACTTACAGATATTTTAGCAAAAATCCAAATAAAAATACAAACGTTTGTTCGCTTACGTTTGTATTTCATGCCTTTAGTTATTTGGTTGTTTATACGTATTTTTTAAATTAAATTTCATTACATAGGTAGACTTATGTTATAGCTACATCTGTTTCACTCTATCATGTGTATTTACACTATAAATCAACTAATGAAGTAGTTCAATTGTTCTGTTTCTAACCTTATTAATCTTGTTGTTTATGAAATTTAAGACTATCAACAATGACATAACCTGCTAATAATGACACCACATCGATAAATATAATCCATTCATTATGAAAAAAACCTTTATAAACTGATGTAGCAATTAAAATTAGTGTTGCTATGACGCCTACCCATTTGCTTCTTGTGATTACACTAAATAAAACAACTAATACACAGGGAAAAAATGCGGCTAAAGCGTACCAGATCATCTATTTCACCCATTTCTTCGATTTAATATAGCCATCGTAGTTTCACGTAATTCTGCTCTAGGAATAAAGTTCTCAGTTAACATTTCAGGTATAACATAATCGATAAATTCTTGTACTGAACTTAAATGATCAAATTGCATAATTGTTTCTAAACTATGTTCGTATATTTCAAAAAATAGTGATTCTGGGTTACGTTTTTGAATCTCACCAAACGTTTCGTATAATAAGTCGATTTTGTCTGCTACAGATAAAATTTGTCCTTCTAATGAATCATCTTTTCCTTCTTGAAGTCGTTTACGATAAGTATCTTGGTAGGGTTCAGGTATCTCTTCATTTATAAACGTGTCCACCATTTCTTCTTCTACCTGAGAGAACAACATTTTCAACTCAGTTCTAGCATACTTTACTGGCGTTTTAATATCACCAGTAAATACTTCGGCAAAGTCATGGTTTAATGCTTTTTCATATAAACTTTTCCAATCAATTGTATTACCATTATGCTCTTCAACTGTCGCTAAATACTGTGCTATTTTTGTGACCTTGAAAGAATGTGCAGCTACATTATGTTCAAAATATTTAAATTTACCTGGTAACCGAATTAATTTTTCCAAATCTGAAAGTCTTTTAAAATATTGATGAACACCCATATTGCGATACCTCCATACTTTATTAACTAAAAATTATACTTTTATTTATTCTATCAATCAACAGTATCGTGAAAAATATCAATTTTAGTAATTATTTAGACACAATATCCATCGATATACTAAAAAAATGGTAATTTCTATCCTCTTTCGATAGAAATTACCATTTCAATTAGTACATATCTTAAGTTTTATTTAACCTAGTGAATAAAATTGTAGCCTGCTGTATTTCTAATTGTTCTATTCGTTACATGATTAAAATGGCCGTTCCAGTTCATTTCTGACACGTATACAGAACCATCACGATTAACACGTTCTACTACACCCACGTGACCATAATAACCAGCATTCGTTTGGAATACAGCGCCAACTTCAGCGCGATGATCGACTGCTAATCCAGCGTGTCTAGCTGAATGAGCCCAATTGTTTGCGTTACCCCAATAACTACCCACTGAACGTCCTAGTTGTTGACGACGATTAAATGCATAGTATATACAATTTCCATAGTAGTATTGATTACCTTGATTCTTAATTGATCTATAACTGTAAGAATGTGATACCGGTGTATTGCGGGATACCTTATATTGTTTCGAAACAGTATGCGTTGAATGGCTCATTGGTGGTCTGCTTGGTGTAACATGGGCTGCCTTACTTGTTGTAGATGCATGATACACATGACTTACCGCTGAGGTCCTTGACACACTTGGTGGTTTTGGTGCACTTGATTCACTTGACGTAACTGATGTGTGAGTCACATTTTGTTTGTTAAAGCTATTATCTACTGGTGCTTGAACAACATTTATTTTATGCACATCACTCGTAGCAAGTTGAGCACCTTCACCATGTTCATCTACATTAATCATTACGTTTTTCGCTACGGTATCATCCTTTACAGACTTTTCACCTTGTTTATCGGTAGCAGGAACAGTATATGTAGCACCATAATTTACTAAGCTACTGTCTAAACTAGCAGCACCCTTTTCACTTACTGCAATCAAATCTCCAGGATGAATTAATAATGTTAAACCTGGATTTAAAGCATATAATTGATTTAAAGTAAGATGATGTGCTGATGCAATTTTATTCAACGTATCACCAGGTTTTACTTCAATAATATCGTTATCTGGTAAGATAACTTGTGTGTTTGATTGGATTTGATTAGTAGTTATATTATTTAATGAACGAATTTCACTAGTTGTCGTAGCGAATTGATGAGCAAGTTCTTGCACTGAAATTGTATCTTTCACCACATGTGTTTGTTGTGCATGTGCTAACCCATTAAATCCGACAAATGATGCAATAGAAGCCAATGTTACAGTTAAAGTTTTATTTCTCATGCTGTCATTCCTTTGTTGATTGATATACTTGTTTTTTATACTGTACCATAACTCACATTATAAAAGCGCTTTGTTAAAGCCTTGTAATATAAAGGTCAAATAACTCGCAAGAATGATTTATTATTCGTCACTTTAGTAACAATAAACTTTGTGCTTTACATTTAAAATTAAATTATTACTTAATTATTAAGTAATTAAACGCACTCTTGCAAGTTAATGCCAATCATCTAACCAAATAGCTTATTGCTTTCTAACCATTAAGTTATACTTCACTATTATCCATAGTATGTCTTAAATAAGCTTCAATAAATGGCCCAATATCTCCGTCCATTACTGCATCAACTTTAGCCGTTTCTTCATTAGTACGATGATCTTTAACCATTGAATACGGATGGAATACATACGAACGAATTTGACTGCCCCAACCAATTTCTTTTTGTTCACCACGGATTTCAGCCATTTCACGTGCTTGTTCTTCTAATTTCAATTGATATAATTTGGCTTTTAACATTTTCATTGCCGCTTCACGGTTTTTAATTTGCGAACGTTCATTTTGGTTATTAACTACGATACCCGAAGGATGGTGTGTAATACGTATTGCAGATTCAGTTTTATTAATATGTTGACCACCTGCGCCTGATGCTCTAAATGTATCAACGGTAATATCGTCTGGATTAATCTCAATTTCAATTTCGTCATTATTAAATTCTGGAATAACATCACAAGAGGCAAATGATGTATGACGTCGTCCTGAGGAATCAAATGGCGATATTCTAACTAAACGATGTACGCCTTTCTCAGCTTTTAAATAGCCATAAGCATTATGCCCTTTAATTAACAATGTTACACTCTTAACGCCAGCTTCATCACCGGGTAAATAGTCCACCGTTTCAACCTTGAAACCTTTTTGTTCACCATAACGTTGATACATACGTAATAGCATACTCGCCCAATCTTGTGATTCTGTACCACCAGCCCCTGGGTGTAATTCAAGAATTGCATTATTCGCATCATGGGGTCCATCTAATAATAATTGCAACTCAAATTGGTCGACTTTGGCCTTGAAAGCGTCAATCTCCACTTCCAAATCACCTTTCATATCTTCATCAAATTCTTCTTGCAATAGCTCCCATGTCGCCATCATATCTTCGACTTCATGTTCTAAATCTCGGTAACCATTCACCACTGATTTTAACGCGTTATTTTTATCAATAACTTCTTGCGCCTTATTCTGGTCATCCCAGAAATTTGGCTCCGTCATCATTTCTTCGTATTCCTGAATATTTGTCTCTTTATTTTCTAAGTCAAAGAGACCCCCTAATTTGTGCTAGGTTTTTATTATATTCATCAATATTACGTTTAATTTCCGATAATTCCATCATTTATCTCTCCTATTCATTCGCTATACATGTTCTTATAATACACGATAATTTTACGACTTGTCATTTCGTTTGGAAAAGGCCACCCTCACTTGCGACTTTCAATTGTTAAGTTAAGCCCTCTCATAGGTGATAGCCCTTACCATGAAATACAGTAAAAGCAGGAGTGTGAACATACTTCACATCTCCCGCTTAATTTGAGGGTCTACCTATTATTCATCTTTACCGTGACAATTTTTATATTTCTTACCACTGCCACATGGACATGGGTCATTACGGCCTATTTTATCTCCTTTAACAACTGGTTGTTTTTTCGATTTTTCTTTGCCGTCTTCAGCAGAGACATGTTGCGCTTTACCAAAGTCAGTTGTTTTTTCACGTTCAATATCGTCATCTACTTGAATGACTGATTTAAGAATGAACTTAGAAGTATCTTCTTCAATATTTTGCATCATCATATCAAATAACTCGTGTCCTTCATTTTGATAATCACGAAGCGGATTTTGTTGAGCATATGAACGTAATTGAATACCTTGACGTAATTGATCCATTGTATCAATGTGATCCGTCCAGTGTGTATCGATTGAACGTAGTAAAATCATACGTTCAAACTCAGGCATTTGGTCACCAATTTTTTCTTTTTGACTAGCGTATACTTTTTCGATTTTAGCCCATATTACTTCAAAAATATCTTCAGAATCTTTACCTTTAATTTCGTCTTCTGTTAAATCGCCCTCTTGTAAGAAGACATCATTAATATAATTAATGAATGGTGCATAATCTGGATTATCGTCCTCTTCATTAATGTGATAGTTAATACCACGTTGCAACGTAGAGCGTAGCATCGCGTTAACCAATTGAGAGCTGTCTTCAGAATCAATAATATTATTACGTTCATTATAAATAATTTCACGTTGTTTACGTAAGACTTCATCATATTCCAAGATACGTTTACGCGCATCGAAGTTATTACCTTCTACACGTTTTTGCGCTGATTCAACAGCACGTGACACCATTTTAGATTCGATAGGTGTTGAATCATCCATACCTAAACGATTCATCATATTTTGAAGTCTTTCTGAACCGAATCGTACCATTAGTTCGTCTTGTAGCGATAAATAGAAACGACTGTCACCTTTATCACCTTGACGACCAGAACGACCACGTAATTGATCATCGATACGTCGTGATTCGTGACGTTCTGTACCGATAACGGCAAGACCACCAATTTCTTCTACGCCTTCACCCAATTTAATATCAGTACCACGACCAGCCATATTTGTAGCGATAGTTACGGCCCCTTTTTGGCCTGCATTTGCTACAATTTCAGCTTCACGCTCATGATTTTTAGCATTTAATACATCATGTCGAATACCACGTTTTTTAAGTAAATTAGAGATGTATTCACTTGTTTCTACAGCTACAGTACCTAAGAGTACAGGTTGACCTTGTTTATGTTTTTCAACAACATCTTCAACTACTGCATCAAATTTACCTTTTTGACTAATGTAAATTAAGTCTGATTTATCAACACGTTGTACCGGTTTGTTCGTTGGAATTTGAGTTACTGTCATATTATAAATATTACGGAATTCTTCTTCTTCCGTTTTGGCAGTACCAGTCATACCCGATAATTTATTGTACATACGGAAATAGTTTTGGAACGTAATAGAAGCCATTGTTTTAGATTCATTTTGAATTTTTACGCCTTCTTTAGCTTCAATTGCTTGGTGTAAACCTTCAGAGAAACGACGTCCTGGCATTGTACGTCCAGTAAATTGGTCAACAATTAATACTTCGCCATCTACCACCATGTAATCCACGTCACGTTGCAATGTGACATGTGCTTTTAAAGCAGTATTAATATGACTGATTACTTCAACATTTTGTACGTCATATAAATTTTCAATTTTAAACATACGCTCCGCTTTATCAGCGCCTTGTTCAGTTAAATGTACGGCTTTTGTTTTTTCATCATAATTATAATCGTCTTCTGCTTTAAGCATTTTCGCAAATACATTTGCTTGAGTATATAATGATGTCGATTTTTCAGCTTCCCCTGAAATAATCAATGGCGTTCTTGCTTCATCGATTAAAATTGAGTCAACTTCGTCGATAATTGCAAAATGTAAAGGTCTCATAACACGTTCTTCTGCATAGTTCACCATGTTATCTCTTAAATAATCGAAACCTAATTCATTATTTGTACTATAAGTGATATCTTGAGCATAGGCTTCACGTTTTTCATCTGTTGATTTACTGTTTAAGTTTAAACCAACTGTTAAACCTAGAAACTCGTATAATTCTGCCATTTCTTCACTTTGAGAACTAGAAAGATATTCATTGACTGTAATAACATGAACACCACGTCCAGCTAATGCATTTAGATATGTAGGCATGGTAGCTGTTAAAGTTTTACCTTCCCCGGTTCTCATTTCGGCAATATCACCTTTATGAATAGCAATACCACCCATAACTTGTACTCTATACGGTGTCATATTAAATACACGTTTTGATCCTTCACGTACTAAAGCATACGCTTGAGGTAAAATTTTATCTAGGTAATCATTCTGTTTTTTTACATCTTCAATTTCTTGAACTTCTTGTTGAAATTGTTTTGTTTTATTTTTTATTTCTTCATCCGTTAAGATAGCCATATCTTCCTCTAATGCGAGTACTTCATCGGCTATTTTACCCAGACGTTTTGTTTCTTTCTTATTGCCGTCAACAATTTTCGATAAAAATCCCATTACGTCCGCTCCTTTAGCTTAAAAACTGTTTGGCTTACAACAATTTATCATATCATTTATACTTTAGAATTTATACTCAAAAACTCATATAAACACTATTTTTAATTGCACGCAACTAGTATGACTTACTTTATCTCCCTAAGCCACTTTCTATTATCTTTGCTTTTTAAACATAAACTTCTAATTACCTCATTACATTAGCATAGCATTATATAAGCGTCCACGAATTACTATACTAAAATAGTTAGAACGACTAAGAGCGCCCATGTAATATGGACGCCCTAAGTAATTACTCAATATTATAAAACGACTATTCTGTTGTTTCAATTAATCCGTATTTTCCATCTTTACGTTTATAAACAATGCTTGTTCCATCAGTTTCACGGTCTGTAAAGATGTAAAAATCATGTCCCAGTAAATCCATTTGTAAGACTGCTTCTTCAGAATCCATTGGTTTTAAGTTAAATTGTTTAGAACGAATAATTTCAATATCGTTATCAGTTTCTTGATTATCTTCTGTTTGTGCAGTTGGTTCTATAGGAGTAACTTGTGCCTCAGAAATAAAGGCTTCTTGTTCACCTTGACCTTTATGTTTACGATTAACACGCGTTTTATATTTACGGACTTGACGTTCTAATTTACTAGTAACTAAATCGATTGCCGCATATAAATCGTCATGGCGTTCTTCCGCTCTTAAAGTAACATTTTTTAAAGGAATAGTTACTTCAATTTTAGTTGTAGAGTTTTGGTATGTTTTCACTTTTACGTGTGCTACTGCATTTGGCACGTCATTAAAGTAACGTTCAAGCTTACCAATTTTTTCCTCAATATAGTTGCGGATGGCATCTGAAATAGTGAGGTTATCTCCATGAATTTCAAATCTGATCATAGCTATCTCTCCTTTAACCTCTTGTATTATTAATTCTTAACTTTATAATACCATGTTTTTGCTTATCTTGAAAACGTAAACACTTTGAATTTTCTGATACTTTTTTCATATAGTTTTTCCCCTGCATGATGGATGGTCAAACCAGTCGTATAAATGTCATCGATTAACAATATTTCTTTACCAGCTAACTCTATATCTTCCTTTATAAAAAATGGATTAGTCGCTTTAGCTCTAGCTAATTTACCAAGGCTAGATTGTTTAGGTCGTAAAGATGTGCCTAAGACATTATGATATTTCACGCCCATTTTATCTAAGATGGTGGAAACGGGATTAAATGTCCTTTCCCTATCTCGTTCATTAGGAGATGGAATAGGTATGATTAGATCATAAGTTGTCTCAGGCAACCGAACCATAGTGGCTAGTAAATCTGCCAAGTAGTAATCTCGCATAATTTTATAATTATGAATAGTTTCTTTCATTATTCCAGTATATTTGTAACCACAGTAAAGCTGTGTCATTAAAGTAAATGTCTGTGCTAAAAACTGACAGTCTAAGCAGGTCTCTTCCGTTGATGTACGATAATTTAAACACCTTGAACATCGATATTCATTCATAACTAGCTCGCATTGTTTCCACTGTGACAAACAAGTGGTGCACAAACGAGGTTTCGGTTTATAAAAATTTAATATAGATAGAGTTTCATGAATAGGTTTTAAACATTGAAGACACTTAGTCATCTAACCACCCGCGCTTGATACCTAGTCGGTTCATATAAACGATATCTCTTTTCGCTAAAATCATCGCTAGAGTTACACCCTCATGTAAGAATAATACCAAGCCTGTAGGTGCTTCTTTCTTGCGACCTACTCTTCCGGCAATTTGGATTAGGGCAGTCTTTTCAAAGGTATCAGCATTAAGCACAATGACATCTAATCGCGCCATAGTAAATCCACGTTCTAAAATAGTCGTTGTAAATACAATGCGATGTTCCCCTCTACGTAGAGCTTCAACCTTATCGAAGCGTAACGCATCTTCACTAGAGACACATATTAGATCTGGAAAGAAATAATGATAGTGTTTATATACTCTTTCCATTATTTCTATATTACTGAAAAAGACTAAAGTAAAGCGTTGAGCTTCTAATTGCTGAGGTAGTATAGCTTTAAGTTTGCGTTGAACGCGATTAGGCTTCAACTTAAAATAAGAAAATTTAGGAATAGGTAAAGTGTGACGATGAAAGCGAGCGGGAAGTTGGATAATCTGATCGTTAGACAGTTGTTTGGTTAAACGTTGATTTGGCGTAGCCGTCATAAAGATGTAACTATGTTGAGGTTTAGCAGCAAGATGAATTGCATTAAATAGCTGAGGATTCATTGATAAGGGAAAAGCATCGACTTCATCTATAAAAACAACATCGAAATGATTTTTGAAGCGATAAAGTTGATGAATTGTGGCAATCACGAAATGACCATTATATTGTTGATGACTAGACTGATGTAAGATATCAATTTCTTCACACGTAAATGCTTGTTGCACCCGTATACTCGTTTCTATGACCACGTCTACTCTCGGAGAAACGACGGCAATATTATAGCCCAACTGACGCGCTATATGAATACCTTCAAATATCATCTCTGTTTTTCCTGCACCGGTAACCGCATATAATAATAAGTCTTTTTGAACTTTTATTGCTTGTACTACCTTGCCGGAAGCATACGTTTGTTGCTCAGATAACTCAAATGGTAATTTATACTCTTCCATTAGATATTTTACTTACGCTCTTTGTTATCTTGTACTGTGTAACATTGTCTATGCGTCCTAATTGAATACATCGTCGGCAATATATAATAGTTTGCTTTGAATATAGAGAATCATACTGGCACCAATAGTCTGGATCTTCATTACCACATTGAAGACAACGATAGCCATGAGAAGTAGTTAAAATACCTGAGGACACTGAGAGGATGTGTTCATCACTTAAAATCATAGAAGGAAAAACTAACTTTCCATAATGTTTTATTTTGTACCACGCCCTTTTCAAATTATTAATGAAGTTGGAGCGAGATTACGAAATCTATGACGTTACATTAGATTTCAATCTCGCTCCCAACAAGTACTCTTAAACTTATAAATACGGTTTATATATTAATTGATGATGATTTTTTTAGGGAAGTAACCTAAGCCTAAGCCTCCAGAACCTAAATGAGAAGCTACTACAGGACCAAACTCAGAATACTGAATATTCACATCAGGATATGTTTCTTTTAAATGATTGTAAAAGGCCTTACCTTCTTCAATTTTGTCACCATTAATTACAAAAACGGTCACTTCATCTAATCCTTTAATTTTATCAAAAATATTTTGTTCTAAAGAGTTAAATGCACGTTTTTTTGTTCTCACTTTTTCAAATGGATAGATTTTACCATCTTCTTCAAAGCGAAGAACTGGTTTCATTTTTAATAATGTACCTACCCAAGCTTGTGCTCCCGTAATACGTCCACTTTTTTGTAGATTCTTCAAATCGTCTACAAGTAGATATGCACCAGTATTTTCTCTAATTTCTAATAATTCCTCGATAATTACGTTAGGTGTAAATCCTTTTTCGACAAGCTCTAAAGCATATAATACATAACTACCTTCAATCATTGCAGCTAATCTACTATCGAACGTATAGACATTAACACCTTCAACCATTTCGCCCGCTTGTGTGGCTAATTGATAACTACCACTTATGCCGCTTGATAAGTTAATTACAATAATATCTGTATAGCCTTTATCTCTAAGTTGTTCGTAATTTTGAAGCCATTCACCAATTGCTGGTTGACTAGTAGTTGGGAATGTTTTTGATGAGGCCATTTTTTGATAAAAGTGTTCTATTGGGACATTATCGTTCTCGGTAAACGTTTTACCATCATCAAACGCTACACTTAATGGTGCAATAGGTATCTGGTATTTCTCAATCATCTCTTTTGGTAGATACCCAGTGGAATCTGCCATTACTGCGATTTTCATAGTAGTCCTCCTCAATTATACTCATCATCATTATAAATTATTTTAATTAAAAAAGAAATTCATAATCATATATTTAATCATTCAAAAATAAGCGTGTATAATAAGGGTCAAATAACTTTTATAGATATTCGAGGTGACTACTCATTGAGCGATTCTATCGTTACAATCAAACAAGAACATACTATTGAAAATGTAATTAGTAAATCCCGCTTCATCGCACATATTAAACCTGTATTTTCAGAAGATGAAGCCAAGCAATTTATTAGTCAAATTAAACAACAACATAAAGAAGCAACACATAATTGTTCAGCCTATACGATTGGCGATCAAATGAACATTCAAAAAGCTAATGACGATGGCGAGCCCAGCGGTACCGCGGGCGTACCTATGCTTGAAATTCTAAAAAAATTAGATGTGCATAATGTATGCGTAGTTGTAACACGTTATTTTGGCGGTATTAAATTAGGTGGGGGCGGCCTCATTCGTGCGTATAGTGGCGCTGTTAGAGATGTTATTTATGCAATTGGACGCGTAGAATTACGCGATGCCATTCCTACTACTGTGACGATTGGTTATGATTTAACTGGAAAATTAGAATACGAACTGGCATCAACCTCTTACTTTTTAAGAGATACGACTTACACCGACAAAGTAAGTTATCAAATTGACGTGGTACAAACCGACTATGAAGAATTTATCGAATTTTTAAATCGTATTACTGCCGGAAATTACGAATTACATGAAAGTGATATTAAAAAGCTGCCGTTTGATATTCCTACAAATTAAATCCGTTTTAATATAAATAACCTTGTGTACATTTAACTATCTTAAAGAATAGATAAAGCTACACAAGGTTATTTACTTTCTTTTATGATTTTTTATTATAATTTTCGCGTGGACGGGTTGAGTCATTCCTCTTAGTAATTAAATTAAGAATTGGGCGATAACTATCATCAATCAAACCTGTGAATTCCACAATGAGTTCTATTGTTATCACAATAAGAATAAACATGAGCAAGACACCTAATGGTTGTGATAAATACAATATAATACTTGATAAACTAAACATAATTGCGATTGAGTATATCAATAGTACTGTTTGTCGATGACTATACCCTAGTGCTAATAATCTATGGTGCAAATGTGATTTATCTGCTTGCATGATATGTTGCTTATTTTTCATCCGTCTAATCATCGCAAATAACGTATCTATAAATGGCACAGCTAGAATGACGATCGGGAAGAACAAGGAGATAAATGTAATGTTCTTAAAACCTAATAAGGATAAAAATCCTATTATAAAACCAATCATCAATGCCCCGCTATCACCCAAGAATATTTTTGCAGGATGAAAATTGAAAAATAAAAATCCTAGTAGTGAGCCAATCAGCACACTACAAATCATGATAATAAACACGTTGGCTTGTAAAACTGCGATAAATGCAATTGTGATAAGCCCAATAGCTGACACACCAGAAGCTAAGCCATCTAGTCCATCAATCAAATTAATTGCGTTTGTAATTGCCACAATCCAAATAATTGTAATTGGTATACTAAATATTCCGAAATGAATGGTTGGTCCCATCGGAAAAGATATAAAATCTATCGTTATATCATAAAACACAACGATTGAAGCGGCTACAATTTGGCCTAATAATTTTAGAATTGGTTTTAAATCATAAATATCATCAATCAAACCTATTAAATACATTACAATAGCACCGATAACCAGAGGTCGGACTTCTCTTTCTATTGGATGACCAAGCCATATCCCAATGAGAAACGAAAGTAAAATGACGGTGCCTCCTAGCACTGAAACGGGTTTTGTATGTATTTTTCTATAATTAGGTCGATCTACTAAATCTAGTTTAATAGAGACCTTAATTACAACAGGTGTTATTATTAAACTGATTACTAAAGTTACAGCAATGAGTAGTAATGTATACATCAGTTCACCTTCAATAAATCTCTCTTATTTTTTCACATTTGCTTTTTTAATCTTTTATATTATTTAAACAGTTATTTTCTCTTTTGAACATTGGACTATAGTACCAAGAGCTCATAAAAAGATTTAGCATTCAGTGTGATTCCTTATCTCATGTTTTTTATTATAGAATAGTTTACATTGTTTTAAGTAAAACTTCATTTAAATCTATAAATTGTAAATATTTCGTAAAGACAAGTTTATTTTTTCTATCATATCATTTCATTATTCTTTTGAATACGAAAGTCTATTTATCTACTAAAATTCTCCTTATTAAAAGATACAACTTAATGACAAATGGTAAGTTTTCACTTACAATAACTAATGGTTAAATTAAAGGAGTCGATTCCCATATGATTGAAGCAATTATTTATAATATTGCGGTCATGGTTGCAGGTATATACTTATTTCATAGGTTACAATACTCTGAAAACAAGATAATGATTTTTTCTAAAGGATACGTTACAGTTTTAATGACATTGGTAGCTTTATTATTAGCTGCATATCCTATTCCGTTTTATGATAAGTACCTTATTCACCTATCTTTTGTCCCGCTATTATTCTTGGGACGCTATACGAATATGGCGTACACTCTAATTGCAGCAATTATTGTCGCATTAGTCGATGTGTTTACATTCGGAAATTCAATTTTATACGGTGTAGTGCTTATAGTCATTGGTGTCATTGTCAGTATGGTAGGACCTTTTTTAAAACAGAATGATATTATGTCTCTAGTTATTTTAAATCTTATCAGTGTAATTATTCTGTTTATTTTATCTATCTTCAGTCCACTTTATGATTTATATGAAGTCGCTGTATTAGTTCCAATCTCATTCGTCTTAACCATTACTTCAGCGATTACATTTGTAGATATTTGGCATTTCTTCTCTCTTGTTACACGCTATGAAAATGAGGACAAATACGATTACCTCACTGGATTAAGAAATGTTAAAGAGTTTGATAGACATTTAAATCATATCTCCCAAGTTGCTGAAGAAAACAACGAAAGTCTAGCTTTACTTTTAATTGATATTGATGGCTTTAAAGATGTAAATGATACCTACTCACACAAATCTGGAGACGCTGTGCTAAAACAAATGTCTCAATTATTAAAAAACTATGTTCCTAAACAATTTGAGATTTTCCGAAATGGAGGCGAAGAATTCTCAGTCGTTATCCGAGATTATTCATTAGATCAAAGCGTTAAATTAGCTGAAAATATTAGAAATGGAGTTGAAAAATCATCTTTCCACTTACCTAATAAAGAAGTTATTAAACTGTCTGTTTCTATCGGGGTTGGGTATTTAACGCAAGATGATCATAAATCACAACGTAAAGTTTTTAAAGATGCGGATGATATGGTTCATGTGGCTAAGAACGAAGGTCGAAATCAAGTCATGTTTAACCCAATCATCAAGATATAAATTAAATCTTAACTGTCAATTTGTTATACTAGAAGTTAATTTACTTAGTGAATCTAAGGTATAACGTCTTGACAGTTTTGTTCATTTTAAGAACTGTTTAAGATATTATGTGAATGCATAACGTACTATTGCAAGTTGAGTGTTCAAGTTGTACACTTCAAATTGTCTAATAAATAAAAATCTTTGTTCAATTATTCGGGGGTGCCGTTTATGTCAGATTCAATCACTATTATCGATGAAAATAAAGTGATTGATGTTGTTTTGATAGCTGGAAGAATTTTACTAGAAGCTGGCGCAGAAACATATCGTGTTGAAGATACCATGAATCGCATTGCCCATAGTTATGGGCTCCATGATACATATAGTTTTGTAACTTCAACCGCTATTATCTTTTCATTAAATGATCGTACGAGTACAAGACTTATTAGAATTCGTGAACGTACCACAGATTTAGAGAAAATTGCGCTTACTAATAGTCTTTCGCGTAAAATTGCTAAAAATGAACTTACTATTGATGAAGCAAAATCAGAATTGATCCATTTACGTCGAGCTTCATTACAATATTCATTTTTATTAAACTTTTTTGCTGCAGCTATTGCTTGTGGGTTCTTCCTATTTATGTTTGGAGGCGTAGCTTCCGATTGCTGGATTGCGATTATCGCTGGAGGCGCCGCTTTTCTAACATTTAGCTTAGTACAACGTTTTATTCAAATTAAATTCTTTTCCGAGTTTGTGGCCTCCGCCGTCGTCATAACGATAGCTGCAACATTTACTCAATTAGGAATTGCTACTAATCAGAATATTATTACCATTTCGAGTGTAATGCCACTTGTACCAGGTATTTTAATTTGTAATGCTATTCGAGATTTAATGGCCGGAGAACTGTTAGCGGGCATGTCACGTGGTGTTGAAGCAGCACTTACATCATTCGCTATCGGTGCTGGCGTAGCCATTGTATTACTCATTATTTAAGAAAGGCTGTGCCAAATGTTATTTTATTTATTTCATTTTACTATCAGTTTCATTTCAACAGTACTTTTTTCAATTATATTCAATGCTCCAAAGCGTCTCCTAGCTGCTTGTGGCTTTGTGGGTGCCGTAGCATGGACAATTTATCAATTTACTGTAGATATGGATTTAGGAAAAGTAGGCGCCTCATTTTTAGGTAGTTTCATCCTTGGATTATTAAGCCACGTGATGAGTCGTCGTTACAAACGACCTGTTATTATTTTTATTGTACCAGGTATCATTCCTTTAGTGCCTGGTGGTACTGCTTATGAAGCAACACGCTTTTTAGTATCCAATGATTATACTCAAGCAGTTAATACATTTTTAGAAGTCACACTTATTTCTGGATCAATTGCGTTTGGTATTTTAGTAGCAGAAATCCTCTACTACATTTATACGCGTATCAAACAATATTATGATAAAATCAAAGGTAAAACATATAGAAAATCATATAATATGAATAATAGAGTTTAAGGGGATGTCTAGCTATGAAAGAACAAATTATAGACAGATTATCACGTTATGTGAAAATTGATACACAATCTAATCCTGAATCGTCAACTACACCTTCTACCGAGAAACAATGGGATTTATTGCGTTTATTACAACAAGAACTAATAGAATTAGGATTAGATACAGAGCTTGATGACAATGGCTACTTATTTGCAACGGTAGAAAGTAATATTGATACTGAAGTGCCAACTATCGGCTTCTTAGCACATGTGGACACATCACCTGATTTTAATGCGACAAATGTTAACCCTCAAATCGTTGAGAATTATGACGGTAAGCCTATTAATTTAGGGGATACTGGTCGCGTCTTAAGCCAAGAAACTTTTCCAGAATTAAAAAAATTAAAGGGTCATACGTTAATGATTACTGACGGTACATCATTACTAGGTGCAGATGATAAAGCTGGTGTCGTAGAGATTATGGAAGCCGTGGAATATTTAAAATCACATCCAGAAATAAAACATGGCCGCATTCGTATCGCATTCACGCCAGATGAAGAAATTGGACGCGGGCCACATAAATTTGACGTAGAACGCTTTGATGCTGACTTCGCCTATACAATGGATGGTAGCGAATTCGGTGAACTACAATACGAAAGTTTTAACGCTGCAGAAGCGAAGATTTCTACTCATGGCGTCAACGTGCACCCCGGTTCAGCTAAAAATATTATGGTTAACGCCCTTTCTTTAGGTCATCAATTTCATAGTTTATTGCCTGCTAGCGAAGTTCCTGAACGTACTGAAGGCTATGAAGGGTTCTATCATTTAATGAAATTTGAAGGTAACGTCGAAAAAGCAACGTTACAATATATTATTCGCGACCATGACAGAGATGCATTTGAGTCACGTAAGAAGAAATTACTAGAAATTCGTGATGATATTAATACACACTATGAAGATTTCCCAGTAAAAGTAGATATTGAAGATCAATATTATAATATGGCTGAAAAGATTGAACCACATCCATACATTATCGATATACCTAAAAAAGTATTTGCTGACTTAGATATTGAACCTAATACTGACCCAATCCGTGGCGGTACAGACGGTTCCCAACTATCATTCAAAGGCCTACCAACCCCTAATATCTTTACTGGCTGCGGTAATTTCCATGGACCTTTTGAATATGCATCAATTGATGTGATGGAAAAGGCAGTCCAAGTTATTATTGGCATTGCACAAGAAGTAACACATCATCAAAAATAAGCAAGAGTGACGACAGAAATACGATATAATTTTAAGATTCACTAGTACACTCTTTTTCGAAAATAAAACTATACAGCATAAAATAGGCTTGAAAGTGGCTAATTTCTAAACGAACCAACCACTTTCAAGCCTATAATTATAGATTTATATTTCGTTACTTTATTATTAAATATTAATCTTTATAATGTTGTTTTTAACAATTTAAGTGCTTGCACTGTAAAATGTCTGATTTGAATACCCATTTTAAAATCAGGATATGTAGCAGGCATTTCAATAAATGTATTAAACATTGCAGTAACGTTATAATTCTCAAAAACATCAAATTTATCTGCAGTAGCACAAATAGCAATTGAAGGCTTATTGTGTTTGTCAGTTAACTCTGCAATGGTTAACGTTGTGGTTTCAAGCAAGTTATCTTCTTCTTTTAAACCTTCACCAAAGATAATCAAATCTGCTTGCGATATTAAATCGTCTAAATGCGTAATTTGATCGACCATTTCATGACTAGTTAGTATTTCTGCTCCATATAAACCTTTTAATAGCGCAGCAATACCACCGCCGGCTCCTCCACGTTCAATAGGGCCTAAGGCAACTTGTAATTCGTTTTTAACTATTTCACTAAAGTACCATACTAAATTATCTAATTCGGCAGCTTTGTCTCGACTAATATGATGTTCTTCATATATTTTCATAATTTCACTATTTTTACCATAGAGTTTACTTGAGAAGTCTGACATGACTTGAATGTTAGCGTCTTTAAAACTTTGTGGAATATTTGATAAGTCTATATGTCTAATGTATTTAATAATTTTAGAACCTTCGCGTGCGTCTAAAATATTTCCTTCATCATCATAAAATCGAGCGCCTAACGCTTGTAACATGCCACTACCACCGTCAAAACTATCGATACCGCCCAATGAAATGACAATATTATCTGCCCCATTATTTAAAGCATCTACAACCATTTCGCCTAAACCATAACTTGAACGTTGCGCAATCGGTTTTTGACCTTTTAAGAATAAATTACCTTCAATGATAGTTAAACCTTGTTCGGTTTGTCCATAGACCGCTTCAATCTCGTTCATATCTGCATCATGCACATTAATTCTATACTTAGTGCCTGATTGCCATAAAAATACTGAATCCATTAATTCATGTCGTCCATTAAACAAAGGCACTTGTACGACATCTGCATCGTCTATTTGACTTGCTATCGCTTCTTCTACGAAACGGTTAGCTTGATAACTGGAAATAATACCATTAAATTCATCCATGGCTACTAATACTTTCATTCGTTAATCACCTCATGCCATTTTCTATTATTTTTATAAAGATGCTTTTAGACATTATTACTTTAACTTCACTTTCACATTATACATGGGTTAAGTCGTTTTTTCATAATAGGAACCTATCCTAAGATAGAATTGAAGGCTGAGACTACGCATTCGTGTCCCAGCCTTTGCTTACTCTTTTTTATTTAATTGTATTTACTCTTCAGCTTGAGCTAGCGAAGACACGTTAATATCGTTATGACTTGCATTCCACTTCGCTTCTCCCTCTATAAAGTAGAAAGCTTGAGGAGACTCATGTTTCACATTTGTTTTTTCAGCGATATAATCAGAAAGTTTTCTTTCTTCTTGAACGACTAAATAATAGCCATCCATATCTCTTTCATATAAGAATTTTTTAAATTGATCAAATGCAGCCGCTGAGATTGGACAAGTATCACTATGTTTTAATACAAATACATATTTATTGTCTTCTAGTACTTGTTCAAACTGGTCAATCGAACTCAGCTTTATAACCATTCTATTCACCTCTAAATTTATTTATGCCCCTATAGTTATTTAAGATTACTATAAACTACTTAATGGGTACAATTATACACACTTCATTCTCCAATGTTAACCAGAAATTTAATTTAAGTTTAGTTATATTCACTTTTACTTTTTTAATTTTTTAAAACTGTTGTAAAAGTCATTATCGTGCTCACTTAATTCTTTACCCGTTTTTGGCAATTTATCGACATCAATTTTGGAAAGTTGTTTCTCTATATTAACAGTTGTTTCACGTGTATCATAATAATTCAAAAGATTATAATACATTTCAATAGCATTTTTACGCGCGGCGTTAACATTAGAGTCGGTAATATTTGTCTGATTTAAATCTGTGATTTGTCGTTCAATTAACGGTTTAATACGTTGATTAATTGCTTTTTTAGAGTCCGCATGTTCATTTTCCAAATATTTTTGTGCGGTTTCTTTTAATTTTTTATTGTTATTTTCTATCTTTGAAGTTAATTGATTCGCATCATTTTGATTACTTGCTTTTTGAATTTTTGACTCTACTTGAGACCGATTTCTTTCGAATAATTTAGTATAATCTAGGATATCTTCATTTGCTTTAATTGATTGATTACATAAGTCTATAAATGATTTAAGCTCGTTAATTGATTGTCTTTCTTGTTTAACATTGTCTAAATACTTTGTTTTTAAATCTTTAACATCCTGATTATCGGCAGGTAATTTTTTAGCCTCTTTTTCATAAGCTTCAAATGCTGGCATTAGATGATGATTCACATCTTTTTGTAGTGCTTTGAACTCTTTTTTATTTTTATCCGTCGTATCTGTCTTACTTAATTGATCTAGCTGTTTCAAATGAATCTTGTCCATAACCGTTTTAACGCTTTTCTTCTTAGCTTCCGCTTCATCTAACTGTTTCTCAAACTCTTTCACGTTAGCATGGTGTTGGTTACTACAAGAAGATAATGTTAACACACAAATGATTATTATCGAAAGAATTGCTAATTTTTTCATCTTTGCACTCCTATCAACACGTATTATACCTAAACCTATTTATATTGAAAATAATTTATGCTATAGTATTTCAGAATTTGTAAAATATCCTAATATTTGAAGGAGACTTATATGTACACGACTGTTCAATCTTTTGTACAAGCACCATCTACTACAGATTATCATGAATTATATCAAACTACTAAAACATTATTATTCGACTTGCTAGACTCCCCCTGTTCAATTCACACAACATATTGGCGGTACAAAGCATTTCAACTATGTCACAGAACCTATTTTAGATATTTTGGTTGGTGTAAATAACCTTCATGATATTACCTCCTTAGATGGAAAACGATTAAATTATGTCGGTTTTTATCGTTTACATCATCCTTATAAGAAAAAAGTCATGATGGCAAAATTTAATAATTTGATTGAACTAAAACAAACGATTCGTTTACACATTGTTCAAATGAACACACCTTTATTTGAACAATATTTAACTGTAGACAAGTCACTTGCTAACGTTCCACGTATTGCTCTTCATTTTTCAGAAAAAAAGAAACAAATTATTAACCACGTGAATACTATAAGAAATTACGAAAATCAAAAGCAGCAATACTTTGAAAAATTATACAAACAATTATAGAGTTTAATATTTGTTTAAATTAATTCGCGCTTACCTTCTTTCGCAAATCAGTTATAAAGTTGCTATAATATAGAATAGATTACAGAAGAGAAGAAAGGATGTACTTATGTTAAAACAAGAAGACATCTTACAAGATTTAAAAACCTTAATACCTGAAAGCATTATTAAAGTGAATGAACCATTAAAGCGATATACATATACTGAGACAGGGGGCAATGCAGATTTCTATTTATCTCCTACTCAGAATGAACAAGTTCAAACTATTGTGCGCTATGCTCAAGATAAAAAAATACCTGTAACGTATTTAGGTAATGGTTCTAACATTATCATCCGTGAAGGTGGTATTCGTGGAATTGTCATTAGTTTACTGTCATTAAAACATATCAATGTATCAGATGATGCCATTATTGCAGGAAGTGGTGCTGCAATTATTGATGTATCACGTGCTGCAAGAGACCATGTACTAACTGGTTTAGAATTCGCTTGTGGTATTCCTGGCTCGGTCGGAGGCGCAGTTTATATGAATGCTGGCGCTTATGGTGGAGAGATTAAAGATTGTATTGATTACGCATTATGTGTTAATGAACAAGGTGATTTAATCCAATTAACTAGTAATGAATTAGAACTAGACTATAGAAATAGTATTGTGCAACAACAACATTTAGTCGTTCTGGAAGCGGCCTTTACTTTAACACCTGGAAATCTTGAAGAAATCCAAGCTAAAATGGGCGATTTAACTGAACGCCGTGAAACGAAACAACCACTTGAATATCCATCATGTGGCAGTGTCTTTCAACGTCCTCCAGGTCATTTCGCTGGAAAATTAATTCAAGATTCAAACTTGCAAGGTTATCGTATAGGTGGCGTAGAAGTATCTAAGAAACATGCTGGTTTCATGGTGAACGTAGATAATGGCACAGCCACAGATTATGAAGATTTAATTCATCACGTCCAAAAAGTGGTAAAAGAAAAATTTGATGTAGAACTTCATCGCGAGGTTCGTATTATTGGTGAACATCCTGAACAATAAGGTTCGAGTAGTGAATAAGGAGACGATGTAGATGCCAAAAGTTTATGGTTCCATTGTAGATGACAAAACGCGTTGCATACATTACCATACTTTTTTAGATGTCGTTGCCATTAAAATTTAAATGTTGCAATAAATACTATCCTTGTTATCAATGCCATGATGAACACGAATCACATCAAATTGTAAGATGGCCTGAAAAAGATTTTCACGAGAAGGCAATTTTGTGCGGTGTATGTAAACATGAATTGTCTATTCATGATTACATGATGACTGAACGATGTCCAAATTGTCATGCCCATTTTAATAATCGATGTAAGTTTCATTATCATTTGTATTTTGAAATATGATTAAAATTAAAGGGAGTGATTGGCGTTGTCTACCGCAATTATAGGTGGCATTATGGTCGTAATACTAATAGCAATTGTTGATTATTTTTCTAAAAAGAAAAAATAGTATGTTTATATTTAAAAAGGCTTGTAGGAGATTTCGATTTCGAAATTCCCTACAAGCCTTTAATTTTGAATTAAATTCTAACTCGTTTATTTATATATTATTTGTCTAATACTTCTTCTAATTCGTCAATTTGTTTCATTGTAGTAGTTGTTGAACCTGAAGAGAAGTACCATAATTTTGGATCTAATTCATAAACTTTATCATCTTTCACTGCTTTAACATTTTTAAGTACATCGTTACCTAATGTATCTTTAGCTGTTGATTGGCCACCTACTACTGAACCACGGTCCATAGCAAGAATAACACCAGGGTTATGTTCATTAATGTATTCGTTAGTAACGTTTTGACCATGAGGGCTATCACTAACATCTTTATCAGCTGGTGTGAAACCTAAAGTATCAAACACTAAGCCACCAAAACGGCCACCAGGACCAAATGTAGATAATTCACCTTCATTAACTAATAAATACATTACTTTTTTGTCGAATTTCTTAGTTTTATCTTTCATATCAGCGATGTCTTCATCTAAATCTTTATTAAGTTCTTTCGCTTTATCTTCTTTGTCGTAGATTTTACCTAAGTTTTCAGTGTTTTTCTTCATGTCTTTAACTAAGTTCTTTTGGTCTGCGCCCACGTATACAACTTTAGCGTCTGGTGCTGCTTTTTTAAATTCATCTAAATTCTTCTGATTAGCTGTTCTTCCTGAAATAAAGATTACTTCAGGTTTAGCTTCTGCTACTTTATCAAAGTTAACTTGTTTTAAGTTACCTGTATTAATATATTTATCATCTTTAAAGTCACTTAGGAAGTCTGGTAAAGATGAGTTATTTTCACCTTTAGGTAATCCTTTAACTTTGTCTGCTACACCTAGTTCTTTAAGAACGTCTAATGCACCGTAGTCTAATACAACTGCATTTTTAGGATTTTTTGGAATTTCTACAGTATTGCTAACTTTTTTGGCATCGCTGCCGTCTCGTTCTTGACCGCTTGCTTCAAAATCGTTTTTGATTTTTACAGTTTTAGTTTCTTTAGCGTTGTCACTTTCACTCTTAGAGCCTGAATCATTACTACTGTTCGATCCGTTACTACATGCTGCTAAAACTAAAACTAAAGTTAATAATAAAAATAAGACAGTTTTCTTCATTCCTATCACTCCTTAAAAAATTTAACCGTGCTGCTAAGTTTCATCTGGACTTTCTCTACTCTATTCCTTCGAATAGCATCACCCCTTTAAAGTAATGCGATTAAATGATTTAGTTATTAGTCTAATCAAAAAGTAGTTTCATCATAATAAAGACAAATACGTTGTCCTCTAATTTCTTCGACATGGACATCCATTTCATATAACTCTTTTAAAATTTCTGATTGAATGACATGATCTCTCGTATCTGCTTTAATGATTGCTCCGTCTTTTAAAGCTATAATGTCATCTGAATAACAGGAAGCAAAATTAATATCATGTAAGACTATTACAATCGTCTTGTTGAGTTCCTTACACAACTTACGTAACGTTTGCATAATTTGGACAGAGTGCTTCATATCCAAGTTATTTAACGGCTCATCCAATAGAATATAATCTGTGTCTTGAGCTATGGTCATAGCTATATAAGCTCGTTGTCTTTGACCACCAGAAAGTGTTTTAATATTTCTACTTCTAATATCTTGAAGTTGTAACAAATCTAACGCATATTCTACTTGTTTATAGTCTTCGTCTTTCATTCGACCTTTTGAATATGGAAAACGACCAAAGCTAACTAATTGTTCTACTGTAATATTCATTTCAGTATGATTCGTTTGTTTTAAAATACTTAATTTTTTAGCTAATTCATCACTTTTATAATCGAGTACTGGCTTATCTTCAATTTTGATAATTCCATTTTCATATTCAAAAAGACGACTCACTGCCGAAAGCAAGGTGCTTTTCCCGGCACCATTAGGCCCTATAAGAGAAGTTAAATTTCCTTTTTGAATATCTACGTTAATATTCTTTAAAATAGGTTTATCTTGTATCGACTTATCTAAATTTTTTATTTCAATCAATTTGCACTTCTCCTTTTAACAAGTAAGTAAATGAAATAGCTTCCGCCAATTAAATCAATGATTAAACTAAATTCTGTTGTGGCTTCAAATAAGTTTTCAACTACCCACTGTGCTGTAAATAAACTAATCCAACTGATTAAAATTGTTGCTGGTAAAATGTATTTATGTTCATAGGTTTTCATCAATTCATGTGCTAAGTTAACAGTTAAAAGCCCTAAAAATGTTACAGGACCAACTAATGCCGTGGAAATTGACACAAGCAACGCGACAATAATAAGCAGTAAACGTGTCATTTTTCCATAAGACACACCAAGATTAATTGCTTGTGCTTTTCCAAGTAATAAAACATCTAAATACGGACGGAGTATAATGGTTATAATGATTAATAAAATTAAAAGAATACTAGATAAAAACACCAATCGTGAATTAGATGCTTCAAAACTCGCGAACATAGCACTTTGAACCGCTAAGAATGACTCCGGATCCATGATAAGTTGAATGAAACTTGTGATACTGCGAAAGAATGTTCCAAGTACCACACCAATAAGCAATATAAAATAAACTGAAAAATTACCTAGTTTAAACATGCCTTCAAAAAGCAAAAGTGCGAATAATACCATTGCGACTAACGTAGTTAAAAAGTTTAAATACGCATTTGTGACAATAGCAGCTTGCGTTCCGACTAAAAAGACAGGCAATACTTTAACGAATAAATAGACTGAATCTAGTCCCATAATAGATGGCGTCAATAGTCTATTGGTAGTTATAGCTTGGAATACAACTACTGAAGTACCTATGGCTCCGCCTACAATTAATATTAAAAATAGCTTTCTTAATCGACTTTGAAATTGATATTCAAAAATTTCGAAATCTAAGCCTACTAATAAATAAAAAATTGCCATACAAACTGTCGCAAAAATTAATATACCTATTTTCATATTAGAACTTATTTGCATATTCTTTTCTGCCTTTCATTAGTAAGATTAGGAAAATAACTGTTCCGAACACACCAATTGTTAAACCGATATTTATTTCATACGGATAAACAATTAATCTACCTATAATATCAGCTATTAATACAAAGATAGACCCAAGCATAAGGGTATGAGGTAATGCGTGTTTCAAATGGTCTCCTCTAAAGATAGAAATAATATTAGGAACAATTAGCCCTAAGAATGGTAATGTCCCAACCGTAACCACTACTAACGCAGTAAGTGCAGCAGTAATAAATAATGCTATATTAATGATTTTTTCATAACTTACACCTAAATTATGACTAAAGTCTTTTCCCATTCCTGCAATTGTAAAATGATTTGCGAATACAAATGCTACAATTAGAATTGGGATAACGAGATAAAGCACTTCATAACGCCCACTAGTGATAATCGCAAAATTCCCGTTTAGCCAGTTCCCAATACTTTGTAAAGCATTTGTTCTTAGTGCGATAAAAGTTGTGAAACTAGATACTATACCACCAATCATAATGCCTAATAAAGGTACAAAAATAACTTCTTTAACACGAATAAAGTTAATTAATATAACAAATAAAAATGTCCCAGCCAAGCTTAGTGCTACTGCGAACAGTAGTTTAATTAGTATATGTCCGTGAGGAAAGAAGACGAGCGATAGTAGAATGCCTAACTTTGCCCACTCTACCGTTCCTGCAGTGGTAGGACTTACAAACTTATTTTGCATCATTTGTTGCATAATTAGTCCAGCTAATGCAAGTGAACTTCCTGAAAGAAGGATACTAACTGTTCTAGGAATACGACTCGAGAACAAAATGTTTCTTTGTTCTTCGTTTAAATGGAATATATCTGCGAGGGAAAGTTGGCTTACCCCTACAAATAAGGAGATAATTGATAAAATCACTAACAAGATGAGTAGAATATAGCCTTTAAACAAAAACTTCATTAGTAATTCCCCACAATTTGTAATATGTATTTAAAAAATAATATCCTTTAAACGATAATGATTATCATTGTCGTCACTACTAATATTAAAGATTACTATTACGAATTTCAATAGGTTTCCAGATATTTTTAAAATTATATTAAATTAAATGCTATGTTTTTTGGTAAAACAACTTTAATTATCATAAAGACTAATATTTTTAAAAGGTGTAACGGTTAAAATGAGAAATTGGAATCTCGGAGTTCGTTCTAAAAAAGGGTTGATATTGAAATCTAGAGAGAAACGCTATAATTAGCTAAATATAAAGGAGATGTGGTTTTACAGTCTCTTCCTTTTAATTAATTCTTGCCAAAATTAAAAGAACTAGGACATTCCATAAGAATGCCCCAGTCCTACTTTAAGAAATATTTTATTTATCAAAAATGAAATCTTCATCTTGTAACGCTTCTACATTAAGCGCTAATGTGTAACCATCACCCTTAACTGAGAAGAAGTCATGGTTTTTAGTTGTAGTATCTAACGCATTTTCAATAATTGGATTGAATTCTTTTTCTTCAAAGTATGGTTCAAATCCAAGATTAGATAGTGCTTTGTTCCCATTATATTGAACATAGTTAAGCACATCTTCAGTTAAGCCAATATCATCATATAGCATATGAGTGTAAGAAACTTCATTGCTATATAATTCTTCTAATAATTTATACATTTCCTTATCAGCTTTTTGTTTTTCATTCTCAGAAAGTTCATTACGTAAACTTTGAGCATCTAAGCCAGTAAATACGCCATGGATAGATTCATCAAGTAAAATCTTTCTAATAATTTCACCAGATGTAGTCATTTTACCTTGTCCAGCAAGGTATAGAGGATAATAGAAACCTGAGTAGAATAAAAATGTTTCTAGGAACACACTAGATACTCTGGCAATGTATTGATCAAAGATAGAAGCTTCTTTACCCCATAATTTATGATAGTTTTCAATAATTTTATCAGATTTATATTTTAAATGAGGCTCTTCAATTACCCATGTATCTAATAAATAATCTGTCTCGCTAGATGGCAATAACGTTGTAAAAATATGTGAGTAACTCTTGGCATGAATTTGTTCCATCATAGCCATGAAAGAATAAACTGCTTTTTTACGTAAATCAGTAGTATGTAACATGATTAACGGCATGCCATCGTCTGCTTGATGCGTATCTAAACCTGTTAATCCTGCTAATGCACGTTTAAATGTATTTTTCTCATCATCAGTTAATGTCTTCCAACTCGCAATATCCTTTGATACTTTAAATTCTGTTTCTACCCACATTTGGGAGATGTTTTGACGCCAGAACATGTTTGTCATATCTTCTTGAGTGTTCCAATTGACGGCCTTCATTAAAAATTCCTCCTTTATTATTAAAAACCTAAATTACATTAATTAAGAGGACAAGGTACGGGCTTAAGACTAGGGGCTATTAACACTATGCATACTAGAAAGCCGTTGAAAACGACTCTTTACTAGCAACCTACTGACTGAGCCTTAAGCGCTATACCTTCTATCCTCTTTTATTTCTATCTTTAGATGGATTTATTTATATTAAATTGAACAACTTGTACATTCTTCTACACTTAATAATTTATTACGAGTATAGTATAAAGATTTCAGTCCTCTATGGTGAGCATATACGTATAATCTAGATAATTCGCGTGTGGAAATTTCAGAGTTAACGTATAGGATAGTTGAAATTCCTTGATCCACATGTGTTTGAATCGTAGCAATCAAATCAATAAGTTTCATTTGATCTGTGTTAAATGCTGATTTGTAATACCACATTGTTTCAGGTGATAAGAATGGCATTGGATAAAATGTTTCAGCATTACCATAAGTACGACGTTCAATTTGGTCTACAATTGGCATCACTGAACTTGTCGCATTTTGCACATAAGAAATACTTTGAGTCGGTGCAATTGCAAGTCTATAAGCATGGTATAAACCATGCTCTTCTACTGATTGTTGTAATGCTTTCCAATCTTCAGCAGTAGGAATCTCGATATTCTCAAATAAGCGTTTAACTTTTTCATATTGAGGTTTGAATTCTTGCGATGTATAAAATTCGAAATATTTACCATTAGCATAATCCGATTTATCAAAATCTTGATACACTTCTCCACGTTCTTTTGCAATTTCCATTGAGCGTTCAATAGAATAATAATTCATCATCATGAAGAAGATATTAGCAAAATCTTTTGCTTCTTCTGACTCATAGCCAATTTTATTTTTAGCTAGATAACCGTGTAAATTCATTACTCCTAGGCCAACTGAATGTAATTCACTGTTCGCTTTTCTTACGCCAGGTGCATTTTGGATATTAGCTTCATCGCTTACCACTGTTAATGCATCCATACCAATGTGTACTGAATCTTTAAACTTACCAGTTTCCATTACATTAACAATATTTAGTGAACCTAAGTTACAAGAAATATCACGTTTAATTTCATCTTCAATACCATAGTCATTAATTACCGAAGTTTCTTGTAATTGGAAAATTTCAGTACATAAATTACTCATTTTAATTTGACCGATATTTGAATTGGCATGAACTTTATTCGCATTATCTTTAAACATTAGATATGGATAACCTGATTGCAATTGAGTTTGAGCAATCGTATTGAGCATTTCTCTAGCGTCTTTTTTCTTTTTAACAATGTTAGGATTAGCAACCATATCATCGTAATATTTCTCTAGATCGATATCATCTAAAGTCACACCGTACTCTTGTTTTACAGTATGAGGCGCAAACATATAGAAGTCTTTACCTTCTTTAGCTAAATCAAAGAATTTTGAAGGTACAATTAAACCAGTTGAAATAGTAGATAAACGTAAATCTTCATCAGCATTTACTTTTTTAGTATCTAAGAATTCTTCAACATCATAATGGAAGATATTTAAATAGACTGCTCCTGCGCCAGGACGTTGTCCTAATTGGTCAGCGTAACTGAAACCACCTTCAAGTGCCTTAGCTACTGGTAATACGCCTTTAGCAACACCTTTAATTCCTTTAATTGCTTCTCCACGTGCGCGCAATTTAGAAAGATTGATTGCTACACCGCCACCAATTTTACTTAGTTGTTTCGCCGTTGAATCGATAAAGTTAATTGAGTTTAAGCTATCATCGACTTCTAATAAGAAACATGACACTAATTCACCACGGCGTGCACGTCCAGCATTTAGGAATGTTGGTGTAGCTGGTTGATAGCGTTGTTCAACCATAGCTAAAATAAACTGTTTAGCTTGTTGCTTATTACCGCTAGCCAAATACAATGCTACTATCGCTACATGTTGATTGTAGTCTTCTAAAAATTGAGTTTTATCATTAGTTTTTAATGCATAATCTTTATAAAATTTACTTGCTGACATGTAGCTAGCAAACTCAAAGTTAATAGATTTAGCAAATTCTGTAATTTCAATTAAGTCCTCTTCACTATATATTTCGAAGACATTAAAATAAAAATTATTGTCTACTAAATAGTGTAAACGTTCAATCTCATTGTCGAAATAAATTGTTTTATCATGAATTTCTTCTAGATAGACTTTTAATGCTTCTTGATCTTTTTCTAAATTAAAGAAACCATTATCTTTACGCTTTGTAACTTCATTATTCAACTCAATATGATTGTATTTTTTCTCGTCCATAATCTTCATTAAAATGCCCCACCTTATTTTTAAATTCAATAACATCTTTGTTGGTACCTTGTACTTCAAACTTCATTAATAAAGGCACGTCATACGATTCAGAAATCGTTTGCCCTGCTTTAGCAAAGTTCTGACCCCAATTACGATTACCACTCGCTGCTACGGCACGTAAGTTGAGATGATTAACTTCTAGAAATGATTGCACTTCCTGAGGCACCTCGCCAAATCCGATTGTTCCAGTCACTAAAATATAAGGCTCATTAATAATGTCCTTACAATTATCTTTAGTAATTTCCATTACATCTGTCAGTTCACTTCGTTTTATAAATCTACGTACATTTCCAGAAAAAGAAAAATAAACTACCTTCATTGGAACGCCTTCCTTCGTCAATCTATATAATTAATTAAAAAGAAGTTCTCTTAGATACATAAGAAAACTGTCCAAAATGAATACGATATATTTTTCGACATTTATAATTTAGTCGACAAGCTAATAGTTCATTTAGTTAAAATAATTACTTGGATTATTTAACCACTACATATAGTGTTTAAACTAAAATATCTTATCATTTATTTTACGTAGCTCGTTCGTATTAATAGCGTTAATTTAAGGAAAATCTTAGTTGAAAGAGTGTGAAATTTCCTTTAAATTGAATTATTTATATCACTCTCAAAACATCTATAAACACAACATATTGTGTTCGATTTCTAAAACCAACACTATATTCTGTGTTTTATTATACAGAATTGCTCCTGCAATTAAAAGTCACTATTTAGTGACAAAAGTTCGTGAAAATCGTAGAACGTGCGTCACGACGAACTTAAATTCATCCAAAATTTTTATTTTATAATTCCGAGCAATTTTACTTGCATTTTAAAAAATAATGGTAACTATTGAGTTATCAACGTTCTTAAAGGTTATCATTTTATTCTGACAATATATTTTGCACCGTTATTTAAAAACTTTTCATTTTTAAATTAAAAACACGAATATAATTCGTTGCTTTGATATGAAAAGATAAGTTTATATTTATATAGAACGTTTGTTCGTATTAAAATCATAATATAACTCCCTTCTTATTGCAAGTACTTATGCAAGAGCAAATGAAGTGTGCTACTATATATACGGTAATTTTTTAAAAATGAGGCGATAAACCTTGAATTCAAAAGTTAAAGGAATCATTGCTATTCTTATTTCGGCTATAGGTTTTAGTTTTATGTCTGTCTTTTTTAGATTAGCTGGAGACTTGCCTGTATTTCAAAAATCTTTAGCTAGAAATTTCGTTGCAATGTTTATTCCATTATTTTTTATATTTAAATATAAACAGCCTATGTTCGGAAAATTAAGCAGCCAACCACTCTTAATTACACGCTCGACATTAGGGCTTATAGGTGTGTTATTGAATATTTACGCTATCGATCATATGGTGTTAAGTGATGCCGATACTTTAATGAAACTTAATCCCTTTTGGACTATTCTACTCAGTTTAATTTTTCTCAATGAAAAGGTTCGTAAATATCAAATCATCGCAATGATAGTAGCTATATTTGGTATGCTTTTCATCGTTAAACCAGAATTTTCATCAACTATGATCACCTCTCTATCAGGGTTATTTTCAGGTATCTTCGCCGCTTCAGCTTATACTTGTGTGCGGGCATTAAGCACTAGAGAAGCACCTTATACAATCGTGTTTTATTTTTCATTATTTTCTGTAGTCGTTTTAATTCCTTTTTCAATCGTGACATTCGAACCAATGTCTTCAATTCAAATGATTTATCTACTAGGTGCCGGTCTTTCAGCCGCAGTTGGACAAATTGGCATCACTTTAGCTTATAGTTTCGCCCCTGCAAAAGATATTTCTATCTTTACGTATGCGTCTATTATCTTTACAGCTATATTTGGCTTTATTTTATTCGGAGAAACGCCTGATTTCTATGCATTAATGGGTTATGTCATTATTATCGGTGCTAGTTACTACATGTTTGAAAAGGCGCGACGCCAACGTGTATTACCAGAACAATATAACAATACTAAGGAGTGAGTATATTGACTCAAGGAAGACAAAAAGAAGATTTACAAGATATTACGTTATTAGGCAATCAAAACAATAAATACGAATTTGACTATACACCCGAAGTACTGGAAACTTTTGAGAATAAACATCAAGGACGCGATTACTTTGTAAAGTTTAATTGCCCAGAATTTACTTCTCTCTGCCCTATTACAGGTCAACCAGATTTTGCAACAATTTATATTTCATATATTCCAAATATAAAAATGGTTGAGTCTAAATCATTAAAACTTTATTTATTTAGTTTTAGAAATCATGGTGATTTTCACGAAGATTGTATGAATATAATAATGAATGATTTGATTCAGTTGATGGATCCTCATTATATTGAAGTTTGGGGTAAATTCACTCCACGTGGTGGTATTTCCATCGATCCATACACAAATTATGGCCGCCCAAATTCTAAATATGAAAAAATGGCTGAACATCGTTTAATGAACCATGACATGTATCCAGAAAAAATTGATAATCGTTAAGTAAAAATTTGTTATTCCACTAAATTGTTTGACAATTTAGTGGAATTTTTTTATTTTTTGGTTAATTTCCTTAAATTTACTATTGCCTATTAAAGAATTAAAGCGTATTTTATTAATATCCCTAATTTTCTATAAGAATATAGTAAATATAAATAACAAACTTTATTCTTAATAGATAGATTAATATTTAAAAACAGACTGAAAATTCTAAAAATTTCTATTTTTACGAAATCATTTTATTATTTATGATTCCTAAAAGCTGTATTTTAGTAAGATTTAGTCATTAAGTGAAAGAAAGGGTTGGGAAACTTATGACAACAAACAATACTCATGAACAAGCAGTTCAATCAATTCCTCAGAGAGGATTTTTCGGGCATCCTAGAGGATTAGGTGTTCTTTTCTTTGTAGAGTTCTGGGAAAGATTTAGTTACTATGGCATGCGTGCTATGCTTATCTTCTACATGTACTTTGCAATTAAAGATGGTGGTTTAGGTATCGATCAAACGACTGCAATGTCAATCATGTCAGTTTATGGTGCACTTATCTACATGTCATCAATTCCTGGCGCATGGGTTGCAGATAGACTTGTAGGAACACGTGGCGCTACGCTTATAGGTGCAATACTAATCATCCTAGGTCACATTTGTTTAAGCTTACCTTTTGCAATGTTCGGCTTATTCTCTTCAATGTTCTTTATCATTATTGGTTCAGGTTTAATGAAACCTAATATTTCAAATGTCGTTGGTCGTTTGTACCCTGAAAATGATACACGTATGGATGCTGGATTTGTTATTTTCTACATGTCAGTTAACCTAGGTGCCTTAATCTCACCTATCATCCTACAACATTTCATTAATATTAAAAACTTCCACGCTGGTTTCTCAATTGCCGCTATCGGTATGGCATTAGGACTTGTTTGGTATATGCTTTTCAATAAGAAAAATTTAGGTAGTGTGGGCATGAAACCTACCAATCCACTAACTTCTGAAGAAAAAAGAAGATACGGATTAATCGTCGGTAGCGTAGTTGCTATTATCATCGTCGTATTATTAGTTACATATTACACTCAAACTTTATCATTCAATTTAATTAGCAACACTGTATTAGTACTCGGTATCGCTTTGCCTATCATCTACTTTACAACTATGATTCGTAGTAAAGAAGTGACTGATGTAGAACGTTCTCGTGTTAAAGCGTTCATTCCATTATTTATTCTCGGAATGTTGTTCTGGGCTATTCAAGAACAAGGTTCTAACGTATTAAATATTTACGGATTAGAACGTTCTGACATGCAAATGAACTTATTTGGTTGGAAGACAGGTTTTGGAGAAGCATGGTTCCAATCAATTAATCCACTATTCATTCTATTGTTTGCCCCAGTTGTTTCAATGATTTGGTTAAAGATGGGTAAAAAACAACCAAGTTTACCAGTTAAATTTGGTCTCGGAACATTATTAGCCGGTGCTTCTTACATTTTAATTGGACTTATCGGTATGAGTTATGGTGATACACACTTCTCAGTTAACTGGGTTATCTTATCTTATGTCGTTTGTGTAATCGGCGAATTATGTTTATCACCTACTGGTAATAGTGCCGCCGTTAAATTAGCACCTAAAGCATTTAACGCTCAAATGATGAGTATTTGGTTATTAACAAATGCATCAGCTCAAGCATTAAACGGCACGTTAGTTAAATTAATTAAACCATTAGGTCAAACTAATTACTTTATTTTCTTAGGTTCTGTTGCTATTGTCATTACAATCATCATTTTAGCTTTCACTCCTAAGATTTCTAAAGCTATGAAAGGTATTCATTAATCTATTCCATCATTAAAAGAAGCTGAGCCATTACTATAAAATGGTTCAGCTTCTTTTAGCAGTAGTTGTCTGAGATGAAATTAAGATATTAATGGTTTGTGTGTGTTAGGAAACTAATAAAAAGTGGCACTACTTCTCTTTCCTACGATTAGTCAACCTTACCGGAGCAGGACTACGAAATCTTTGAAATTGCATTGCATTATATTTCTGTCCCGCTCCCTAGATTTCTATCATCGCTCCATTTTCTTTGTATGATAAGCTAAATAATGGCATGATAGATACTTAAGGAACTCTTAATTTTTAAATTTATCATTAGAAAGAAGATATCTAGGGTAAAAAGTAAAAGTTAAAAAATGAAAGTAGGCATGAAGAGATGGATCAAAAATTCAATCATGGCGTTCTCTTTTACCATGAACATAGTGGTATTAAAAATATATATGAAGGTTTAGGAGAAGTTACTAAATCTCTTACTACAATATGTAAGCACTTATCTATTCAGTTAAGTGAAAATGAAGGCGACATTATTAAATACTGTGAAAAAATTAAAAACCACGATTATAGTAGCGATGTCGACGTTGTATTTATACTTGGCGGAGACGGTACTGTAAACGAACTCGTGAACGGTGTAATGAAACATGATTTAAACGTCCCTATTGGCGTTATCCCTGGGGGTACATTTAATGACTTTTCTAAAACATTAAATCTAGACCCTGATTTTAAAAAAGCGAGTGAACAATTAAAGTCTTCTCATATAGAGTCTTATGACGTAATGAAAGTTAATGATAGCTATGTGTTAAACTTTGTCGGTTTAGGTTTAATTGTACAAAATGCTGAAAATGTTCAAGAAGGCCGTAAAGATATTTTTGGTAAATTAAGCTACATTGGTTCTACCGTTAAAACATTAATGAATCCTGAGTATTTTGACTATACGTTAAATGTGGATGGTAAAGAATATAGTGGCAACATTTCTATGTTAGTTATTGCGAATGGACCTAACATCGGTGGTGGGCGTATTCCTCTAATGGATTTATCTCCACAAGATGGAAAAGTTAATACCTTTATCTTTGATAGACAGAGTTTTACTATCTTAAATGATGTCTTTAAAAAGCGAGATAGTATGGATTGGAATGAAATAACTAATGGCATTGACCACATTGAAGGCTCACATATCACACTTTCTACAGAACCTTCAATGAAAGTAGACATCGATGGAGAAATCGGTTTACAAACACCGATAACTATTGAAGTACTTCCTAAAGCACTTCAGATTCTTACTTTTCCTGTAGATGAAGCGTAAACTAAAATAACCAAAAGATGCAAAAAGCGATTAAGGTTGATAACACGGAAACTCGTGTAATATTGTAACCTTAATCGCTTTCTTTATTTATTCTTCGCCTAAAAATAAAGCTTCTACATCTTTCCACCCATTCACACGTTGGAAACGTTCTTCGTTAATATTGTGAGAAGCAGTGAAGATAATGGGTTCACCTTCAAATATCTGTAATTGGCGTGGATTATCATCAATTAAATAGTCCGTTTTCACCACATTTTTACGGCCACAAAATATAAAGTGTTGTGGATCTAAAAATGGGAAAAATTCTAATAACCATTCATATTTATCATGAAATGATGTAGGCACATCCATTGCTGCTGTTGCGATATATACATCATAATGTTGTGTTAATTTCTCAACCACTTCTTGCGCGTGTGGCATCACTGTTAAATTTCTAAAAAAGCCAGGCGCTCTTAAAATATCACGTACAAGTCCATCGTGTTCTGGTATAACATGTTTTAATTTTTGACCGTTTAGTGATTCTACTGTAATACCTAATTCTGTTTTTATATTTACCACTTCAATAATCGCACCCAACGTATCTGCTAATACTTCATCCATATCTATTGCAATAGATTTTCTAGACATATTATCTCTCCCTTAATCATCACCTATATATTGTTAAAGTATAGCAAAAAAATGAAGAGTGGAACACAGAAGTAAAGTGACCATTCGATTATAATCAATACAACCGATGCGCCCCTAATTCCAAACTCTTCCACTCTTTACTTATATACTAGACAATTTATTTAGTGTCTCGTTTAATAGTTAAAATTCTTTAATACTTCAATCATCTTATCATTTTGTTCTGGGAAACCAACCGTAATACGTAAACCGTTTGGGAACGGACGTGTAATACACCCTACATTTAATAGCTCTTCATATAATTCTTTGTGTTTATCTGTTACGATAAACACAAAGTTTGTTTGACTTGGTAAAAAGTGTTCGCTTTGCGCAATATCATAAAATTTTTGACGCTCTTGCGCATTTTTTACCGTAATCTCTTTTAAGTATGCTTGGTCCTCTAAAGCCGCAAGTGCTGCATATTCTGAAAGACGCGTAATATTAAATGGTGGACGGATGATGTTCCACTTTTCAATAGCAGCATTTGTCGCTACTACATAACCAATACGTAAGCCTGCTAACCCGTATGCTTTTGAAAATGTTCTTAATAAGAATGCATTATCGAAACGTTCTTGTAATTTCAGCGTATCTGGATAATCATCTGCCGTTACAAATTCAAAATATGCCTCATCAATTAATACGGGTACATGACTAGGCACACGTTCTAAAAAGCGTTCTAACTCTTCATGGCTAAAATAAGTTCCGGTTGGATTATTTGGATTACATAACCACACTAATGCCGTATCATTATCCACTTGTTTTAGGATTTCTTCTAAATCAAAGCCATAGTCTTTCAGTGGAACTTGAACGACCTCTGCAGACTCAACAATTGCATTATGATAGTATTGACCAAATGTACCTTCGCTAGTCACAATTTTATCTCCAGGTGTTAACACTGCTCTCGAAATCATTAAAATGACTTCATCTAAACCAGCACCGAATAAAATTCTAGAAGCATCTACATTCAAGTGCTCACTAATCGCTTTACGTAATAAAGGTGACCCAGTTTCTGGATAATAAAATAATTCGTCTAAATGATCTTTAATCGCTGTTTTAACTTTTGGCGAAGGGCCGTATAGATTTTCATTGGAAGCAAGTTTATATAACTCACCTTCAATACCATGTTTTTCTTTAAGTGCTGGTGGTGACAAGCCTGGTTGATATGCTGATAATTGATTTAACTGTTGTTTCATTTACAACCTCTCCTTCTCTTAAATATTAAACATTTAATTAAATGATATTGTACTTGCTCTCCTATGTGAAAATGCCTACCTTCTAGCTCGTTGTGATGATAATCAATACTCTTAATACTATCTTACTCTAATGAACACCATTCATTGCTTTTTTAACCATTGGTGAAATAGCAACGAGTAGAATACCAATCACTAAAGTAAACAATCCTGAATATAAAAAGAATTGCTTCTCGCTAATCATTTTAAATAATACTACAATTTGACTGTTCAAACTTTGAGCTGTCGCGTTACTGAGCATCCATAGTGCCATCATTTGTGCAGAGAATTTTGCAGGAGCTAATTTCGAAGTCACTGACAACCCCACTGGTGAAATACATAATTCGCCAATTGTAATAAGTAAGAAACTTACAATCAACCATAATGGATGAATTAAATGGGTATTGCCACTTAATGGGATAATCATTACTAAATATGAGAAACCAGCAAATATAGCACCTAGCGCAAATTTATACACTGTACTAGGATTATGTTTCCCTAATTTAGTCCATAGATTAGCAAATAAAGGCGCTAACAGAATGATAAACACAGGATTAATAGACTGGAACCAGGCAGCCGGAATATGGAAGTTAATCAATCCATGTGTGAGTTTACCTAAACTTAACTGTGTTTTTTGGTCGGCAAAGTTAGCTAAAATCGTTGACCCTTGTTCTTGAATCATCCAAAAAGCTACAGACGTAATAAATAATGGTATGTAACTATAGATTCTTGAACGTTCCTCTTTGCGTGTCTTCTGACTTGATAACATATAGATAAAAATTCCAATGGGCAACACGATGCCTACAAACGTTATAATCACACTAAAGCTTCCTAAGTTAAGATTCCCAAAAAGATGTAAAACCACTAGTACTATTATAAATACTGCAATAACTATTCCTGTAATCATCGATAACGATTTAATTTCATCTTTTCTTAATGGATTTGGCACACTTAAACCGGCAAGTCCTAGACTTTTCTTATTCGTAATTAGATATGTAACTAGTCCAATGAACATACCAATTGCCGCTATCGCAAAACCAAAGTGAAAGCCAAGTCGTGTTTGTAAATAGCCAGTTATAAATGGAGATAAAAAGCTTCCTAAGTTAATCCCCATATAAAAGATAGTAAACGCTGCATCTAAACGTCTATCATTATGATCATATAACTCTCCTACGGTTGTAGAGATGTTTGGTTTTAGTAAACCAGTACCTGCTATTAATAGTAATAATGCAATCATCACTACTGTCAGGTTTCCAGGTATAGTCAACATAATATGACCAAACATAATTAATATACCGCCATAAAAGAGCGCATGACGTGTACCTATGATTCTATCTGCTATCCATCCTCCGATGGTACCAGACATATAAATAAGCGCTCCATATAGTGAGACGATTTGCAACGCTGTAGCTTGAGGTAAACCGAAACCACCTTTACTCACTGAGTAATATAGGTAGAAAGCTAAAATGGCTTTCATACCGTAATAACTGAATCGCTCCCAAAATTCAGTAAAAAATAGTGTACTTAGGCCTCTGGGATGTCCAAAAAAGCCTTTCTGCGGTACGCTTTTAACAATTTCTTGTCTCGAATAATTCTTCGTATTCATTTCTCCACCCCTTAAAAAATACATATATTATTATGTATTTAAATTCTAGTTTAAATAAAATCGTTTCAGATTACAACTCTATCTATATCTTTTTCAATTAATAGTTGTCTAAAAATAGCGAAAATTGATAGAAATTTAGGGTGCGAAATAGATGTTTACTACCAAACTAAAAGCTAGGACATTTTCGTATTAATGTCCTAGCTTCTATTCCAAATTATTTAGTTTTTACTTTACTAAGCCTTCTTTTTCTAAATATTGCTTAGCCACTTTATATGGATCTTCATTTTTCACAGTAACTTTATAGTTCATTTCTTGCATTTCTTCATCTGAGATTTTATTTTCCAATTTGTTTAATGGTTTTTTAATTTCCGGATGATCTTTCAAGAATTTTTCTTTAAACATTGGAGCGCCTTGGTATGGTGGGAAGACATGTTTATCATCGTCAAGCACAACCATATCATATTGTTTTAATTCGGCATCTGTTGAATAGGCATCTATTAAATTAATATTACCTTTCTCAACAGCTGTGTAACGTAACTTAGGTTCCATTTGTTTAATATTCGATAAATCTAAGTCATAAGCCTTGGCAACCGCTTTATATCCATCAGGACGATCTTTAAATTCCATCGTAAAACCTGGCTTAATTTTATCTTCAACCTTTTGTAAATCGCCAATCGTTTTAATATTATACTTTTTAGCAAAATCTTTTTTCACTGCTAAAGCATACGTATTATTATATTTCATCGGTTTCAACATCGTCATATCATATTTCTTTTCAAGACTTTGTTTTGCTTGATTATAAACTGCTGCTTCTTTCTTAGATTTAAGCTCTTCTTTCGTTAATTCGCCTAATACAGTCCCTGTAAATTCTAAGTAACCGTCAATATCGTCTGATTTCAATGCGTTAAAGAGAAATGAGGTTTTACCCATGCCATCTTTTACTTCTACCGTGTTATCTGTTTCTTCTTCAATCAGTATCTTATACATATTTGTAATAATTGATGGTTCCGAACCTAACTTACCAGCCATTGTAATCGTGTCACCCTTTTTCCCGAAAAGTGGTACTACAATAGCCAATAAAATAATTAATATAATAACACCAGTAGTAATTAGTATCTTCTTATAAGATAATTTCTCAACATAGCGTAAAATTAAATCAAAGACGATAGCTAATAAGGCAGCAGGAATGGCTCCAATGAGAATAAGAGATGTATTATTTCGATCAATACCGAGTAAAATTAAGTCTCCTAAACCACCTGCACCAATTAATGCGGCTAATGTAGCTGTCCCAATAATTAATACCATCGCTGTGCGAATCCCAGCCATAATGACTGGCATCGCTATAGGTAATTCAACTTTAGTTAAACGACGTATCGGTTTCATACCTATACCTTTTGCCGCTTCAATGAGTGAGGGATCTACTTCTTGAATACCTGTGTATGTATTTCTTAGAATTGGTAATAACGCATAGACAACTAATGCAATAACTGCTGGAACTCTTCCAATACCAAAAATAGGAATCATTAACCCTAGTAATGCTAATGATGGGATAGTTTGCAGTATTGCTGCGATATTCATTACAATTTCAGATAATTTCTTAGTCTTAGTTAAGGCAATACCTAAAGGCACTGCGATTAAAATGGCTATAAATAACGCTATAAATGAAATTTGGATATGTTCAAATATCGTTCGAAGTACTTCGCCTTTACGATCACTAAGTGTGGTTAACAATTCATTCATGCTTTAACCTCCTTATCAGTCTCGGATAAATATTTAAAGATATCTTCACGCTTTAATAATGACTGAGTTGAGGTTTTAGTATCTTCAACAATCACAGCTTCATGTTGTGCCATTAATGAATAGAGGTTAGAAAGCTTAGTATTATTTTTTACTACTGGATAATTATGTTGAGTACTGTTTTCTGTCACAGGTGTAACGATATCTAAATCTTTTAATTGTAAATGGTCTTTATCTTGAATTAAATGACTTCCCATAAATGTCTCTACAAACTCGTTGTTAGGATGTTCACGGAAACCTTGAGGTGTGTCAATTTGTTCTACGTGGCCTTTATTAAGTAAGCAAATGCGGTCTCCTAATTTCATTGCTTCCTGAATATCATGCGTTACAAATATAATTGTCTTTTTAATTTTAGTTTGTAAGTCTAATAAATCGTCTTGGAGTTTTTCACGACTAATAGGATCAAGCGCGCTAAAAGGCTCATCCATCAATATAACCGGTGGGTCGGCAGCCAAAGCTCGGATAACACCTACCCTTTGTCGTTGCCCTCCTGATAATTCATCTGGTTTACGGTCGCGATATTTTTCTGGTTCTAATCCGACCATATCGAGCAATTCATCTACACGTTGATTTATATCACTATCTTTCCACTTTTTCATTTGTGGAACTTGGGCAATATTCTCTTTAATCGACATATGTGGAAATAATGCAATCTGTTGTAATACATATCCTATGTCCCACCGCATTTCATAAACTGGGTAATCACTGATTGGCTTATCTTTAAAATAGATGTACCCCTCACTTAATGGGATGAGACGATTAATCATTTTTAACGTTGTCGTTTTACCACAACCTGATGGGCCTATAAATACGAAAAATTCTCCTTCATTTATTTTAAAACTCATATTCTCGACGGCTATACTCTTACCGTAATACTTTGATACATTTTTAAATTCAATCATCTAGTCACCTTCATTTATCCTGCCTATACAGACTTTTCCATTTATATACCCTATTAAAGCATATTTAAAGATAAATTCACATTTAATTGATTTTATTAATAGGATTAATTCTGATATTTAAAAATAAAAATAAAAAAAAGTAAGACTCAATACAATAGTATGTATTAAATCTTACCTTTATAGTCTAAATATTTGTCTTATATGTTTGGATTTTCTCTAGGAATTTTGGACAGTAGTGTTTTAACTTATAGCTACCTACGCCATCAATAGAAATCATTTCTTGTTTTGATTCAGGCTTACGTTTGGCAAACTCTTCTAATGTATAATCTGAAAAGATACTGACCGGCGCAATGTTTAATTTCTCACTTAGTTTACGTCGTACTTCAACAAGCTCGCTATACAACGCACGATCCACGCCTTCAAGTGTGTTGATATAAACTTTTTCTTTCGACTTTTGCTTGAACGGTGAGGTGTATACTTTTTTATCGTTACTAAGTAACTGCTTAACACTCTCATCACACGTTAAGATTTCTTCATACTCGTTTAAAAAACCTTTGAAGCGCAACTCATCAATTAAATGGCTTAATTCTGATGTCGTATAGTCTTTCATCAAACCGTGTGTCGTCAATTTGTCATAATCGTTATATTTTATATAATCACTTATTTCACCACGTAACACTTGAATAATAACGCTATAACTTTCTTGTTGACGCATGCGAGCGATACAACTAATAATCATTTTTGCTTCTTTAGTCATATCGTATGTTTTATTTTGTTGAATACAACTACTACATTGACCACACTCTTCTAATTTTTCATTTGGTTCAAAATAGTGCACAATCGTCGCTTCTAAACATTTTTTAGTTTTTGTATATTGAAGCATTTTAGTGAGCTTTTCACCCATTTTCTCTTTGTAATCATCATCTGCTTGTGACACTGTAATAAAATATTCATGTAGTCCTTTATCTCGTTCACTAAATAATAAAATACATTCACTGTCTAACCCATCACGACCTGCACGTCCTGCTTCTTGATAATAAGATTCAAGGTCTCCTGGCATATTATAATGAATGACGTATCTTACATTTGATTTATCAATCCCCATACCAAATGCATTTGTTGCTATAACAACCTTGATACGATCATAAACAAAATCATTTTGAGCTGTCTCACGTTCTTTATTCGACAGGCCAGCATGATAAATTGCAGTTTTAACATTAACGGAATCTAATGCTTCTTGTAACTCTTCAACTTGTTTACGTGTAGAACAATAAATAATCCCGGCTTGTTCCTTATGTTTCTGTACGTAATCAATCACAAATTTTTGACGCTGATAAGTTGGATTTACTTTAAAAATAAGGTTTCGACGTTTCGTACTCGTCTTCACTTCATCATGTTTATCAATATTTAACTTGCCCATAATATCTTGTTGGACTTCAGCGGTTGCTGTGGCTGTCAAAGCGACAATTGTAAAATCTTGTGGTAAAGCAAACACTTTATGAATGACACTTTGATAACTTGGTCTAAAATCATGTCCCCACTTAGAAATACAATGTGCTTCATCAAACGCAATAAGATGGATATTAATTTTACTCAATAAATTTAAAAAATATTTGTTATCGAAACGTTCAGGCGCAACATATAAAAACTGAATCTCCCCTGAGAGTAAGTCGCTTTCAATATCTTTTTGTTGTTTTTTACTCAAGCTACTATTTAGATAAGTCGCTTTAATTCCCATCGCCTTCAATTGATCTACTTGGTCTTTCATCAAAGAAATTAAAGGACTTATTACAATAGTGGTCCCACCTAGCATTAAACCAGGTACTTGATAACATATCGATTTACCTCCTCCTGTAGGTAAGACCCCTAAGACATTACGATGTTCCATTATTTTAGTTATAATTTCTTTTTGTCCAGGTCTAAACGTGTCATAACCAAAATAATGCGATAATGTTGCTTCCATACACACATTCCCCTTATTGCTCTTTTAGTTCTTCCAGTTCACTCCATCTCGTGATGTCTATATCATATGTTTGTTCCAGTTGTTCTTTTTCTTCATTTAATTCTTTAATTTTTGCATAATCAGCGCTTGCTTCTATCATTTCTTCCTCGATTTGTTCTAAGCGTTGTTCAGTCGTTTCAATTCGAGTCATTAGTGTTTCATACTCACGCTTTTCTTTATAAGATAAACCAGATTTTTTACGTGTCGGTGCTTTAGTTTTAGGTTGTTGCGCTTGTTTTTCACGCATTTGTTGTTTATCTTGCTCTTTTTTATAAGCTTCATAATCTTCAAATGCACCTACGATACGTTCCATTTTGCCATCGTGAATATACCAATATTCTTGCGCCACTTTGTTTAAGAAATAGCGATCATGGCTCACCGTAATAACCGCACCACCGAATGTGCTAATATAATCTTCTAAAATAGTTAACGTTTCTGTGTCTAAATCATTTGTAGGTTCATCAAGTAATAATACATTGGGTTGGTGAACTAACAATCTTAATAAATAGAGACGTTTCTGTTCGCCACCAGATAACTTATAAATTTTCTTTCCATGTGTTGAACTAGGGAATAGAAAACGTTCTAATAATTGCGTAACTGAAATTGACGTCCCATCTTTCTCTTTCGCAACTTCACTTTCTTCTCTTAAGTAATCAATCATTCGAATATCTCTATCAAGCGTATCCTCAGTTTGCTTAAAGTAAGCCACTTTAACCGTTTGTCCCGTCTTTAGTACACCTGTATAGTCAGTATCTTCGCCACTTAAAATATTGAGCAATGTAGTTTTACCAGCGCCATTGGGCCCTACAATTCCAATACGTTGGCCACTTTGAATAATTTCAGTAATATCTTCAAATAATGTTTTCTGATTAATTACTTTAGTTAAATGTTCAAATTCAAAAACTTGTTTGCCTAATCTTGAATACGCAAGATTCAATTGTCCCTTATCTTGAGTTTGTTGAGATTGAACTTCAGACTCTAAATTATTAAAACGATTAATTCGAGCTTGTTGTTTAGTTGTTCTAGCTTTTGCTCCTGCTCGCATCCATGCTAGTTCTTGTTTATATAAAGCCTTTTGCTTTTCTTGTTGTTTTTGTTCAATCATTTCGTTCTCTGCTCTCATAGCAATATAATCTTCGTAATTACCCGGATATGAGGTTAGCTTACCTCTATCTAATTCAATTATCCGACTTGCTACTTCATTTAAAAAGTAACGATCATGGGTTACGAATAATACAGTGTGAGGATATTGCTTAACATAATTGATTAACCAATTAATTGACTCGAAATCAAGATGGTTCGTAGGCTCATCTAATAAGAGTAAATCCGGTTGCTCAATAAGTGTTTTAGCTAACACTATACGCTTTTGTTGCCCACCAGAGAGTTCGCTTATCTTCTTGGTCGTATCATTGATGCCTAATTTAGATAGAATTGTTTTAATTTCAGCATTATAATCCCATGCATTATGTTGATCCATAGCTTCTTGTGCTTCCATCATTTTTTGAAAATGATGGTCATCTTGTTGTAGCGCATATGTATTTACTGCTTCTTCATACGCTTTAATAACACGTAATGTTGTCGTCTCTGAACTTAATACGGCTTGAAATACTGTCATCTCACCGTCTAAGTCTTGTTTCTGAGAAGAATAACGAATGCGGTACTGGTTAGGATGGGTAATATCTGCAGTGTAGTCATCGTCAATATTACCAATCACTTTTAGCAAAGTACTCTTCCCTGTACCATTAATGCCGACTAGTCCTATTTTCTCGTGTTCAGAAATAGAGAGACTTAAATCATCAAAAATGATTTTATCTGCATACGATTTATTCAAATGCTCAATTTTATACGCTTCCATTCTTCTACTTCCTTTTTGTATCGAAATATCGAAATTTCAAAATATTTCTGATAAGCTTAAATCAGTTCTATATATTATACACCTTTTTAAGGCTAAATGATACAAGGAGAATAGAGATATGATAGACTTTTTTGAACATTTACCCCCTTATTTACAGACACTTATTGCCGGCATAATAACCTGGCTTTTAACTGCTTTAGGTGCGGCAGGAGTATTTGTATTTAAATCTGTAAATGAAAAGATTTTAACTTCTATGCAAGGTTTTGCTGCAGGCATTATGATTGCTGCCAGTTTCTGGTCTTTATTACAACCCTCTCTTGAATATAGTAAAGATGGCCCACTCCCTGCTTGGTTACCCACAGCTACCGGCTTTTTATTCGGCGGTATTTTTATTCGAGTGCTTGATTCAGTTATTCCACATATCCACCAAAAAATTGGTGATAAGAGTCAATATCGAGAAGGCGTTAAAACATCCTTAAACAAGAATACTTTACTCGTTTTAGCTATTACACTACACAATATTCCTGAAGGTTTATCTATTGGTGTAGCGTTCGGTGGTATCGCAACTGGAAATAATCAGGCAACATTTCTTGGTGCCTTGGGCTTAGCTATTGGTATTGGCATACAAAACATTCCTGAGGGTGCAGCCTTATCTATGCCAATTAGAGCTGCCGGCGCTTCTCGTTGGAAAGCCTTTAATTACGGACAAGCTTCAGCGATTGTCGAGCCTATCTTTGCGACAATTGGGGCAGCATTAATTATATTTATCACACCCGTCTTGCCTTATGCTTTAGCATTTGCTGCCGGTGCTATGATATTTGTGGTCGTTGAAGAGCTTATTCCAGATTCACAATCAGGGGACAATACAGATTTAGCCACTTTAAGTTTAATGCTAGGTTTTACTATTATGATGATTTTAGATGTAGCACTTGGCTAAAATAAAAATTTGAGTTAATCATATTTCAATTTCAACAAATCAATTTTAAACTTCTAAAACGTAAAACTCCCTTCAAAGTTTTCATCTCTAACTGTCAACTTTGAAGGGAGTTTCCTATTGTTTTATTATTCTATTTTTGATTGCCGTGAGGGCCAGTTTTATATTCATATTTAGATGGATTTACTTTTTTGAAATCAGGATTGTTGTAGAATCTGAATAAGTCACCATTTAAAACATTGTCACTCATTTCTAAATCTTTTTCCACCTGTTTTTTATTCTTTTCAAGATCTTTTGGCGGCGTTTCTAATAATTCATTTGTTTTATTAGAATACGCTTTGCCATTAACGTATTTGTATCCTTTAGTAATGAAATCACCATTACGGAATGGGACCAAATCGTTATGATCTTTAGATAACATGTCTGTACCAAACATCAAATAATTTTTAGAGTCAATGCCTGCTAAATGTAAAATCGTTGGCATAACATCCATCTGTCCAGCGTAAGTTTTATCTACGGTACCTTCTTTACCAGGAATTTTTAGCCAGAAACCAGTACGGTTTAAGTCCATAAATTTAGCTGGGGTAATCTTTTCACCTAGTAATTTTTCCATTGCATTATTATGATTTTCAGAAATACCATAATGGTCACCGTAAATCATTATAACTGAATCATCATATAGACCTTTTTTCTTAAGATCAGTCACATATTCTTCTAATGCTTGGTCAAGATAATGTGCAGTTTGAATATAACCGTCCACTGTTGAATCACCAGTATTTGGTTTGTCAATATCAGCATCTTTTGCATCTAATGTGAAAGGATAATGGTTAGTTAATGTAATCATGTGTGAATAGAATGGCTCTTTCATCTTAGATTGATAATCGGCAGACGCTTTAAAGAATGGTTTATCTTTTAATCCTAAGTTAACGATATTATCATCTGACATGTCGTAGTAAGTCGCGTCATAGAATTTATCAATACCAAATTGTTTGTAAATTTGGTCACGATTCCAGAATGTTTTATAGTCACCATGCATAACATTAGATGTGTACCCTTGTTTTTGATCTAAGATGGCAGGTAATGATTGATACGTATTGTCACCTTTTAATGAGTAAGCAGAGCCTTGTGGTAAACCATAAAGGCTGTTATCCATTGTAAATTCGGCATCTGATGTTTTACCTTGCCCAGTTTGGTGGAAGAAGTTTGGATAATATCTGAACTCTTCGTTACCAGTTGATAGTTTATTTAAGAAAGGTGTGACTTCTTTACCATTTACTTTTTTATTAATTAAGAAAGTTTGGAAACTTTCTAAATGTATTTTAATAATATTTTTCTTCTTACCTGCACCATAATATTCTGGATTAGGTGTTGTATTTTTCTGTTTCGTATAATTTAATACTTTAGTTAAATCATCTTCTGAAGCTAATGCTTTCTGTTGATTATTTTGAATTGTTTTAACGCCATCATAGACTGTGAAATTGTAAGGGCCTAAGTATTTAACCAAGTATTTATGGTCAAATGTGCGTGTCAATAATTCAGGACGATCTGTTTCAGCAAATGCTAAATTCAAGAAGAATAAAGCTACAGATGCCGCCATTACCACTGGCACAAACTTTTTACTAAACACTCGTTTATCTAACCAGCTACTTTTGAAAATTAAAACAAATAGATAAACAATAGTATCTAAGAAATAAACAAAGTCATACCATTTGAAAGATGCGCCTAAAGCACCTCCCATTGATTCAACGTTGCTCGCTTGATTAAGCGTACTAAATGTTAAAAAGTCTGAGAAAAATCTAAAATAAACTACATTCGCATATAGTAAAAAGGTAAGTAAAAATCCCCCAATAAAGATAAACCAATATGCTTTTTTACCTTTGAAAAATAGGAATACACTTAAAATAAGTGCAATTAAACTATATGGATTCATCAGTAGGATTAAGTTTTGAACTAGTCCTTTAACACCCAAAGAAAAATCAACATAGTATGAAAAATACGTCTTAAGTGTAACTGTGATTACAGTTAATAAGAAGAACGCAAAAAGACTTATTTTCTTTTTGTGTAAACTCATGTATGTTTCCTCCGTTTATAGTTATTCAACTTTGAAAAAATGTTAAAGACTTTATAGACTTGAACACTTACTCAAATATGACCGTTATGCAAGTACTAACTAATAATTTTTTATTTTTCTATTAAAATTTGCTCGAGAAGTAATTACACACATAAACATAGGATGAACTATTATTCTTGAACAATTGTTTAATTTAATCATTAAACTAGAGCTAGTGCTATCTTATGTATGATAAATTGAATACTATTCTTTTCGATTACTAATTAATTATTAAGAAATAATTAAAATTGTAATGTTACTGTAATAATTTCTCATAGTTCAATATATAAATATATAGTATTTTTACTCATTTATCAAGAAAAAGCACTATCTATAACTGAATAATTGTATTATTAACTTTATTATAAGCTCATCGAACTTTATCATTTGATTAATATATTATATCTTGTTGTAACTACGATTTAATCGGACTATAGTCCCACGATAGAAATTTATAGTTACTCAACACTTTCAATATCTTCTTTGATATTTTACTATTTCATCATTTCTAATTGCATTCTAAACTCAATTCCATGAAATAATTGGTTCGTCCAGTTACTAAATTTAACTAAATTCTTTTCAGCAGTTTCAATATCAATGAATTGGAACTTTAATCGAGAGCCTTGAGGTTTTTGCGCCAACTTAGTTAAATGGTAGCTTGCTATAGTGCCAATCTGCGGATAGCTTCCAATAGTATAATGATCATTTAATAACACAATAGGCGTGCCATCACGCTTAACTTGAATCGTTCCTTTTTTTACTGGTTGATGAGCTGGCATATCTTCGTAATAAGCTTTAATCTTTTCACCATCTAATAACATGCCCACACGGTTAGATTTATTAGTAACTTTATAATCGCCTCTTATAAAATGAGCTTTCGTTTCATCATCAAAATCTTCAGTACCTTTGTTCTCTATAACATGAAAGACATCTGAAATATAATTGAATGATAAAGCGTAGCCATCAATTCCCCAATCAGTAGTATGTTTATCCGCCAAGTTCTTAAATAATTTGTGATGACGTTTTGTGTAATCACGTTTCATTTCAACTACATCACCATTATTTAATTTACGTCCATGAAAACCACCAATTCCAACTTTTAAATCTGTTGAAGTAGAGTCGAGCCAAGTGTCTAATTTGAATCCCCCACCTACAGCAAGATAGACACGAGACGTTTTATTTGTTTCTTCGAACGATAAAACGTCCCCTTCTTCTAATAAGTATAATTTATATGGCTTTATTTTCATATTTTGAGTAGAAGCTTTAAAATTACTTCCCGTTAGTGCGATTAACGTCGGTTCAGTAAATCGAATTCTAGCCATAATATGAGTCATTTCGAGTGTGGCTTCGTTCTTATCATTCGCTACCAATCGATTAGCAATTTCGTGACCTAACGTATCTAACGCACCACATGGAATCACTCCAGTGTATGCATACCCATGACGTCCGAAATCTTGAAAGCTACTAAATAATCCTGCTCTTTCTATTATGATAGTCATGATTTATAATCTCCTAATTCAATATCTTTTCGCCCCTGAGGTTTAAAAGTAACACTATCCCCTAATTTTAATAAGTTGAATTCTTCTTTATCAGGTGAAAATAATTCTAAAGGTGTGTAGCCTATAACTAACCAATCATTATATGTATCAGTTGTTACGATACCACATTTTTTCCCTTCGATAATCACCGAGCCGGCAGGAACTAACTTTTTCTCATCACATGTATGGTTAACATATAGCTTGTCATTCATACCAGTTAAATATGGAAACCCTGGTAAATAACCCATCATAGAGACAAAATAAGACGTTTCCGAATGTAATTGAATAAATGCTTCTTTCGTTAGTTGATAGTAGTCTAGAAGTTGTTCTAAATCAGGTCCAAATTCATCACCATAGATGATTGGGATGTTGTAAGTCGTACTATCTTCTTTAACTGTATCTTGGTTGCGTAATTCTTGATAAATTGAATGGATTAAATCCTTCATATATTGAAAAGGTGACGTAATATGATGATGTTTAATCATGTCTCTAGCATTATAAGTAATCATCATATCTGATTCAGTTGGCACAATTTCAGTAATAAATGGTAAATCTTTGTTTAATAAGTGAGAACGTAAAGCGATTAAATCTCTTGTGACATTTTTAGAAACATCTTTCTCCATCGAAATAATTATTGCTTTGTCTCCTTGGCTATAAATCTTCATAACGCCACCTCATAAATTCCTTTATTTTAATACATCTACAAACTTAAACTGTTTAGTGATGATAAAATATATTTAAAAATTCAACAACATACGGCATTGTTGAGCTAATTAAGGCATATACTAATACACATTGACTAAGTACGATAAAAGTCGTAATGATACGTGCTTTTATCACCTTATCTTTCTTCAAACATCCTTTTGCTAGACGCTTACCTAAATAATTCACTGTAATGATAATAATTAACCATAGTATCGCCATAACCCGCTCCGTTAGTTGTTTGTTTTAAGTAAGACTAAGACAACAATATATTACGCCCTTAAGGAATCGATCAATAGTGCCTCAACCTTCTATTCTTCCAACTATATTTTAAAGATAAATAGCTACATCGGCAACCTCTCGCAAACTATTTAACAGATAAACACGAATGTCACCCTTCTTTAGTTTACTAATTAACTCATCTTTACTATAGTCCTTGATTTCTAATTTCCCTTGTTTTATAAGGCTTTCACGCATGCATCCTAGCAAGAAATCGTTTTGATAACTTGGCGTATAATAATGTCCTTGTTCTTCAATCATAATATTTCCAATATCAAATTCGAGAATTTTCCCTTCATTATTATACAACAACACTAAATCTGTAACATGACTATGTTCTAAATGTTGACGTGCACTCGTTTTATTTATAATAAACGATTGTGGAGACGTTGTATTCATAAGCTTTAATTTAGCTGTAAAGCTTGTTTTTTCAGTTAATAGTTTTATAACATGTGTGAAATTTCCATTTTCATCTAACATGACTTTTAATCGATATACTTCATCACTGTATTGATGCTTGATTTGTTCAACATATTGAATCCATTGTTCTTTTGAAAATGAATATCCTAGACGTTGAGATGAACGTTGTAATCGATTCGTATGATATTCAAATCTTGGTATCACTCCATGATCAAGACGCATTGTTTCAAATAATACCATTTATAGCATCTCCAATATCTTTGTTTTATCACGAAATTCTTGCACTTCATTTTCAGGAATTGAATCAATAGTGATACCAGCGCCTACGCCATAAAGCACTCTGTTATTGCGATATTCCAATGTGCGAATCGGAATATTAAATATCATTTTTTGATCAGGTAATAAAAGTCCAATAGTACCACAGTATATATGCCGAGGTCCGATTTCAAGTTGTTTTATATAAGACATAGTATTTAACTTAGGAGCCCCAGTAATAGAACCACAAGGGAATAGCGCTTGTAAGATAGTATCCAAAGAAGTTGATGTAGGTAATTGGCCAGTAACCATACTCGTCATTTGATAAACCGTTTTATATGTTTCTATAAAGAAAGGTCTATAGACTTTTACCGTCCCACTGTGAGAAATTCTTGAAATATCGTTACGCAATAAATCTACAATCATGACATTTTCAGCACGGTCTTTTAAAGAGTGTTGTAATGCATTATAATTCTCGATATCTTCTTGAACATCATTACCACGAGGCATCGTCCCTTTCATCGGCTTACTTACAATAACATTTGCTTTATTATCAAAGTCTCCTTTTTGGAAAAAGAGTTCGGGCGAAACGGAAGCAACATTCACTTCTTCAGTTTCTAATAATGCCGTATACCCCCCATTATTCGTTTGAGTTAAATAATCGTATAGTGCTGATATCGGATAGTGGATATCACTTTCTAAGCGCGTCGTATAATTAACCTGATACGTTTCTCCTTCCACAATGGCTGCTTGTACTTGTTTTATTTTCTCAATCATTTGTAAATCACTTTCTTGAAACTGAAAATGATGTTGCGGCACATAATTTGTTATATGTTTTTTATTAGGAATATAAGTCATATGTTGCTCAAAGCTATAGGCCACCGCAATTAAACCGTTATGTTCATTATGTATTTGCATATCCTCATTAAAATAAGGTGCCGCTTCATACGTAAGATACAAAGCGACGTAGCGCCCACTACTTTGTTCTTTTTGTGCAAAATAAATAACATCTTCAACTTGTTCAAGTGAATTTGCTACAGCTTTTGCATAATAGTTATTAAATCCAAGTTGGTAAGTGTGGTAGTCATCAGGAGACGTATAATATCGATAATTAAACGTAATATTCATTTACTTGCCCCACTTTCATTATAAAATGTCGTAATTGTTCATGCCCGTATTCACTAAGTATCGATTCGGGATGATATTGCACACCATAAATAGGAAAGGTTTCATGTTCAACTGCCATAATAATATCTTCGGTATTACGTGCCGTTACGCGTAACAAGGTGGGCAAGCTGTTACTTTCTGCCATTAGAGAATGATATCGCATCACTTTAAAATTTTGCGGTAAATCTTTGAAGATTCCCATTTCATTATGTATTAAAGGGGTCGTATGACCGTGAACTGGTTTCTTTCCATGAATAATCTTACCACCATAGTATTCATATATAAGTTGGAATCCTAGACATACTCCTAAAATAGGAACTTTCGTAGCATACTCATCCATAATTTCACTTAATATCGGATAGTCGCTCGGCTTACCAGGCCCTGGAGAAATAACAATGGCCTCAATGTCTAGCGCATTTAACTCTTCTATAGTAATACCATCTACATCAAAGACGTGAACTGGCTTCTCCGTCTCGGTTTTTATGTAATCTATTAAATTATATGTAAACGAATCTTTATTATCTATAACTATAATCATTCTAGGACGCTCCAAATCTCATTTAATTACATCTTCTCTAACAATATTATAATAATTATTAATTTAAAAATGTAAGGGTTTACCTTTTTAAATAACTGATATAACACTTGATTTTATAGGGTTATTGTATTACTCTAACAAACGTACAAAATTAATCGAAAGAGGTTCCTAGCTGAAACCCTCTATAAAAAACTAGACACCTATTGAAATTTGTAAATTATTTATGTCGTACATCTATAGTACAACTTATTACAATATTTCCAAGTCTATCTTTTTTATAGAGATAGGCTTTTTTATTTTGAAAATAGCTAGGTCAAATATCGGCATAGTTCTATAAATCAACCTTTTTCAAAAGGAGAATAACAATGACAAATAGTGCCTTAAATAAGGATAAAGCACTCGTAGTATTTAGTGGTGGACAGGATAGCACAACATGTCTATTTTACGCTAAAAAACATTTTAAAGAAGTAGAACTTGTAACATTTAATTATGGACAACGTCATGATACAGAAATTGAAGTTGCGACTAAAATAGCTAAAGAGCAAGATTTAAAACATCATGTTTTAGATATGTCATTATTATCACAATTAACACCAAATGCTTTAACACAACATGACATGGATATCGAAACGGGCGACGATGGTATTCCTAACACTTTCGTACCTGCACGCAACTTACTATTCTTATCATTTGCCGGAGCTTTAGCTTATCAACTTAATGCAAAACATATTATTACCGGCGTTTGTGAAACAGATTTTTCAGGCTATCCAGATTGTCGTGATAGTTTCATTAAATCAATGAATGTCACACTTAGTCTATCTATGGATAAGGACTTTGTGATTCATACTCCACTTATGTGGTTAGACAAAGCGCAAACTTGGGAATTGAGTGATGAATTAGGCGTATTAGACTATATTCGTCATCATACTTTAACATGTTACAACGGCATCATTGGTGATGGCTGTGGAGAATGCCCTGCTTGTAAGTTACGCCAACGTGGTCTTGAAAATTATTTAGAAACTAAAGGAGCGAATTAAGATGATGCAACAACTATACCCTTCTGTAAGCCATCCTTATATTTTCGAATTAAATAAAGACTTTAATTTTTCAGCTGCTCACTATATTCCAAGTGAAGATGCAGGAAAATGTATGCGTACGCATGGTCACACTTATTTCGTAAATTTAACGATTGCAGGAGATACACTTGATCACAACGGTTTCTTGATTAATTTTAGTGAATTAAAAAAATTAATTCATGATCAATTCGACCATTACCTATTAAATGACCTTTCACATTTCAAAGGTAAAAGTCCTTCAACTGAAATCGTTGCACAAACAATCTACGAAATCGTCCAATCACATTTACAATCTTACAATAATCAACCTCAATGTGTTCAAGTTTATTTACGAGAAACGCCTACTAGTTACGTCGTGTATCGTCCTAAGGAGTATAAATAATGGCGTCTAAAATTCCAGTACTCGAAATATTTGGCCCTACCATTCAAGGTGAAGGTCGTGTCATTGGACGTAAAACAATGTTTGTCAGAACGGCAGGATGTGACTATAGATGTAGCTGGTGTGACTCAGCTTTCACATGGGATGGCAGCGCGAAAGACGACATCCAACTCATGACTGCTGAAGACATTTATCATCAATTACGTGAAGTTGGTGGCGATCAGTTCGACCATGTTACGATTTCAGGAGGTAATCCGGCCTTAATCAAAGGGATTCAAGATTTAGTAGATTTATTTGAAGAAAAGAATATTTATACCGCGTTAGAAACGCAAGGAAGTAAATTCCAACCTTGGATGACTCAGATTAATGACTTAACAATAAGTCCTAAGCCACCAAGTTCTAACATGAAACCTAACTTAGAAATATTAGATTCCGTTATAGAACAATGCGTCCAAGATTCACTTAATTTAAAAGTTGTTATTTTTAATGATGACGATTATGAATTTGCTAAAATGATTCATCATCGTTACCCACATCTGCCTTTCTACTTACAGGTTGGGAATCCTTACTTAGATGATAGCGTGGCTAATCATACTGAAAAATTGTTAGCTCGATATGAATCATTGGTAGATACAGTGATGCAAAGTAGCGATATGAATCATGTATATGTGCTACCTCAATTACACACGTTATTATGGAGTAATAAAAAAGGAGTTTAACTGTATATTATAATAAAAAAATATTTGTTAAGTGTTTTGAAATGATTAAGTTTGTTTTAATTGCTATAATATTCTAATGAACTAAGTGTGATAGGAGTACAGCATGATTATATATGTATTAATAAATATTGCCGTTGTACTAGGCATTCTCGGGTTTGACCTATATCGACAACGTTTCAAGCAACTTAAGTTTAGCTCCGTACTAATCGCTATTACAATTAATGCTTTTATTAACATTATGGTAATAGAGAAATTTAATTTTATAACTATGTCTTCACTCGCGTTTTTTATATGTTGGTTAGGATTGCAATACTATTTAAATATTAAAAACGATTCATTTATCATTTCAGAATATAAATCAATTGCTCTTATTTTCGCGATTATTATTAGTTGTTCTTTGTTTATTACTTTTGGTTTTAGTGATAAATCTGTCTATATGTCTGTCCCTTATCTTACTCCTTCTATCTTTATTTTAGGAGCTAGCATTATATTTTTAGGCACCTTCACTAATAATGAACTTGAGAACTTTAAAATGATTAAGAAAATTAAGCATCCTATTATTATAGGACATTTAATTATTATTATTTCTATTGTACTTTTAACAATTTTAACGCCATTTTGGTATGTTTTTTTAACCATTTATTTCTTGTTTAGTATTTATGTCGTATGGCAATTAAAACCAAAGCGCATTAATCATAAATACCATATTAAATAAGAGTATGACATCATAATTTTAACGATGTCATACTCTTATTTTAGTTCGATAATATGAGTTAAGTCATATTACGCTTTCTATATGAACCCTTATTAATTTAGTGATATTTATTAAATCACATGAAAGTGTCTTATTTTTTAAAGTGCTTTCATGCGAAATTGCACGTAACTAACGTAGTATTGTTGGCGAGACTCCTGAGGGAATAGGATGAACGTCGAGACCGTGGCTCAACATGACAGTAACCGTCTGAAATAAAGAGGCGTTCGAGTCTCACTTCCTTCATCTCTAGTCAATCTTGTCGGAGTGAAACAACGAAATCTTTGAAATTTCATTAGATTTCTGTTTCGCTTCCCTATTTTTTAGGTTTTCTATTATTAACCTTTTTAACAACTAATCAATAAATTTTTTATTTTCTTGATCTACTGTTTTAAAATCTTGATTAGGTTCTTCTAAATTCGAAGCTTGTACAATATATTTAGGACGTTCTTTCACTTCATAATAAATACGACCAATATATTCTCCTACGACGCCGATAGACATTAACTGAATTCCACCTAATAGTAACACTGCTGCTATCGTAGTAAAATAACCTGGGTTATTAATGCCATTTACCATGATACCTATCAATAAATAAAGAATATATATAATACTTAAACTAAAAATAAACATTCCAAGGTAAATCATGGCACGTAAGGGTTTATTATTAAAGGAAATTAATCCATCAATACCATAGTTTAATAGTTTAGTAAATGTCCATTTGGATTGCCCTGCTTCGCGTTCCACATTTTTATAAGTAAATATTTTCGTATTATATCCAATCCACTCAAATAACCCTTTAGAAAAACGGTTATACTCTTTTAACGATGCCATTGCCTTAACGGCACGTTGACTCAATAGCCTAAAATCGCCTACACCATCAACAAATTTAATATCTTCTACAAAGCTATTAATCAATTTGTAATACAATTTAGTCATCGTTTTTCGCGCAAAATTCTCGCCTGTACGATCACGTTTTGCGATGACTTGATCATAGCCTTGTTGATATTCTTGAATCATTTGAGGAATAAACTCAGGTGGATGTTGTAAATCTCCGTCTATCATCACCACAGCATCGCAATCGACACTATGTTGAAAACCAGCAATCATTGCTGATTCTTTTCCGAAATTTCGACTGAAAGAAATATATTTTACATGTTGGTCGACAGTAGCTAAACTTTGAATATGTTCAATCGTATTATCTTTACTACCATCATCTACGAATAAGAGATCATAGTCGTAGGCCTTAATTTTGCTATCTTTCATTAAAATTTCAGTCAATTTGTCGTAAGTCTTCCTTACAACTTCACCTTCGTTAAAACAAGGCACAATGACTCTGATTTTCATTCAATTACATCCTTTTCTACATTCTCACTATTATTTTATCAATAAATTTAATAACTATTCTACTTAAAACTATAGAATTAACAAATAATTAATATTTACTAAATAAATATATCACAATATATTTTAAATAATCACTATAATTCACAAGTATTAATAATAATTATTTTAAATCCCCAATGTTCACTTTATCTGGATCCTTACCTTGGCGGGCATTACGATTTAAACTATCTATTTCAGCTATTTCTGTTAACTCTAAATTAAAATCTAGGATATCGAAATTTTCACGAATACGAGACGGCGTTTTAGATTTAGGAATCACAACACGATTATGTGCAAGATGCCAACGTAACACGATTTGAGCTGGCGTTTTTTCATAACGTTCAGCTAACTTTGTGATCACTGGATTATCTAGCAATCCTCGATTACGCATCAAGGGCATCCAAGCGGTAACCACGATGTCATGTTTATCGCAATAATCTTGCATCTCTTGTTGATTAAAGTAAGGATGAACTTCAATTTGATTAACTTGAGGAATAATGTCTGTAGCATACATTAATTTTTCAAGATGATGCTCTTTAAAATTACATACGCCGATTGCTTTAACCTTACCTTCATGGTAAAGCTGTTCTAATGCTTTATATGATTCAATATATAAATTATCTTTCTCACAAGGCCAGTGAATTAAATATAAATCGATATAGTCTAGACCTAAACGTTCAAGGGAAGCATTAAAATAAGCTAGAGTATTGTTATACCCTTGAAAGTCATTCCATAACTTAGATGTGATAAATAAATCTTCTCGAGGTATGTCACTATTTTTCAAAGCTTTACCTAACGCTTGCTCATTACCATAAAAGTAAGCCGTATCAAATGCGCGATATCCCGCTTCTATTGCAGTTTGGACGGCGATTTCCATTTCTTCATCCGTGATTTTATATACGCCTAGCCCAACATTAGGCATAGGATATCCGTTATTTAAAATTTGAGTATCATTTACCATATTTTTCTCTCCTTATTAAAAGTTAGTTCTTCTAAAACGCTATTTATACGTACAAAAAACAAAGGCACTGAGGTTAAAGTACCCAAGTGCCCTTAATATTATTCATTCGAGTCGTTTTTATGTTTATTGTCGTTATCGTCTTCTTCATCTTCATTAGTAAATGTTGGTCTTGTTTCAATAAATTGATGTTTAAGAACAACCCAAACTAATTGATGATTATCCATTTCAGACACAATCCAACGATCATATTTAGTATCAATATGGTCTTCTACTTGTAAGTTTGTATTGTGTGCTTGTAACCAACCACCAATTGTATCTATATCTTCAGAATCTTCAAATTCGATTCCAAATTGTTCATTTAAATCATCTAATAAAACACGTCCATTAATTTGGTACGTATCTTCATCTAATTTAACGATATCGTTGACTTCATCATCGTCAAATTCATCACGAATTTCACCAACGATTTCTTCTAAAATGTCTTCCATTGTTAAAATGCCGGCAGTACCGCCATATTCGTCAATGATTAAACTGATGTGAACGTGTTCGCGTTGCATTCTGACTAATGCATCACTAATACGTGTTGTTTCAGAAATCATTGGCAATTCATGTATATAGTTGCCAACTTTAATCGGTATACCTGAAGCATATTCGGTTAAAAATTCTTTAACATTAATAAACCCTTTAATATGGTCTTTATCGCCATCTTCAGTAATTGGATAACGTGTGAACTGGTGTTCTTTAATTGTATCGAGTAATTCGTCAACGTTAAATGGTTCGTTTAGCGTTACCATTTGTGTACGTGGCACCATGATGTCTTTAGCATGTCTTTCATCAAATGAGAAAATATTTTGCATATAATTAAGTTCTGTTTGGTTAATTTCCCCACCGTTATAACTATTATTAATGATAATTTTAATCTCTTCTTCTGACATGGCATCAGTTTGAGCATCAGGATCAACGCCTAGTACTCTAATAATTACACGTGCTGAGCCATTCATTAACCAAATTAATGGTTTCATAACATTACCGAAGTAATATAATGGTCGTGCATAAGCGAGCGCTAGCTTTTCAGTATGTTGAATAGCAAGTGATTTAGGTGCTAATTCACCTAACACTACGTGTAAATATGTTACTACGATGAAAGAAATCACAAATGAGATAGTTGTCGTTAAAGCTGCAGGTAGATGTAACAAGTCAAAGATAGGATGTAATAACTTTTCAAAGGTAGGTTCACCTAACCAACCTAATCCTAAAGAAGTTACTGTGATACCTAGCTGACAAGCAGATAAGTAATAATCCAGATTGGCAATCATTTTCTTAACGATTTTAGCTCCGCCGTTACCTTCTTCAGCTAATTGTTCAATTCGTGTCGAACGAACCTTTACTAACGCAAATTCCGAACCTACGAATACTGTAGTTAAAGCAATTAATAAAAAGAATATTACTAAGTTTATTATGGTCGCTGTTTCCAATTAATTCCCTATTTCTAGGGATTCACCTCCAAATATATTGTGCCCCATATGGGTAACACGGATTTAATTCGTAATGCTTACTAACGATATAAATGCATGTTATGGCCTTCCCATTGCGACACCCCCGAAAAAATGTATTACTTTTATTTTATCATACATTAATTATAAATAGTTGAATGTAACTCTTTTAATTTAGAAGTTACAAATTAACATTTAAAACTAAGAAAGCGTATTAGTCAAGTAAGGTACAAATACATTTTAGATTATAATACGTTCCTTATACTACCCATTTCATGTAATATAATAACTCATTTTCTTTAAATCAAAAGAGAGAGGTAAGACACTTTAATATTAATGTCCTACCTCTCTAATACGAACTTTAATTATTCATCCATAGCTTCTGAAGCTTGTATTTCTTCTTTAGTAACTTTAGGTTTCAAGAAACCGTATAGAAGTGCTGGTACAATTGTACCTACGACTAATGCAAGTAACGTTTGTAAAATATGGCTAAAGTCAGTAGCAAGTATTACTATAATACCTCCGTGAGGCGCATTAATACTTGAGCCTAGGCCTAATGCGATGGCACCACCAATACCTGAACCTACCATCATTGAAGGAATCACACGAAGTGGATCGGCTGCTGCGAATGGAATCGCACCTTCTGTAATAAATGATAATCCCATTACATAGTTAGGAACGATTGAACCGCGTTGTTCTTTTGTAAATTTACGTTTGAAGATTAGCATAGCCGTCGCAATGGCTAATGATGGAATCATACCACCTATCATAGCTGCAGTAATTGGAGCGGCATTACCTTCAGTTAAAGCTGCTGTCGCAAATACATAAGCTGCTTTATTGAAAGGTCCACCCATATCAATCGCCATCATAGCTCCGATAACTAAACCTAATAACATAATGTTAGAGCCTGATAAACTGTTTAAGCCATTTAATAATAGATTATTCAACCATGCTGCTGGTGGGTTAAATGCGTAAATCATTAATAATCCTGTAATGGTTACACTTAATAATGGATATATTAATGTTGGTTTTAATCCTTCAAGTGCTTGCGGTAAACCACGTGTAATATATTTAATGCCTTGTGTTAAGTAACCTGCTAAGAAACCTGCAATAATACCACCAATAAATCCTGAACCGCCTGAAATAGCTAACATACCGCCTACTAGACCAGCTGCGAAACCTGGTTTATCAGCAATACTACGTGCAATGAAACCAGATAAAATTGGGATAATTAATGCAAAGGCGCTTTTATTACCAATATTCCATAACTGTTCTGCAAAAGCGTTATGTTCAGAACTTTTAGGGTCAAATGAGTTAGCACCGAATAAGAAGACGATAGCCATTAAGATACCACCAGCAATAACGAGTGGCAACATATTTGAAACACCGTTCATCAAGTGTTTGTAGAATGCTTTACCGAAACTTTGTTTTTCATTACTTTGGCTACCTGTTGATTTTGTGTGTTCACCACGTGCTATAAATGGTTTACGACTCGTATCAAGTGCAGTGTTAATTAATTCTTCAGGGCGTTTAATCCCGTCTGCCACTGGCACTTCTACTACGTTTTTACCATCGAAACGATCAGTTTCAACGTGAACATCCGCAGCTACTATAACGCCTGTAGCACGTTCAATATCTTGTTGCGTTAGATGATTTTTAATACCACCAGAGCCATTGGTTTCAACTTTCATTTTAACGCCCATTTTATCTGCTTGTTTTTTCAAGGCATCACGTGCCATATACGTATGAGCAATGCCTGTTGGACAAGCAGTTACCGCAAGCACATAAGGCTCATCTGAATTTGTGGCGTCCGTAGAACCAGTAGCTACATCACCTGTGGCGCTAGCTTCTTGTTCTTCTTCCTTAGTAGCTTCATCATCAGCATTATCGATAATTTGAAGTACTTCTTCAGGAGAATTAGCATGTAATAAGCTTTCTCTCACTTTATCATCCATTAAGATACCAGATAATTTAGCTAAAGCATCTAAATGAGTTTGAGCGCCACCCTCTGGAGCAGCAATCATAAAGAATAAATGAGCAGGTTGTCCATCTAAACTTTGATAGTCAACGCCTTCTTTAGATTTACCAAATGCGATAGCTGGTGACTTCACTGCAGCGACTTTCGCATGTGGAATTGCAATACCTTCTCCAATACCTGTTGTACTTTGTGATTCACGATTATGAATCGCTTCTTTAAATTGTGCAATATCGCTTAATTTACCTGCTTTATCTAATTGGTAAACCAATTCATCAATAACGCCATTTTTATCAGAAGCTGATAAATCCATAGCGATTGTATCTTTAGTTAATAATTCTGTTATTCTCATTTATTTCACTCCCCATCAAGTACTGTAATCGTTACTTGTGATTTAATTTCTTCTATATCTTCATGCGTCGCTAAATCCTCAGTGAAAGCCGTTGCCGTACCTGAAGCTACCGCTTGGCTAAATGCGTCTTCAAGTGATAATCCTGCTTCAAGTCCAGCTACCATTCCAGCAACTGTGCTATCTCCTGAACCTACTGTATTAATCACTTTGCCTTGTGGATTTTGAGCTTTAATACTACGTTGTGCATCGATATAAATAGCGCCTTCTCCACCTAATGATATAATGACGGATTGTGCACCTTCCTTTAAAATTCGGCGACCATATGTGACCACATCTTGATCCGTTTGAACTTTTATATTAAACATTTCTTCTAATTCATCTTTATTAGGTTTAATAAATAGTGGTTGATATTTTAATACTGTATTAACCAAGTCCTTTTCCGCATCGACAACTAGTCGAGCACCTGTTTGATGCGTAATTTCTGCAATTTGTGCATAAGCATCACTCGGAATACTTTTCGGAACACTACCGGCTACAATTACATTATCGTTATCAGTCGTTTGTTTAATCTTATTAAGTAACGCCTCAAATTGGGATGCTGTCACGCTTGGTCCAGGTGCATTAATTTCAGTTTCATCACCAGACTTAAGCTTAACGTTAATCCTTGTATCTTCATCTACCTTAACAAAATCAGTTTTAATATGACTTTGTTCTAATGCATTAGTAATAAAATCGCCAGGAAAGCCCCCAACAAATCCTAATGCAGTAGATTGCACACCTAATTCGTTTAATACACGTGAAACGTTGATACCTTTTCCGCCTGCAAATTTGTATGTAGCGGTCGCTCTATTTAACCCTTTAAGTTCAAACCCATCAGTAAACATGATGTAATCGATGGATGGATTGAATGTCACTGTATATATCATGACTGTCCTCCTAAAAATTGATATTTTTCTTGATATTTATTGAAAAGTTTATGAGTCGTTGCTTGTTTTGAGGTGATGATTTCTACGTGATTATCACCCATGGGTACATGTGCAAAATAGACTTCATCTAATTTTGTATGATCTAGTAACACATACGAACGATTAGCTTGCACAATTGTTTTCTCTTTAATCAAAGCTTCTTTTTCATCTGGTGTTGTCAAACCATAATTTAAATCTAATCCATTCATTCCTAGAAAAGCTTTATCAAAACAATAACGATTCATTGTAGTCAGTGCACTCGCCCCTACCGTCGCAAATGTAGTTTCTTTAACTTGACCGCCTATCATAAGCGTTTTTATTCCTTGGGCAAGCAATTTTTCAACATGTGTTAAACCATTTGTAACGACTACGACATCTCGAGCTTCAATAAATGGAATCATTTCAATGGTTGAGGAACCTGCATCCATAAAAATACAATCATGGTCTTGGATTAATTGTGCTGCTTTTTTACCAATTGCCTTCTTTTCTTTCAAATTCTTTGTTAGTTTATCTGACAAGATTGGCTCGCTATGACGATTGCCATTCAATGTTGCTCCACCGTGTACCCGTTGAAGACGTCCTAGTTGTTGAAGTTTTGATAAGTCTCTTCTGATAGTTGAAGCACTACATCCTGTTCGTTCTATTAATTCTTGAAGCGTTAAAAACTCCTTACGTTTTAATTCTTGCAGAATCAAATCATAACGTTTTTCTGAAATCATATAACCACCCCACTTCACTCCGTATTATAATGTGTACGCTTACATTTTTCAATCATAAATTATCAAAAACAATCAAAAACAATCAATTTTTAGAAAAAGGAGCGAGACAGAAACCTTTATAAAATTCCAAAGGTCCTATGTCCCGCTCCGTCAAAATGAGTTGTCCCCTTATTTTTGAATAATATCTGCTATTTGTGCTTGAGTAATATCAATTAAATCATTAACGTCCAATACAATTTGCATACCACGTTGACCGCCACTTACTATAATCTTATTAAGTGCTAAAGCTGAATCATTAAGGGTGGTTTTAAATAAATGTTTCATCCCCACTGGCGAACACCCACCTCTAATATAACCCGTAACTTGTTTTAAATTATCTAGAGGCATTAATTGTAATTTCTTTTCATTTACCACTTGGGCTGCCGCTTTCATATCAAGTGTTTCATCTACAGGAATAACAAACACATAATGATCGTGGTTCGCATTTTCGAGCACCAATGTTTTATAAACTTCTTTTACATCGGCGCCAACCATTTTCGCTACTGTGGTGCCATCCATATGTCCATTACCTACTTCATACGTATTTACTTCGTATTTAATCTTCGCTCTATCAAGCATACGCATAGCATTGGTTTTCTTATGTTTCATACGCTATCACCTCATTAATTTATATAGATAAGTTTACTACTAAACTATCTTAAATGAAAAAAGCGCTCTTTTCTCATTTAAGAAAAGGCGCTATCAGTTTCCCCTATTATACGTTGCATCAATTTTACCAATTTTATCAACCGCTATTTCAGTTTGTTGATTACTTTGATTGGAATGAATAGAAAATGTTACATCTTGGCTTGTTTCATCTGTTTGATCTAATGCTACTATTTTTCCATAACGTTGTTCAGCATAATTTTGAGCAAACGCTTTACATTCTACAGTTGAATACGTATGTTGATGCTTCTCATTAGTTGCTTGTTCCGTAGTTTGTAATTGATTGTATTGCACTCCCGCTTTACGTTCATTGTTATCTTTTTCAGAAGCTTTAGCCGTGTGAGTAGTGTTGATATTTAATGTATTTTCAATTGCTGATACGTTACCCATCTTTGAAAATGTAGAAATCGTTTGATGTACTTTGGCCAAAGCGTTTTGATTTGTGGCAATAAATAATAAGAAAGCTAAACAAATTGATAAAATTACAGCTATCATACCTAAAAGTATGTTTTTTAAATACATCTCCTTACCCACATTTCCTCTTAATTTTTATTTATCTTAACATACAAATAGAGTAAAAATAATTAGGTAGACTGCAATTTAAAATAACTGTAATCTTTGTAACAGTTATATTACCGAACGACTTTATATTGTTACAAATTATCAATTTAAATGTAAAAAAAGTATTTCTTTGTTAACTTTTTAAGTGTTTATTTATTGTGATGAATGTTTATGACGTCGACTGGCTTGCATCGCCTTTTCAACAAAAATAATTATAATACCAAAAATCATTACAATAATAGCCATATATAGTGGAAACTCTAAATTAATATCGAAGAGCATACCAGCGACAAGTGGGCCTACAAAGTTACCCATACTAGTGAATGTGGAGTTTAGTCCTCCCGCGAAACCTTGGCGGTTGCCCGCAATATTTGAGAAATAATTAGTTAGTGCCGGGCGAATCAAGTCAAATCCTATAAAGACGATAAAACTAATTAACATGATAGACCAATAGCTATTAGATACAATGAGCAGTCCTAGAACTATCGCCGAATAGAGTAGTGACCAAATAATGAATGTTAATTCAGTCATATATTTCATAAATTTATCAAAGAAGAAGACTTGGAATACCGCACCTGCTACACCACCACCGACAATAGCGATTGAAATGTCACGAGGTGTGTAATGCGCTTTTTCTGAAGTGTATAATGAGAACAACGTTTCAAATGATGATAATCCAAAAGCTAAAACAAGTGTCAAAATGATAGGTGTAATAAATACTTTCCAATTTATCTTAGAAAATTGTTCCGTTTCGAACATTTGGAAACCTTCTGTTGTTTCTTTACGTGGGTTATGAATTAATAGTAAAGACATAATGAATGCTAATACCCCTAGCACACCTGCAAAATAGAAGGGCGCCCGATGAGAAAATTCTGCTAAAAATCCTCCGATACCCGGGCCGAGTATAAAGCCTGAGTTAATAATCGCTGACATATAACCGAAATTCTTCGCTTTATCTTTAGCAGGCGAAATATCGGCAATCATGCCTGTTACACCCGGCATAACCATTCCTGCACTGAAACCACCTAAGATTCTTGAAATAATAAGAATAGAAAAACTATGTCCAACTGCAAATAAGAATTCTGAAATTGCGAATAAACTTAAGCCAATACAGATGATTAATTTTTTACCTAATTTATCTGCAAGCGTACCACCAAATGGAGATATGAGCATTTGTGATAACGCAAAGACTGCTACTAAAACGCCTAGATCACTACCTTTTAATCCTAAATCTTTTAAATATACCGGTAATACTGGAATAACTAGCCCAATCCCTACGAAGATTAAGAAAATATTAAAGTAGAGTGTAAATAATTGTTTTTTCATGGTCACACCTCTTTTCATTAATTGAGAGTTTGTTAACAGAAATCTAGGGAGTGACGACGGAAATCTTATATATTTTCAAATATTCCGTAGTTCGCCCTAGCAATGTTAATGAGTGATGAGAAAAGTAAGATTTTAACCCATCTTTATCATACAATATCGTGACATTGTATACTATTTCTTCTCTATATTACAATAGTAAATTTTAAATACTAAGTAATTAATTTTACTACTTTTACGGTATTTTTATGAAATGTGTTCAACTTAAAATTATATTTTCTTAATTTAAAATTCATTTTGTGAGTCGTATTTAGTTTAGCTTTAAAATATATTGTTAAATTATTTGATTACAATCTTGGGAACGTTTATTATTAAAAATTGACTAACTTAAATGAGCCTTATAATTAATAAATTAAGAAAGTAGTGTTTAACATGACCGCACGTTATATTGCGAGAATATATTTTATTATTCTTTTTATAATTTCGTTATTTGAAACACGGGTCTTTAATTTTATGAGTTTAAATCTATTCCTAGCGTACGTGCCTTTCGAATTGTGTTTACTCTTAAGATTATTTAGACCTAGAAAAACGTTTGAGTGGCCGTTATTTATTGTGTTTAGTTTGATTTTTATCTTATTAGTTCCAAATACATTCTATATGTTGACGGATTTAATTCATTTAAATCAATTTACTTTTGATTTTTATATGCGACTCAATATAATGGAATGGATTTATTTCACTTATTTATTACTTGGTGTCTTTTTAGCCATCTATTGTATGATTCTTATTTACATCGAATTATTACATTTCACTTCGAAAATGTGGTTTAATCGTTCATTAATAATTATCCTTATGTTTTTAAATGGTTTAGGCATTTATATGGGCCGTTTCTTAAGATTCCACACTATACATTTAATCACTGAACCATTTAAAATTGTTCACCAAGTCATTTCATCAATGAATACACACACTATTACGTTTATTTTGTTGATGGTTCTGTTACAAGCTGTCATCATTGTCTTTGTGAAGGGAGTGCGCGTTGCAAAATGATGTTAAATATTCTAATGCTTTTAATTATATTAGTAGCTTTGCAACTGATTATCGGTCATTTCTTTCATGTGATTGGATTTAGTTTATTACACAGTATTATTCTGACATTATTGCCACTTGGTATTGGACTATTCCTTATACAAGTCTTCTACTACGAACGTCGTTATCCAAATTGGAACGTTCCATTAAACGTTAAACTCAGATTAAAATATATGTATATCATTACTTTCTTCGAATATATAGCCGTATATATTTGTCTATTTGTTTTTAAGTAGACTATAGATTAGATGAGTATAAAGAAATAAAGCTCGAGTAGTTTAGGCGCTTCCTAATAAAGGCCCTTGACTACTCGAGCTTTTGCTATGCTTAAATACTCTTAAACGTCTCCATAACATGTTCTCTAGCGTTTTTATGATTCACGATTGGTTTAGGATAATCTGTTCCCAACTTTATACCTTCTTCTTCTAGTTGGGTTTTATTTTTGAGTGGATCATGTATCAATTTAGCTGAAATGTCATCAAAGAGAGGTATAAACTTCTTAATATATAAAGCATCTTTATCAAAACGTTCACTTTGACGAATTGGGTTAAACATTCTAAAGTATGGTACCGCATCTGTGCCTGTTGAGGCTGACCATTGCCAACCATGAACGTTTGATGCAGAATCGAAATCGATTAATTTCTTTCTAAAATAGTCTTCTCCCCATGTCCAATCTATAAATAAATCTTTTGTTAAAAACTGAGACACTACCATTCTCATACGGTTATGCATAAAACCTGTGTTATTTAACTCCGCCATGGCTGCATCTACTAACGGAAAGCCAGTTTGCTCTTCACACCAACGTTGGAAATTTTCATTATCATTAAACCACTTAATTTGACGATATTTTTCATTGAAAGCTTCGTGCGCCGTATTAGGGTATTGAGTCATTAAGACGTAATAAAATTCACGGAACATTAGCTCTCTAATAAATTTTTCAATATTACTTTCATCTTCTTCATAACTTTCTAATAGTTGAGTTATAATTTGGTTAATATCAATAAGCCCATAAGCTAATACAATACTGAGTTGGCTCGTTAATACTTCCGGTAAATACTCACGATTAGTGTCATAATTTTGTATGTCATTATCTAAATATTCGTTCCAGTTTTTTGTTGCTTGGCTTTCTGACAGACCTTCTTGGGCAAATTCTTTATCAAGGGTCTGTTGCGACTTGATGGCAATCTTTGCAATATCATTCAATTTATAATCATATGCAGCATGTTGACGTAGTTTAGCGCGATGCGCTTTATAGAAACTAGTAAACACCTTATAAGGTTCGCCTTGTTTATTCATTGTCAAACTAGGCTTGAAATAATGATTCGCTCTTAAGGTGGTCACAGAGACATCATATTTTTCAAATGCCTTCTTCAAATGACGTATGTCATAAGCTTCTTGATGATAGCTCATAATATCTCCCGCTACCACAATTTCAGATAACCCTTTATCCTTAGAAAAATCTCCTAGTTGACTATAATCAATTAAAAATGGCTCAATATCATGTTTGTATAGTTCTTTTAAAAACTTATCTAGCGTTCCATAATAATAGCGTTCTTTTAATTCTGTACCATCTTCTTCAAATAATTCTTGAGGGATAATAAGATAACATTTATCAATATTATATTGTTGTTGACTTATATATTCAAATAACGGGTTATTATTCACCCGAAAAACTCGATTAAGGATTACGCCAATGTTCATTGTTTCACTCCTGAGACTAAAGTTTATATACTTTACCCCTTTTCCCGAAAAGTAATAGTGTTAAATGAACAGAAAGGAGCGGTTAGGATAAAATTGTTTAGTATTTGAGTATAACCGAGCGATAAGCAAAAAAGATATTATACTTTGATCTATAATTAGGTAGTAGTTGACTGAAAGTGGAAAAAGTATAGTTTCACTATCTAGCTTCGTCTACTCAATCCTATTAAAGTTTGACCATTAAATAATTAAACCGAGTGTTTCACGATTAAGACCGAATACATATAATAAAATAAAGAATGTGGCAGCACTTAATATAGTTAAAATAAGTGTTAAAATCAATGTCCGTTTAAAACGATTCACGAATGCTACAAAGAGTATCCCTAAATTATAAGCGAAGAACAGACCAAATAATGCCATAGAGATTTTTATATTCGTAAAGAAAATATTAATTAATAATACAATAATTGCAAAAATAACATACGGAATAGTAATCCATTTAAATTCAAATCGAATTTGCTTCGTACGTTTATCTTCATTATTCATGCGCAAACCCTCCTACTATTAATATAAAATATCACACTCGCATATTATTTATGTGACAAACTTCTGAACTATTCAGCCATATCATCACTTGTTTTAAGTGAATTGAATCATCTCCAATTGATTACGTAAACGCGCTGTATCAAGTTCTTCACCAATTAACACAATCGTTAATGGTACCTCTTTATTTATAATGCCGTAATCTGGTAATCCCATAGCATATTGAAATTCATAAATTGCTTCAGGAAGATCTCTAAATTTCACAAAGCCTTTCAGACGTAAAACATTATCCGGCAAGCGCATAATAAATTGATAAAACAACTGACGGTCGATAGGAGAAGTAAACGTATATTGCATAGATTGAATGCCATGGTGATGCACATGTGAATGATGATGATCGAATGCTTTTGAATAATGATGTTTATGTAATTGTTCAATATCTATTTGACTATATGTCGTAGCTATTCTTAGAGCATTCGGATTAAGCTTACTCAACTCATTATGTATATTTTGAAGACCTGAGTCATCAATTAAATCTACTTTATTAATAATCATTGCATCACTACATTTCAGTTGTTCTTCCATCAAATGCGAAGTTGAGTGACTATAATCTTCTTTTTTTGAAAATCGTTGTGCATCTACTATTCCAATAATTTGTGGTACTTTCACTTGTTTAACTACTGCTGGGTCTTGGCAAGCAGCAAATATTTCAAGCGGGTGTGCAATGCCTGTAGCTTCTATAATGATATGATTCGTCTGACCTTGTGCTATAATTACTTTTAATTGTTGAACTAAATCTTCATTTAAGTCGCAACATACGCATCCATTAACAAGCGATTTAATAGAAACATTCTCTCCTATTACTAAACTATCTACATCAAAATTTCCAAATTCGTTCATTACGATTGTTATTTTCTCATCTTGTTTTAATAATTGGTCTATATAATGT
>NZ_PPRG01000020.1 GCF_002902625.1 Staphylococcus devriesei
TAATTGGTCTATATAATGTTTGAGAAATGTAGTCTTACCACTTCCTAGAAAACCAGTTATAATTGTAATAGATATTTTTTCATTTTTATTATTAATCATATTAAATTCTCTTTTCTTTTAAATTTTTATATAAATTCGATAATATATCTATATATTTTAGATTATACTTGATTAAAATTGAATTTTCTTCTAGAATTTAAGCATACTTTAATTTTAGTATGGCATTAAAACGAAGTGTGTTGCAATGTATATTTTATACAACATAGACGAAATTTAATCCGATATATAGAGAGACGGATAGAATGTCTGGAGGAGAACTTTAATGTCTGAACAACATAATTTGAAAGAGCAACTATGCTTTAGTTTGTACAATGCTCAAAGACAGGTTAATCGCTACTATTCAAACAAAGTCTTTAAAAAGTATAACCTTACTTATCCACAATTTTTAGTGTTAAGTATCTTATGGGATGAATCTCCTGTAAATGTCAAAAAGGTTGTAACAGAATTAGCATTAGATACTGGAACAGTATCACCTTTATTAAAAAGAATGGAACAAGTTGATTTAATCAAACGTGAACGTTCTGAAGTAGATCAACGTGAAGTATTTATTCACCTCACTGAAAAAAGTGAAAAAATCAAACCTGAATTAAGCACAGCATCACAAAAGGTTGCTACCGCTTCTTCGTTAAGTAATGACGAAGTGCATGAGCTCAATCGTCTATTAGGTAAAGTCATCAACGCTTTTACGCAATCTAAGTAGAATGACATGCTAATACTAAGCCAATTAAAGTTATTTACTTCAAATCAATTGTTATACATTTACCAGTAACGAAAAGCCTGAGTTATCTTTCCAACGAAGATATCTCAGGCTTTTTGTTAGAATTATGATTTAACTGGTTGAGCGTTACTATTATTTCTCAAAATATGACTTAAATAGCTGTCACGCTTACATAATACGTCATAGCTACCTTGCTCAACGATTTCACCATCGATAATCACGACGATAGTATCAAATTGTGGTAATAATTGTAAATCATGTGTTGCTACAATAAGTGTTTCAGCGTGTGCTTGAATTAACTTCATAGCAATTCGTGTATTCTCTTCGTCTAAAGCAGTCGTTGGTTCATCTAATAGCCAAACATTCGCTTCTTTAAGAAATAGACGCGCTAGCGCAAGACGTTGTACCTCTCCGCCAGACAATCCACTACCATCGATTTCGATGTGTTGGTCAATATCTAAATGACCAAGGTTTAAGCTGTCTAACACGTTAATGAGTGTTTCATCTTTTTGATCTGAAAATAAATTAAACCGAATGGCACCATCAAACAACTGTTGTGTTTGTAATAACGCATTAATTGCGCTATAACGTTCATCTTCGATAATATGACTGACTTGTTGTTGATTAAATAACACTTCTCCCTGTTCAATATCATACAAACCACTCATTATTTGTAAAAGTGAACTTTTACCAGAACCAGAAGGCCCAATAATAGCTACTTTTTCTCCTTTATGAATAGTAAGATTAATATTTTTTAAAACCGGAATTTCTTGATTTAAATAACTGAAATTCATATTTTTAATTTCAAAGACGTTTTTTTGAGGAGGCATAAGATGTTTATTATCTTCTACAACCGGATAATCGAGAAGTTCATTTAAATCTGATAATGCTTCATCGGTGTCCGCCTTATAATACGCGACGTTACTCATTGGCACTGCCTGTTCGAATAACGTTAGCATCATTAGTACTATACTTGTTAAATAGATCACATTTAGTTGGCCATTTTCAACTTGCATAAAACCAAGTGTCAAACTTGCAAATAGTGCAATCATAGCAATTACATTAAGTATATAATCGTACATTGTTAAAAAACGTGTTTCCTTCGCTTGCGATTCATCATATTGGCGCAATGATGCTAAAACACCTTGATAATAGTCTTCATTTTGATTAAAACGTTTTAACTCTTCATAACCTTCTTTGTAATCATAAAACCGTGTTAACATTTGACGTTGTTGAAAAGCTACTTGACGTTTAAGTGTATACGCGCGTCGCGCACTAATCCAAGGTACAAGCCATAAAGAACCAAGCATACTTATGACGATAATTAGCGCATGTGCAACGCTAAAATAAATCAACGTTACTGTAGCTATAAGCGCAGTAAATCCTATAACAATAGGAGGATAGTAGACACGTAAATAAATATTCTGTAGCGCTTCAACCTTATTAATCATTTTTGACAGTAAGTCACTAGATGAATATTTACGATAAACATGTGGAACACGTGGAATAAATCGTTTTAAAAATTGAACTCTCACATCGCGTAACATTGTAAAAGTCGTTCTATGAGATAATAAACGTTCCCCGTACCGCGCGATTGCACGTAAGAAACCGAAAAGTTTTACTGACACCACTAATACCATCAAGGCATATAACGGCGCCCCTAACGCACTTTGAGTTACCATATAGCCACTTAAGAAAAACATAGCTAAAGCTACGAGGCTTCCCCCTATACCCGTTAAGATGGCTAATATCAAGTCTCTATCTGGTCGAAATTTGATATGTGATTTCATGATTCTTCACCACCTTTTGTTAAACTTACTGAAATAGTTGAATCGTCCTGTACTAACTGTCCCTCATTAATATATAGTCGTCTTGTCGCTTGACGAATAGTTGAATCACGATGGGCAATAATAATCATGGTCGTATGTTGAAAGTGTTGGTCGATAGCTTTTTGTATCACTCGTTCTGTTTCAATATCAAGGCCAGTCGTTGGCTCATCAAAGACAACAATATCGGGATTCATTAATAATATACGAGATAACTCTAGGCGTCGCATTTGGCCTCCAGACATTGTTTCTCCACCTTCACCGATACGTGTATAAACGCCATCCTTTAATGACATGACTTTTTCTTTCAGCCCCACCCAGTCGAGAACTTGAAGTACCTTGTCATCAGAAATAGTTTTAAACATGGCAATATTATCTTTAATTGTTGCTGCAAAAATATAAGGCTGTTGACTTAACATTCCGATTTGTTTTACTTTTGCGTTGAATGTTACCTGACCATTTGTTGATTTCAGTGTTTGAGTTAGTAGCTTCGCTAATGTTGTTTTACCGGCACCACTTGGCCCTACAATGGCAATTTTTTCACCTTGTTTTATGCTTAATGATAGGTTCTGAATTGCAAATGAAGATTTCTCATCATATTGAAATGCGACGTCTGTCATTTCAATTTGGTTGTCTTGGGTAGTTACAATTTCTGGTGTACGATTGCGCACTGCATTTTCAGTATTTAAAAATCCAAAAACGATATCACTAGACCCTTCACTTTGCTTACCAGTATGAAAAGCTTGTCCTAAATCTTTGATAGCATTATAAAACTCCGGTGCTAGGATGACCGCAATAGCTGCTGTTTTAAAATCAATATGATGAAAAACAACAAGACTAAGTGCTGCTTCTAAAGCGACTAAGCCTATTCCGAGCATACTAATAAATTCGAGCATGAGCCCTGAAAGAAATGCGCTTTTTAAGATACGCATCGTTAAATCTCTAAAACGCGTACTATCTTCGTAGATAAGGGTTTCTGCTTGATTGGTACGTCTAAATAATTTCAAAGTAATTAATCCTTTGGCTACGTTTAAAAATCGTTGACTGAATTGATTTAGATAGTTCATTTGCTCTTTAGATTCGTCACGTGTTTTTAAGCCAAAGATAATATAGAAGAGAGGTATAAATGGTGCTGTTACCATCATAATAAGTGCTGTATTTAAGTGGATAAAGCACATGGCGATGATAATCATCAAAGGTATCATCATAGATTTGAAAACTTGTGGCAAATAACTTTTGAAAAATGGTGCCAACCCATCAATGACCTCAGTTAGAATATTAATTTGAGTCCCGATTGGAGTGGATGAGTGTTTAAGCAAGACTTGTTTACGTAACTGATGTTTCACTTTCATAGCTAATCGATCTCCAAGTCGTAAATTAAACATGTTAAATGTTACTCGTGCTATTAGTACGATGAAAATGATGAGTAATAAAGAAAAGATATTTTTAGTGTTATGATAGAGTACACGATTTAAAAATTCTGCGATACTCACATTTTGAATGACTACGCTTACTGCTAAAAGAAAACTAGTTATTCCCATTAATACTGGGAAAAATTTATAATTAAAGACTAAATTCATTAGTTTTTTCACTTTAACTTCACCTAATTTTCTATTATAAGAGCTTATTGTTATTTTGGCATTTAATACCTTTTGAAAATTAGTGACAATATAATGGCAATAAATTTTTAAATATAGATTTTTGAATTACTAGTCTTTTTTAATCGTACATGATTTTGTCATTCTTCTTTATAATCATTAGCAAAGTCGTAATTTAATGTGATATTATAGTAAAGTGAATTTTGACAACAATCTATTTTTTAAAACTATAAAATTAATTTTTAAATAAAAGAAAGAGGTTTCTTATGATTATTATTGAGTTTATCAAGGGGCTTATTCTAGGAATCGTTGAAGGTTTAACTGAGTTTGCTCCGGTATCTTCTACTGGCCATATGATTCTAGTTGATAACATGTGGTTGAAATCAACGGAATTTTTAGGCCCCCATTCCGCTTTTACTTTTAAAGTCGTTATCCAATTAGGTTCAGTCTTTGCAGCCGCATGGGTCTTCCGTGAACGTTATTTCGAAATGTTACACATTGGAAAATATAGACATGTTTCGGTTAATGAAGAGTTTCGCTCTAAACCACGTCGTTTAAATTTATTACACGTGTTAGTAGGGATGATTCCAGCAGGTATCTTAGGTGTCTTATTTGACGATTTTATCGAGGACCATTTATTCAGTGTACCTACTGTTATGATTGGTTTATTCCTTGGTGCGATTTATATGATTATTGCTGATAAATATAATGAAAAGGTTCGTAATCCTCAAACTGTAGACCAACTTAGTTATGTTCAAGCCTTTGTAATTGGGATTTCTCAAGCCATAGCAATGTGGCCTGGATTCAGTAGATCTGGTTCAACTATTTCAACAGGTGTCTTGATGAAGTTAGATCACAAATCAGCTTCAGACTTCACTTTCATTATGGCTGTTCCAATTATGTTAGCAGCAAGTGCATTATCATTAGTTAAAAATTATCAATATATTGAACTTGCACATCTTCCGTTCTATCTAATCGGATTTTTAGCAGCTTTTATTGTTGGTTTAATTGCAATTAAGACATTCTTACATTTAATTAATAGAGTTAAATTAGTTCCGTTTGCGATTTATCGTATTGTATTAGTAGTTATTATTGCTATTCTTTACTTTGGTTTCGGTATCGGTAAAGGAATTTAATTTCTAAGTATGTATGACTTCTATATTTAATAATGATAAGCTTAGAGATGAATTTCAGTTTAGAAATGATCTTTAAGCTTATTTTTGTATTGTGAATGTATATTCAGTAATTTTAACATTAAAATACAGGAGACACTCGTCTTATTAAGGCTCATTGCTATGAGTATTATAGCTAGTGAAACCGTTTAGTTTCATGTATCATAGGGTATTGAAGAGAATAATAAATCTAATGGAGGCAACGCGTATGGACAAAAAGAAGATAATTAAAACAGCGATTAATGTATTACCAATTTTTATTGTGCCACTAGTAGTGGAACGTAAACGTATTAAATCTCATCCTGAGGTTCAAAAAGCGACAAACGCTACTACAAACGCTGGTCATACAATTGCTAATAAAGCTTCAGATGTAAAAGAGTATGTTGGCGATAAAAAACAAGAGTTCGATAATAAACGTGAATTGAAAAAAATCGCTAAAGAAAATGATCCTGAATATATTGAAAAAAAAGGTGAAAAATTAGCGAAGAAAAATCGCAAAGAAGCTGACAAAATGAATAAAAAGCTTCAAAAAAATATTGAACAACGTCATAAAGAAGAAGAAAAAGCACGTGAAAAGAATGAAAAAGAACGTATTAAAGATATGAAAAAAACTCAAAAATATCAAGAACAAGTAGGTTTAACACCTGGTAAACTTGATGAAGATACTGAGAAAAAGGGCGAAAAGCTAGAAAAAGAAAATAAAAAAGGAGTTAAAAAATTAGATAAAAAACTTCAAAAAAATATCGAACAACGTCATAAAGACGAAGAAAAAATTCAAAAGCAAAATGAAAAAGCACGTATTAAAGAAATGAAAAAGTACGAAGATTATGATGCAGATAGTGTGGTTATCCAAAATAAATTAGACGATAATAATAAGGCGTAATTTATTATGACAACAGTACTTATCGATGGAGATGCTTGTCCAGTAGTTGATTCAGTAATTGAGTTAACTACTGGGACAGGCATTTTTGTTACGATTTTACGCAGTTTTAGTCACTATTCAAATAAAATATACCCTGAACATGTTAACACGTTGTATATTGATGGCGGGCCTGATGCCGTCGATTATAAAATCGTTCAGCTAGTTACTAAAGACGATATTGTTATTACGCAAGATTATGGTTTAGCTAGTTTATTATTATCTAAAGCTAAGATAGTAATGCATCATAAAGGACATATATACAACGATAGTAATATAGATATGTTACTTCAACAGCGTTATAATAATGCTCAGATTAGGAAACAAGGCGGTCGACACAAAGGGCCTCCCCCTTTTTCAAAGGAAGATAGACATCAATTTAGAATGACATTTAATAAAGTAGTGAATCAACTTAAGGAGGATGATGCGTAATGAAGCGTATTGCAGTATATTGTGGTGCTAGTAAAGGTAAAGATGAGACTTACGTTAAAGAAGCGTATGAATTAGGTAAATATATGGCAGAGCAAGGTTATGAACTTATCTTTGGTGCTGGGTCTGTAGGGATAATGGGCGCCATTCAAGATGGCGTATTAGATTATGGTGGTCATGCGATTGGTGTCATGCCTAAAATGCTAGATGAGAAAGAAATTACAAGTCAAAATGTAAGTGAACTCATCTTAGTCGATTCCATGCATCAACGTAAAGAAAAAATGGCAGACCTTGCTGATGCGTTTGTAATCGCCCCAGGTGGTGCCGGTTCCCTTGAAGAATTCTTTGAAATGTATAGTTGGGCACAAATTGGTCTTCACCAAAAACCGATTGGTGTCTTTAATTTAAATGGTTTCTTTGAACCGCTTCAAAGTTTAATCGAGCATATGATTAAAGAAGGTTTTATTGATGAGAAATATCGCGCACTTGCCCCTCTTTATGATACTAAAGAAGAATTAATTAAAGGATTGCTTAATTATAAACCACTGGGCGTGCGTACATACGATTAATCACTTATGAATTTTAATATTTGTAATAAAAAAGCCGTGGCATAATAATAAATCTGAAAAGCAAAAGAAGTTCATCTTTTTCTTCCATTCAGATCTATTTATGACACGGTTATTATCTTATAATGATAAATCTTTATAGTAACGGACTTGTCTTTTTAACATATGATATTTGCTAAGCTCTGGCATTTCAAAGTTATCATAAAAGGTCATCCCAATTTTTTCCATTACTTTTCTAGAAGGTAAATTATTCTCAGCAGTAAAACTATAAACCTCGGTGATGCCCTTCTCTTTGGCATATTTTAACACCGCCGTTGCACCTTCTGTAGCAAGGCCATTCCCCCATACTTCGGGAATAAGTCGCCATCCAATTTCATAAATAGGTAATTCATCAAAGGGATATTTGCTGTCTTCCGGCAAATAATTGATGCCTATATAACCAAGCCATTCTCCAGTTTCTTTTAATTCCACGGCAAATAACCCTATTTTCTCTTTTCTAAGAATATCGTCCATCTTATGCATATCTAATTCAGAACGACGATAGCTTAACAAACTTGGAAAATAGCGTCTTACTTGCGGGTTGGCGTTCATTTTCTGAAATGGCAATAAGTCAGTTGCTTCCCAATCTCGTAACTTTAATCTTTCAGTTTCAATGTAAACTACCATAATCAACACTCCATTGCAGAGAAAATACGATTAATAAAAAAGTGCGATATGGGTCCTGTTCCATAACACACTTAATTTATAATTAATTTTAATTAATATGTTTTATTAAGCTTTAGAAATATAACTTACAAGTTTAATATGGACAGGTATTTCTTTCAAACGATTACGTTCCTCTTTTGGTGCAATGACAGTGGCATCCACAAAATCATTGCGGTGATTCAGTTTGAATGTTGCGACAAACGTATCTGTATCTGATTCGAAATTTGGTAAATGCGCTACCACACGTTTAATTTCTCCCGTTGAATCTACAATTGTACGTCCAGTGATATTCTCAATTTCGCGACCTAATTCTGGTAAAGTCATTTCACGACCTTCTAAAATATGAAAATCTTGTTCATGCATATCTCATCTCTCCAATACATTATTTATGTTTTTTCTAAATTATTAAATATTAAAACTTTTCTAGCTTATATTTTATTAAAATATGTAACCTTATCACTCAAATTGTATTTGAATAAGTTTTACCCTTCGCACCCTCTAGTCAAACTTACTTGCCTATTACTATTAGAGGTCAAACACTATTTATCGTTTCCCTAGCACATAAAACATTAAAGCCTTAGCCTAATTTATTCATTAGTACTTTGCATTCCTTCATCAGAGCTTCCTTGTTCGCTAGAAGTATTAGCCTCTTTATTTTCAATTGAGCTGTCCTCGGTAGAGTTAGTCTTAGTAGAATTTTCAGATTGGGTAGTAGACTTATTTGAGTTAGAATGGTTAGCGTTACCACTAGCATTCATGCTTTTCGAATCACTATTTGACTGGGCATCAGACGATGTATTACTTTCAGAGGAACTAGTGTTACTTGTATCATCCGATGATTCATCCGAACTATCGTTGCTCTCTTTTTCCTCATCATCTGAACTTGCTTTAGATGACTCATGGGCTACCGATTCGTCTACTTCTTTCTGTAACTTTTCACGTTGATCATTTAATTTTTCTTTTTGTTTTTCTAAATCTTTCTTTTGACTTTTCAAATCATCATTTTCTTTTTGTAATTGCTTAATATCTTTTTCCAATGATGCTCTTTCATCACTTTTACCACATGCTGACAACATTAACGTAGCCGACAGTAAAAGTACCAACCATTTTTTCATGCTTTTCTCCTTTAAATACAAGTCAATATAACTTATTTTAACATGAAATCGCCGTCTAATCATTTATTCACCTACTGGCCCTAGCAAGTTTTCAAAGATTTATTATTAAATTAATAAAGGCATAAATATATTTTATTTATTTCTTGAAAAGTTATATCACGACGTTCAATATCATGAAACTGGAGTAAAAATGTTGTCTCTATATTAATACGCAAGAGAACAACTTTTCAATATTATAATCTCAAGTTATCTATGATATGATTATTCATAATTCACATATATTAACCTACTATTTTAAAAAATAAAAAGTTTTAGACGTTGAGGAGTTTAGCGAATGAAATCCACTGCAAAATTAACACGTGAAAATAACGTGAAATCATTGCGCCTAAATAATACAGATAGAGAAATTTTTGAAAATTATATGACCTATGTTCGAGCTGATTTACGTGTGAATCCTCATGACAGTGAATTAATGCTAAGCCGTATATTAAAGAGGTTATTAGCAGCTGAAGATGAAGGCATATTGGCGTTGGAATTCTTCGAACATAATCCAAGAGCACACGCTGAAAAAGAAATTAAGTCATTACCGAATGAAACGTTTCAAAATATAATTAAATATATTTGTAGAAATTTCATCTTCCTTATTGGTATATTTTGCTTTTTTAAAGGGTTTATTGGCTTCTTTATTGGTGGGAATAATAATGAGGTTTATTTATATACCTTCCCGCTTATTGTTATTGCAGGATTGTTTATTATTTTCTTATTTGTCTTAGTTATTTTTAAGACCGTTCAACTTCAAAGTTTTAATAATTCTCATTGGATATGGTGGTTCAATTATTGTATTATTGCCCTTTTATTAGTAGCACTTTTCTATGTGTTTTTTATACCACAATCATTTTTAGCTTTTGGACCATATATATTAATCAGTAATTGGTCATTTATTATACTATCTTTGATTATTACGCCTATCGCATTTTATATTGAACATCATTTTGGAAATAAAAATTCTAACACTGTATTATAATTTTTTATTAAAAATAGGAGCGAAACTGACATTTCGTGTACATCACGAATTTCTTGTTTCGCTCCTATTTAAATTTATTTGACTAAGAATACATCAATAAAGAACCAAATTACCATAATAATCATAATAAGCGCTTGGGCCACTGTACTTGCTAAGAAAGCCATAACTGAACCTAAGCTTGCTTTTAATGCTTTTCCAAAATTAAAATCTTGTATCAATTCAACAATTAAAACAGCCAAGAAAGGTACAATAATAATACCGAATGGTGGGAATACAAAACACCCAATAATAACTCCGACAAGCGCTGCATATTCACCTAGTTTCGAACCTCCAAAGCGATTTACAAAGTACTTATTCATTAAGAAGTCTGATACTAGAATAAATACTGTAAAGAGTACCATAGCTACGTAAAATATCCACGACAGTCCTGTTCACTAAATCCAAATTGATAGATTAAAAACCCTACCCACAATACTAACACTGAGGGAATAATCGGCTTAATTAATCCAACAAATGCTAAAATAAACGCTAATATAATTAATATCCATAATATTACTGCCATTATTTCACACTCACATTCGCTTTAGTATATTTTTGTTCCTTCGTAAAGAATATCAAGATCATGCCTAAGAAAATGGACGAGGCTGAAACGTAAAAGACATTTTCCAAGCCGACCCAATGACTCATAGCCCCACCTAATAAATTTCCTAATAATTGCCCAATTACCATTGCATTCGCGAATAATGTAGAAGCATAACCCGGGAAATCAGGTAAAATATCTTGAAAATAACTAATGCCTAAACCTAAAAGAATGGCTAAGAATAGCGCTAAAAATACTTGTCCAATCATCATCATATAAATGTTCTCAAAAAATCCGATACTAAAATAAAATGTCCCTCCACTAATCGCACCGATAATTAATAATGTGCGTGTTTCTAGTCTAGACGCTAGAACACCTAAAATAACCATAAATGGCACTTCTAAACCAGCACATAGACTCGCAAGGGTTCCAACGTAACCTTCCTGTTCTTTTAAATGATCAGTAACGAATAATGGCATATTCATCGTATACATCCATTGTCCGATATGTAATAAAATGAAAGCAATAAAAGGGATAAATAATGTTTTATCTTTAAACATATTTGGTGCAGTTTTCTCGATATTGGTAGTGCCACTTACATGTTCAGCGGGCGCTAAATTTAAATCTTTATAAAAAAAGATTTGTAGTATTAAGGTAAATAGCAAGATGCTTACTGTGCCTCCGAATAAACCAGCGTAACCTAGAAACTGAATTAAATAGGCGCCGATTAACGGACCAAATAGAAAGCCAAATGAAAACATTGAACGCAAGACGGTGTTAGCGAACTTCGCATTATCTTTAGAGGATGACACATTGATAGACTCTCGTGCAGATGCATACAATTGAGGCATTGCCGGCGCAAATAGTCCTTGAAAGATTGCATAGACAATAATAAACAACCATATATGATGAATATAAAAATAAATTGAGAAACTAATAGCGCCCATTAATAAAGCACTAATAATTAAAAATTTCCTGTTAATGTTATACGTATCTGAAAATCGAGCTACAATTGAATTGACAGTAAATTGACTTACCGCAGCTAAAGCAAGTAGAATACCAAATTCATTCGTCGACATCCCTAATTCTTTTGTTGCAAATAATACGAAGTAAGGTACAGTAATGGCGATACCCATCCCTAGAAGCATCATATTAACAACAAATAATTTATAGTTTTTAATTTGTAATAGTGCTAAAAACATAATTTCTACCTCTATTCCAGACTTTAAACAAACGTTAATACGTTTCATTATCTTATAGATTACTGAGAAAATGGAGACTAGCGTAACTTTTTAACGTTTCTCCGCCTCGTATATAATTTCTACGCTTTTTAACTGTATTGAAGCACCTTCTAAACTAGATGTCGATAGCAATCGTTCTTATCTAGTAGAATGATAGTATTTACCTATCTATCTGATAAAGTTAAGCATGAGTGTCACAAATGATTCAACTTGTGGAAGTTGCAACATACTACCATCATAACTCATATAAGTTGAACGTATTAGAGGTTGAGAATCAATATTTACCTTTTCAAATTCAAACATATTCTTATCTATATTCTTCATCATTATTTCAGGCAAAATAGTTACCCCTACACCACTCACTAGCATTTCTTTACAAGTGGCAACCTGGTCAACTGTAATTGTGGCATGATAATCTTGACCAAAGTTTTCGTTATACCATTCTTTAATCTGACTAATATATATAGGGTCAGCTTGAAATTCTATGAATGGTAATTGCGCAACCTCGTCTTTCTTTTCTTTTGGGAAAATGAAATAATGGTCATCATCAAACAAATGAGTATTCGTTAAATTCATGACTTTATTGCCTCGCGTAATCATCACGTGATAATCTCGATGATTAGCTTTAATTTGTTCCGTAGAGCCAACTTGTACTTGAATTTCGACATTTGGAAATTGAGAATTATATAAACTAAGCACCTCAGGTAATAAGGTTTGACCAATAAGTGATGAACAACCAATTGATATCGTTCCATTCACCTCTCCAATATGCGCTTGCATTTTATCAAAAAACAATTGCTCCCGTTTCAACATATCACGCGCATGTTCAATAATCATAACGCCCTCAGTCGTAGTGATTAATTGCTTTTTCGTACGAATAAATATATCTACGCCAAATGAGTTTTCAATAGCTTTTAAACGTTGTGTAACAGCAGGTTGCGAAATATATAGAATCTCTGCTGCTTTACGTAATGTTTTAGTTTCATCTAATGTAATTAACAATTGATAATCTTCAATTTTCATAGCGTCCCCCCCTACTTATGTTTATCCATGAACGTGGCTATGAGCGATAAATTTCAATTTTGAAACTTTAATCTTACGTTCCTGAAGCATATTTTTAATTCGCGTTTTCTTTATTTTTCTATTTTCATTATGAAACTAATTATAAGAACATATTTACTTTGTACGGGAACTATGATGTTTAATATGTTCTTTATATGTTTTATGATTTTTCGGTTTCTTTAACTTACTAATCATCTTGTTATAACAGTGCATAATACGATGATGAACATCCTCGAAATTTTCATTAATTTCTATCATTAATTGATGCGCTATAATATATGCTTCATGATATTGTTTCTGAGTGATTTGTCCATTTTGTAATGCAAGTTCTAAATCTTGTTCATCTACTAGTTCATATTCACCTGTGGAGGGTAAAACTAGAACATCTAAAAATAAATCTAAAGTTCTAGCATTTCCCTTTTGAATAACATTTTTTATATTAATATCGAAATAATATTCCAATGGATTACCTTTATCATCAAACATTGCAGTAATACTATAGCGTTTCTTTTCTGGCAAAATCTGTAACCATTGATAATTGTCATTAGCAACAATTATATTCTGGCCAACTACCGTCACCTCTAGAGGCTCACGGACCTTCTTCATCGTGACCAATCCAATAATACCCTTGAATCTATTATTATTTACCTTAACTTCTATGTAATCACGTTCTATAAGGCGACGCCAGTGACGTTTATCTATATATTTAATTTTCATAAAGCCACCAACTCCTTGTAATTATTATATTAAACTGACCTATTGATGTCATCTTTAGCCATTCCTATTTGAAATACGCACGTAAAATCTTTTAAATTTTCATATTTATTTTACTACATCTCTACAAATTTTAGGGAATATTGATAAAAATACTCGTATTTAATAGAAAAAATCTTTTTTTATCTAAATTTTTAGAAAGCTACAAAATAATTAGAGCCTGGGTAAAGCCATAAAGAAAAAGCTACATGAAGCCTTAAAGTCATGAAAGTAACCACCAGGCTGTATGTAGCTTTATCTGGACTGCATATTATTGTTTATTTTTAAGCGCATAACGCTGAATAATCTCTTTATGTTGAGGATATTTATCAAGTAGTTCTTGTTGGCTGAACAACTCAAAGTGATTAAAGTCGAATGCTGGTTGACACATACATCCCACTAAACTGTATCCTTCTGCCTCTCTTAAACTAGAGGCAAAGATTGTACCTTTAGGCACGATACATTGCATTAAATTGCCTTTTGATATGAAAGGGCCTAATTCTATCGATTGATAATCACCCTGTGGTGTTATCATATGAATTGTTAATGGTACGCCCGCATGATAATACCATACTTCATCGGCATCAATACGATGAAAATGCGAAATATCACCTTTTTTAAGCATAAAATAAATACTGCTAATAGAACCACGCGATTGGTTAGTAGCGTTAGTTCTTATAGTTTCTTTATAATAGCCTCCTTCAGGATGTGGCGTAAGATTAAGTTGTTGTACCCAATACTCTGCACTAAAGTCCATTATTTTAAGTCCACGTTGTGGAAGACATTTTGAACATCTTCAAGGTCTTCAAGTGCATCTACTAATCTTTCAAACGTTGCTTGATCTTCTTCTGATAATTCGATATCTGTCTGAGGTAACATTTCGAATTCAGCAATCTTAAAGTCTTCAACACCTGATTGACGTAACGCATCTTGAACTTGCGCAAATTGATCTGGTTCTGCGTAAACGATAATAATATCGCCTTCCTCAATAACATCTCTAACGTCTACGTCTTGTTCCATTAATATTTCTAACACATCATCTGCTGATTTACCTTCAAAGCCAAAGGTAGCAGTATGATCAAACATATAGGCTACTGAACCTGACACGCCCATATTTCCGCCATTTTTACCGAAGGCTGCTCTAACATCTGAAGCTGTACGGTTAACATTATTTGTTAAGGCGTCAACAATCAACATTGAACCACTTGGACCAAATCCTTCGTAACGTAAGTGATCATAATTTTCTTCACCAGCACCTTTAGCTTTATCAATTGCTCTTTCAATGATGTGGTTAGGTACTGAATAAGTTTTAGCTCTTTCAAGTACTAATCTTAAGGCTTGGTTAGATTCAGGATTAGGTTCACCTGATTTTGCTGCAACATATATTTCTTTACCAAATTTTGCATATATTCTACTTGTATTTTTATCTTTTTGGGCTTTTTTCTCTTTAATGTTGTTCCATTTACGTCCCATAATGTCATCTCACTTTCATACTCAATAATCACTATTATATAGTATTCATAGAACGTTGTCTAAGCTAGATAAATAACTACTATGTATCTTCATTTTAAACAAAAAAATACTGACAAAGCATTCCCTCTGTCAGTACTCTCCCAATTAGTACAATTAAATGTTTAGAAAATCTTCAACATCATTAAATAAAGCATCGAATTTTTCGTTATTCGTTTCATCCATATAAATAAAAATTTTACGTTCATCTTCAGTGGAACGAACTTTACTTAATCTCTCTTTTTCTATAAGTCTACGTATTGAAACTAATAATTTAGTTCTACTTAAATCTAACTCTTCTATTGCAATTTTTAAAAATGATTGCATAAGTATTTGGTCATCAATTGTATATTTATGAGCTAATTTTAATAAAGCTAAATCATTTAATGTCAACTTATATTTTTTATCTATATATTCTGATAACGCTTTATATTGTTTGTAAAAATCTAGTAATTTATTCATCTTGTCATTATTCAATGCTACTTGCACCTCCAAATATAAGCAGACAACTTACTATCCATTATCCTTTATATTTGAAAGCCTGTCGTTTTCATTTGTTTTGAAATTTTTGTTGAATTTACTAACAAAGTCAAATATTGTTGTGCAACACACTATTTGTAATAAAATTTATTTGTAAATTTTGATAATGTAAAATGAATTATAATTTAGTTTTATTTTTAGCGGACCTTTTTTAAAGTTATGCTCTCGAATTTTATATGCTGGATGGGTTAAATCATTCATATTTCTTAAAAATTTCGTAGACCATTGATACTTTTCTCTAATACTTGGCGAAATAATATGATTAATATTACCGTTATAGTCATCTATCTTTTGAATTTTCACAAGGTATTGATCTTTTAAATCTGCATTTTTAAAATCTATATGAGTATCTGTTTGTTCATAATCTACCTCACGCGACTCACTTTCTAGTACGCGCCAATCATAAAGAAATACTGTATAACTATCTTCGTCATTAACAATAATATAATTATCTTTAATCAATTTCGGTTGTGTGTTGATTGAAACCAATTCATCTATCATAGTGCCTAAAATAGATTTAAAACCATTTTCATCAAATAAGTACAATGCGTTAAATAAATCAGTGTAATGTTTGAAGTTAAAACTGATACCATTAAAATACCTAGCAGTTTTTACGATTGTTTCTATTAATAATGGTGCACTATTATTTAAACTACTACTTTGATTATTTATAAAATTATGATTTTCAAAGTTAAGGAATATTATTTTCTTATTTTCCAAGTCTATTTGTTGTAAGATTTCTCTAATATTCTGATAACGTAATATATTTTTAACTAAAAGACGTTCATTTTTTTCAATTAGGTACGGCATTTTTAATTTGGCATTATCTATATATAAAAACTCGAAATTAATACGTTTAATTTGTGATTCTAACGTTTTAAATAGTACTGGGTCATTTAATAGTTTGCTAATTTCTAAGCCAAAAGAAAAACGACTCGTTTTATGTTGAATTTTTAAAATAACACGATAGATTGTTTTTAAATCTATTTCATCTAGGTCAAATACAAGGCTTAATTCATGCCCTTCATTTACTGTAATATTATTCGCTTTGAAATGGTCCATCACATCTTCGTAATTAGATTCTAGAAAATTCACTAACCTCAAATCTTCCAATCTAAAAATTACATTTAAATTATTTTTTATAATGTATTCAAACATAAGTTGGCGTTCATAAACGGTAAATTGATCTTTTATGTCGCGCATGTCTACTTTTAGATAGTACATAAGTGAAGAATTTTCACGATGCAATGGTCTCGCAAAATCTTGTAAGAATAATAATTTTATCTCTTCGATAGTATTAATTTGTAGTACTAAATAATAAGGTTCTACAACTTCTTCTGTCTGTGAATCTACATATATATTGTACTCAATTTTTTCTTGATAATATTGGTGTTTAGATTGTATAAGATGATTAATCTTTTCAAGACTATCGTCTATATGACTTTCATAGTCCATATCAATATCTTTCTCGTACTTACTACAGGATCGATAATCATTTGGCGTAATTCCTACATAGCTTTTAAAGGTTTTAGAGTAGCTCGACGCATTACTAAATCCTAAGTTTTCACTAATCAAACTAATTGTATAGTCCGTAGTTAGCAATTGCTCAAATGAAGTAGCTATTTTCAGGGTATCGACGTATGTTTTAAAGCCCATATTTAATACTTGATTAAACTGTGCCGATAAATTAGATTTTGATGTAAATAAATGAGATGAAATATCTTTTAAAGTTAATCGTTTATCTATATTTTTATTAATATATTCCAATACATCGCTTAACTCACCATAATATGAAAAATGATACTGATTGTTAGCAATACTTTTCTCCATACTGCCTTGTTTACCAATAATATTAACAATATCTCTTATATGTTTAGCATCTTCTGAAACATTAGCATCTTTTAAATGATTTATTGCTAATTGAAGTAACGCTTTTTTTATAGCATTTACTGATTTAAGTAGATTTGTAGAGTATTTATAATCGAAGAATTCAAATCCTTCGTCTCTAAACCAATCACTAGCAATATAAACCATTAGTGTTTTATTGTTATCTTTTATCGAGAATATATCAGTATTATTAATAATATATATTTCATTTTCAATTGTAATATTTTTAGTAAAGTGTTGAATTTTCACTTGGCCTTCTATTGGAAAAAGTAAAATAATACCATCTTGACAGCGTGTCATTTTATACTCATGTTTGGTAAGTAAATGAAAATAGGCATTAGACATATATTAACCTCTTTCTATTCATGATAGCCTTTCTTTTAATTGTACTAAATTATCTTCAAGAATATAACTTATATATATTGTTTAAATGTAAATCTACCACAATATTAATTCTAACTCAAAAATACACATAAGAATATATTAATTTATTTCTAAATTATGTATCTACTAATTTTAAAAAAAGATGTTACGATATTGTCTCAATTTTAAATAATTTGTAGGGAGTTGAGCCATTTATAATCAAATGAGCTAGGCTGCTTAATTTGGCAATGGTTAGTTGAAATGATCACATATTGAAACCTCGATTGTCATTTCTAGTTAACTTTGCCGGGACAGGATGAGGAAATCTTTCAATATACATTGGATTTCTAACCTACTCCCTACAAAATCGAAAATGAAAACAATTCGTCAACATCTTAAATTCGAAATAATGTATTATATGAGTTTGTGTTTAGTTTTTAAAACGATTAGCTAATCGTAAAACATCTTTAATAATATTAAGCAAATTAATAAATAAGTTAAAGCCCATTTCCCGAGGCGTAAAGCTACCACGTTTCATCCGATTGAAATCGTATAGCGTGTACATTAAAAATAAAATTAAACCAATAACAGTAATCGCTGTATGATAAATCGGATTATGAACAAACATTCCAATCAACCCACCAATGATTAAAGCAATAAAAGCTACAAATAAATATTTACCGAGACTCGAGGCATCATTGATTATAAAGTATCCTAATATACCGAAAACAATAAATGCGCCAATTGCTATTAATACATTTTTATAAAATACGTCTGGACCTAAGTTTTGCATATAGGTTGTAAAGGTAGCGTAAGACAATAGTCCTACTATAATAGCATAGATATGCGAAATGACCAGACCGTACTTACGTGCGCGTTTTATAAATAGAGTCGCTAATATAAGTACGAATAAACCAATTGATAATGGCCGTCTCCATTCCATAGGTAAGTATTGACCAAAGTAACAACCGATACCAAAGATAATCCAGTAATACGTAAAGAATAACCACACTTTAGCATAAGCATGAGCACTTTGGCTATGATGACTTTTATTTTTAACTTTCTTATTAGACACCGCATTTTGCGTAGTATTTGAAGATTGAGACATTTTTGACCTCTCTTTTATTTTCATACTAAATTTTTATCTTGATTGTACATTATCTCACTAAAGATTAAAAAGGTTTATTTTATCTACTTTTACAGTACCCAATTATTTTCAAATCATTTATTTTAAATTAATCTACCTTTTCAAAAGTGTTTATTGCAACTATGTTTTCCACAACTATAAACGCTGTTGTTGAGCCATTTTGAATGTTAAATTCACGATTAAAATGTCATTTTCCGAGCTGAAATGTTACAAAATTATTTTCTTATAAAATTTATATAATATTTCAACAAGGGTTCACGTCATGTGTGGCAACGGTTATAGGACTTTTACATATAATAGGACAAATATTAACAATATTACAAGATAATAACAACGCCCACAGTAATCTATTTTTTTGATAGTATGAATACGTGATAAACGAATTAATTTATAAAGGATATATAAAGAGTTTGGAATGATAAATTCTTATTTTTATAAAATAAAAAGTTTCAAGGAGGACATCAAGTTTGAAAAAGTTAGCAGTCGCAGTCTCTGTTGCATCTGGGGCAGTAGCAGTATTCTCGCATCATAACGCTGAAGCATCTACACAGCATACGGTAAAATCTGGGGAATCTTTATGGAGTATTGCTAGTAAATACAATATATCAGTAAAAAATATTAAACAAAGTAATAACTTATCTAATAACGTGATTTTACCTGGACAAGTACTTACTATTGGGGGCAATAATAGTAATAGTACCTCAAATGGAATTTCAACGTCAGTAGCTTCTTCATCTACTTATACAGTTAAATCTGGTGATTCACTTTATGGTATCGCTAATAAATACGGTGTCTCAGTGAATGCGATTATAAAAACGAATAAGTTATCTGGATATTTAATTACTCCTAATCAACAATTAAAAATTCCAAATAGCTCTACAACATCTAAAAAGACACTAACTAATCCAAACCCTAATAATGCTACTTCAAACCAAAGTAACGGTTATCAAAGTCCAACTTTTAACCATCAAAACTTATACACTGCTGGCCAATGTACTTGGTATGTATTTGATCGTCGCGCGAAAGCTGGAAACACAATTAGCACATACTGGTCAGATGCTAAATATTGGGCTGGCAAGGCTGCTGCTGACGGCTATACTGTTAATCATAGACCAACAGTAGGTGCGATTATGCAATCAACTTCTGGTTACTATGGTCATGTAGCTTATGTTGAACGTGTAAATGCAGATGGTAGTGTTCTAATTTCAGAAATGAATTATGCTAACGGACCATATAACACAAATACACGTACCATTCCAGCATCTGTAGTTTCAAGTTATAACTATATCCATTAATGCTACATCTAATGAATTAAATCATTAAAATAAGAACGTATGAAACAATATAAAAATCAATAAATATCTAAAGAAATTATAAGCCTATCAATGAATTTTAAAAAAACATTGATAGGCTTATTTTATATCAATTTCTAATTTCTAATGTTTACCGTATGAGTCGTTTGGATAAAAAATGAGATTGAGACATAAATCATTTAAGTACTAGAAAGCGAATAAACGATGTCTCAACCTCATTTTAAATTTTATAAGAAAATATTCATTATTAAATATATAATTGCTGCTAAGATTGCAGATATAGGTAATGTAATAACCCATGTAATAATCATACGTTGTGCAGTACTCCATTTAACACCTTTAGCGCGGTTAGAAGCCCCTACACCAAGGATTGAAGAAGATACAACATGTGTTGTTGATAATGGGAAGTGTAATGATGACGCTACGAAAATAGTTAACGCTGATGAAATATCAGCTGCCGCACCATTAGCTGGGCGGATTTTCATAATGTTTCCTCCCACTGTTTTGATAATCTTCCAACCACCAATAGCCGTACCTAGACCCATTGCAGTCGCACAAGCGAGTTTAACCCAAAGTGCTGGCTCTACATTTGAAGAATCTTGGATATTAGCCACGATTAAAGCTAATGTAATGATACCCATTGATTTTTGCGCATCATTCGTACCATGTGAAAATGATTGTAACGCTGCAGTAAATACTTGAAAGAATCGGAAATTACGATTCGCTCTTGTAAGATTTGCGTTCTTGAATACGATTTTCACAATTGTGTACATAATAAAACCAACACAAAATGCAATGATTGGTGAAATAATTAATACAATGATAATTTTAGTAAACCCTTGATAATGTAATACACCGAAACCTTGAGCCATTACTGCCGCACCAGCGATCGAACCAATTAAGGCGTGAGATGACGAACTTGGTATCCCATATAACCACGTTAATAAATTCCAAATAATCGCGGCTAAAATGGCAGCTAGCACTACTACTAGGCCATTATCTAATTTAAATGGATCAACGATATCCTTTGTGATTGTACCGGCAACTCCAGTAAAAGTTAAAGCACCGATAAAGTTCATAATAGCTGCTAAAAAGATAGCAGTTCTTGGTGTCAATGCACGTGTTGACACTGCTGTAGCAATCGCATTGGCTGTATCATGGAAACCATTGATAAAGTCAAAGATTAAAGAAAATATAACGATAGCTATAGTGATGATTAATACGTACTCCATAAATTAAAACTCCCTTAGCTATTTTTCATGATAATCGTTTCGAAATTATTTGCTACAACCTGACATTTATCAGCGATTTCTTCCATACTTTCATAAATATCTTTTATTTTAATTAATGTGATTGGATCAGTTTCGCTGTTGAAAATGTGTTTAATTGATTGGCGTAATATGCCATCACAATTTGTTTCAAACTCTTTAATATTAATTGAGTGAATACGCATATGAGATAATTTCTTTTCAACTAATAAACCAACAGCTAACTTCATTTCTGCTACTGCTTTTTGGATATTTTCTACGAATTCAGCCATGTACTCATCAGTATATTCAATTGAATACATTTCAAACATTGCAGAAGTTTCTTCCATTGCGTCAAGCACATCATCAATTGCATTACATAAAGATAAAATGTCCTCACGTTCAATAGGTGTAATGAATGTTTGATTTAGATCCGTAATAACTTGGTGCATAAGTTCATCACCATGTGACTCATAAGTCTTGATATTGTCAGAATAAGCTTTAAGATCTAAATGCGTATTGAAGTCCATTTTTCCGAATTCAACGGCTGCACGGTCCAAGTTGAATACCATTTCTTCTAATTGAACCATGAACTTATCCTTTTTCTTAGTAAACATTATAAAGCCTCCATTATAGCGATTGTTATCAATCACATTGTTAATTTTTTATTCTTGTAAGACAACTTAAATCAAGAATACATTTACAATAAGAACTTTTCAAAAGCCTATTTTCTGACTATTTGTAAATTTTATGTAAATATAATGTTTTACTGTTTTTCACGTCATACTCCATCATTGAATTTGTCCCTATTTGAAAATATCACAAAATTTACATAACCACAATTGCATTTACAAATTCTTTACAAATACGAAACATTCCTTCAACTTTTGCTTAAATTGAGTGGTTAATTGTCCGTCTAGAATGGTTATAGGCAATAATTGCAAAAATGCTATAAATGACCGTATATATAGCCATAACTACAAAAATGGGCGTTTGATTTGCGAACCCAATGAGCTTCATAAAAACTAGTGAAGCAAAATAGGCATGTAATAGTGCAATAATTAAAGGCAATCCAAAATTAAATGCTACTTTAAGTTTTAATCCTCTCGCCATATCTTTTTGCGTAAATCCTAATTTACGCAAAATCGAATAACTCTCTAGTTCATCTTCTGTTTCGTCTATTTGTTTGATATAGATAATACATCCTGTTGCAATTAAGAACGCTATTCCTAAGAAAGAGGTAACAAATAATAGAATTCCTGTTAAACTTGAGGCTTCGCTCACTACTTCGCTTCGTGTTTGTACATCTCCACTAATTCCGCTAACTATTTTTTCCAATTTTGGAATATCCTTGTTATGTTTCAAGTCAAAGCCATATTGAGGTACAATATATTTATTTTTAGCATGTGCTTTCAAATAATTATATTCTTTATCGCTAAGAACTAGCGTTGACCCTCCCAAATCTATACTCTCTTTAAAGTAAATTTTATTTATCACTTTATGTAGTTTTACATTTACATGTGATTTCTTAGTTCCTATGGCTATAGTGCCATTCTCTCTGTGCTTTGCTAAATCATGAATTAAACCTTCTGGAATAATTAAATTCGCTTGCCCCTCTTCCAAAGAAATATTAGGAAAATATTTCTCACTAGTAACTGTAACCGCATAAGGCTGTGCTTGACTCACATCGAATAAATGGTCTTTATATACTTTCGAATAAACTACCTCTTTAAAATCATACTGATAAGCAATGTGATGTCTTCCAAGTTCAAAACCTAATTCATTAGCAATATTTTCATCTTTCAACGTCACTTCGTGAGGGGATTCCAATAATACTTCATTACTTAAAGAGCCTCGACTAAGCGCTGCGAAACAGAGAACAGATACAGTAATCGCCGAAATAATCGCCATTACGGTAAGAGAAAATGCATTTTTTCGAATACGAAACATGAGCGATGATGTAAAAATAACATCATTTACAGTCACATTTCCACCTTTAGAGTATTTGATGATTTTTAGTATGAGAGAAACAGTACTTCTAAAGAAGAAGTATGCGCCGATAACAGTTAAAAATAAAATTATAAATGGCAGTAAAATATGATCTAACAATTCCATAAACCGTGTTGATAAATAATAACCTGCTAATATAAATAAAATGCCAAGGATACCTAAAACAACTTCACCTAATGTAATATTAACTTTACTTTCTTCTTTAGTATCTTGAAAACTCATCAAACTTTTTATTGAATTTTTATTTAGATAAATCCACGCCTGCACAATAATTAAAATGTAAGAAATAATCAAAATAAATAATGTTTGTGCGATGGCTTGAAAACTAAAGATAATGGACACTGAAGTATGAATACCTAACAATTTCAATACAATCATTAAAAGAATTTTAGATCCTAATATACCAATGACCATGCCTAATATAGCTGTTATCAAGAAAATGAATAACTGCTCTAACATTAACATGTAAATAATACTCTTTTTATTTAAACCAACTGTTTGTAATAACCCAAACTCATAACTACGCCGTTTAATAAATAACATATTGGTATACATAATAAAAACGATAATAATTATGAATAAAAAGTAACTACCGACCTGGGTACCTTGTTTAATAACCGACATTGATTGATGTAAATGTAAATGATGTACATATTTAATCGTTATAAAGCTATAAAATAAGACGATGCTTAAAAGCAATAAGAAGATGTAAATCGCGTAATGCGTAATATTTTGTTGGAAATTTTTCCAAATAATATGACTAAAACTCATACATCATGCCACCTAAAATACTTTGCGCACGCAATATTTCTTTATGAAACACTTGTTTATCATCTTCACCTTGATATAATTCTGTGAAGATTTGCCCATCTTTTAACATAACAACACGATCTGAAAAACTAGCTGCAAGAGGATCATGTGTCACCATTACAATTGTCGCATTGTATAATTGATTAATTGTTTGAAAACGATGGAGTAAATCTCGTGTATTTTTAGAATCTAATGCCCCAGTGGGTTCATCTGCAAAGATAATCTTTGGATGCGTTATAAATGCACGAGCAGCTGACGTACGTTGACGTTGCCCTCCAGAAATTTCAGAGGGATACTTATCACTAATATCAAAAATATTAAGTGTTTCTGTAATTCGTTGATAGCGTTCATTCATTTCTTTTTTATTCAACCTTTGTACGGATAAGGGTAATACAATGTTTTCTTTCACTGTTAATGTATGAAGTAAATTGTATTCTTGAAAGATAAAGCCGATATCTTTTTTTCTAATTTCAGATAGAGTTTTGTTAGATAATTTTTCTAATTGTTGATTATCTAGGACGACTGACCCATGGGTTAAATAATCGATAGAACTCAATACATTTAGTAATGTTGTTTTGCCTGACCCTGAAGGTCCCATAATAGAGATAAACTCCCCCGCTTCAACGGATAAATCTATTCCTTTTAAAACTTCTTGTTTCATATTTCTAGCACCATATGTTTTGGTTACTTGTTTCGCCTGTAAAATGGTCACGTAATTACTTCACCTCGTTATTGATAAATATTTTCCTCAAATTTGATATCTCACCGTTTAATTCACTTTAATTATATAGGTTGTATTCTATTGAAAAATGAAGATTAAATAACAAATTGCAGGTTTAAAATGACAGTGTTGTCACTTCAGACATACGCTTCAATATTTCATTCTGTTTAGGAAACGTCAAAATAAATGTAGTGCCTTGACCAACCGTGGAGTCTACTTTTATTTTAATACCAAGTTGCCTTTTTACACTATCAACTAAATACAAGCCAATCCCCGATGACGTTGTTTCATTACGGTTGACTGTTGATGTAAACCCACGTTCAAATATACGAGGTAAATCTTTATGACTAATGCCTCTTCCCCTATCAGTTATTTCTAGAGCGACATGTCCGTCTTGTTCAAAAGAACGAATTCGAATATCCTGACCTTGTGAATACTTTAACGAATTAGATAAGATTTGACGAATCATCATGCGACACCATTTCACATCGGTATAGACAGTAGGATTAATATCAAAGTTCAGGTCATACCCTATACCTTTCGTTTGACTAATATGTCGCGTTAGTTGAATTTCCTCGATGACAAGGCGTCTTAGTGATACTTCTTCGAAATACATATCTCGATTTTTAGACTCCAATCGCGTGAGATACAATTGCTTGTCTAATAATTCATTGATACGTGCCCATTCATATAGCAACGCCTTTTTTCGTTTAGCATCTTCTTCCTGATCAATCAGCAATTTCATTGCGGTAACCGGCGTCTTAATATCATGCACAAATTCGGTTAATGATTGTTCAGACGTTTGAATATGTAATTGTTGCTCAACGACAAGTTCTTTTTGATTTGTTAGCTTGCGATATAGATAATTTACGATTTGCTGTTGAAAAGGATCTTCAGCTAATTCCTTATGTTTAATTTCTTCAATCTCTTTATTGTTGTATAAATGTTGATATAACTTCACTTCTTTTAGAAAAGCAAAAATTAAAAATAGACATGTTAAACCAAGGTTTAACATGACGATATAGCTCACACTTTCAATTGAAATATCATAATCGATATAAGCCATACCTAATAAGGTAAGATGTAAAAATACTATCCAAAATATCCAATTACTGCGTGTCTTTAGAAATAGCCAAAACCACTTTACATTACTCATGGGCCATATAACCTTTACCTACTTTAGTTTCAATCTGCGTATCCATATCAATTTCAGATAGCTTTTTACGCAGACGATTGACGTTAACAGTTAATGTATTATCACTTACAAACGCCTCATCATCCCACAATACGGTAATCAGCGTATCACGTGTAACAATTTGATTTTGCTTTTTAATCAACATTTCTAAAATAATCATTTCCGTTTTAGACAAGTAGATAATTGTATCGCCTTTTTGGATACTGTCTTTTGATAAATCCACAAGAGTATCTTGCCAATTAAGTGTCCGCTTTTCTTCTGCGCCAAATTCGTAAACACGGCGATAAATCGCTTGTAATTTGGCTATTAGGACATTAGTGTAGAACGGTTTTTGCATATAATCATCTGCACCTAGTTCCATACTCATTACCTGGTCCATTGGATTGTCTCGAGAAGATAGAAATAGGATAGGTACATTAGAAAATTGTCTTATTTTACGACACCAATAAAATCCATCATATTTTGGTAATTGTATATCCATAATCACAATTTCAGGCTTAGCTTCTTCATATTTATCCATTACAGCACTAAAATCATCGACGCCTGTAACATAGAAGTCCCAATGTTCTAATTCTTTTTTTAACTCTTGAAATAATGTTTGATCGTCTTCAACTAATAATATTTGCATGAGTGTATCACCTGCTATTTTGTATATTTCATTTTCTCACCTGATTGTACACGTCCATTAAAGTATTTAATACGACAATCAATTTCAAAACCTCTCATTATTAATCCTTGTAATGGAGCTTGGACGAAATAATAAATAGACCAAAACAGTCTCGGAATATAATCATATAAATGCACAACAACCAGACGTGTTCCTTTAATATGTCGAAATTCTAATTTACCTTGTTTCTTCAAATTCGGTTTTATCATCGATCCGCCAACTAAGTGAAATGTTATAAAGTCCTCAGCATTACTCACTTTTTTTAAAACTAATAATGGCTTAGATTTCTTACGCGAATATACAATATAATTATTATTTTCTTTATACGTATGCATGCATGTACCACGTGTATCATTAATCCAAGTCATAAAGTAGTCGACTAAGTATGATAATGTCCATTTACTAGGTAATACCATTTTTAACGCCGTACGTACATCATCGTACTTTGAAACTTGTAATTCAACATTAATATGGGGACGCTTGATATAGGTTTGTGGCGTTTCAACTGTCACCCCGTAACTTTCTAACCGTTGAATCGTTTCGTTATCAAAACGGCTTCCTTTTATATAAACAATCTTATCCAACCCTTGTTTCATTGCTGCTCTGGCAAAGTTATCTGCAGCAATAAGGTTCAAATCACGCGCTGTAGCTTGCGTTAATTTTGCCGAATGTTTATTTGGATCTAAATAGAAATAGGCGATATCCATGCCTTCCATAGCCGCTACCACATCTTCATAGTTATAGATATCACGTTTGAGCCAGATAATTCGACTATCATCTTTCTTCTTAGAATGAGGATATTTTGATAATGCATAAACATTCGCATCTTTTTCAAGCGCATTACTTATATATTTACCAATATAACCACTGCCACCTGCTAATAAGACATTTGGTTTCATGTTAGAAATTGCCCCTTTATCTTTTGAAAATTTATAATTATATGTATCGTTAAGATTTATTGCTATAATATTACGTAAGGCAATATAGCTTAACATATTGGGAGGAAGCCACATGGCTCATAATATTCGTGAAATCAGTATAAAAGACGTCGAAAATTTTATTAAACTTTTAAGCAAGATTTATGATGAATCTGACTATACTTTGTATAATCCTGGTGAATATACACCAAGCATTTCAAGCGTTAGTGACCATCTAGAACGCATTATTACGTCGCCAAGAAGTACAATTTACGTTGCAGAACAAGATGACCAACTAGTGGCTTATGCTTTTGTTACTACTGAAGACTATGAACGTACGCGTCATCAAGCTTTTATCACTATTGGCGTAAAACAACTCTATCAGAAACACGGTATTGGCCTAGCATTAATCAATGCCGTTGAAGCATGGTCTATTAATCATAATATTAGACGTATTGAAGCTTCGGTTGTTCCTGAAAATGTTCGCGCCGTTGAACTCTTTAAGGGCGCTAATTTTAATATCGAAGGTGAATTAAAAGACAAATTATTTATTGATGGCACTTATTACAGCCAATATATTATGGCTAAATTGCTCATTTAAACTATTCGTTCCATATTTATTATACTCTAGTGACTATAATATTAAACTATCTTAACAAGATGTTTAAATAATTATCATCTAAGAAAGTGAAATTGATATCCTCACCTTAAAAAATAGAAGAGTATAAAACATAATAACCAAAATAAACGGCGTAGAAGTGATTCAGTACAATGATGATTCACCTCTACGCCTTTTAAATCGATATTTCGTATTGTTAGATTTACGTTTCTTAAGTAGAAAGAAACAGAAATCCAATTTAATATGGAGATAATGAAAAGTTTTTATCCGGTTCTGTAGCACCATCAAATGGTGAACGTTGGTTTTGTTCCACACCAGATGACGAAGTATTTCGACTTAGAAAAGATAGTACTCTTTTCATATTTTCTTTGGATTCCGGTTTATCTAAATGAAATTGATATTGATGATGTAAATGATGCGAGCCATCATAGAATAATGTATTAACAGGAACATGCTCTTCTTTTAATTTACGATAAAACTCAATATTTTGACTATAAAACGGATCCGCATCACCTACTGATAAATACGTTGATGGATAGTCTTTTGTTACCTGATTAATCGTTGACATTTGAGAAATATCTTTAAAATCCGTTTCCCAATGTGTAGCTCCAGTATAACTATGCATAAACATTTTAATTCTTGGGAATTCGGTAGCTCTTACAGTCTTCATATCATAAAATCCCCCAAAGAAGATGGCTCCTTTAAGTTGTGAAGGCATAAATTGTTGTTCAAAATTCATTTCTTGGCGTAACGCTTCATTCGATTGCATTGCTACATATTGACTCGTAAGTTGTGCACCTGCAGAGTCCCCACCTATAACTACTTGATTTAAATCAATTGGAAAACGCTCTTTATTATCCTTAATAAATTGGACTGCATCATTTAATTGAATGAGTGGAGTAGGATATTTATAATGTGGCGCTAACGCATAATTAACATTAACTACTACATAGCCTTGCTCGGCAATTTGCGCAAGTAATGGGTTTTTATATTGTTTATCCCCTGCAACATACCCTCCACCATGCATCCAAAAGATAACTGGTAATCGGGTCTTACTATTAAAGTCAGAAGGCATAATAATATCTAACTGACTGTTCGGTATGTGTTTATTATAGGTAATATTTTGAAATAACTTAACGTTAGGATTATTAATTTGTACCTTTTCATGTTGTTGTATGTTTTTTTTATTTTGTTGATAATGACTGTATAAGTTCCATGCGATTAAAGCTCCGACCATAATTATGAATATAAATGTGATTATCGTCCACTTCCGTTGATTATTCATTTCTTGCAGTCCTTTCAACTCTTTGTATAATAGATTGTTTCTCTTGTTAAAAAGAAAAGCAATCCGTGACGTTATCACGAATTGCTTTTAACATTAAAACATTCAATTTAAATTGTAAAGTTTAGTTATTTTTAAACTTAAGCGATGTGGTCTTTGTTATCATTTTTACGAACGTAGTACTTAATAAGTACTGCTACAACGATAAATAAGCCAACTACACCCATAATATTATATAAGAAGTTGATTAAGTCTGCGAAACCAACGAAACTTAGGATAAATGCGGCAATCATCATAATGACGATGAAAACATGATATTTTTTACTGTATGTTTCTGTAAAACGTGCAGCAAATGAATAGCATAGTCCTAAAATTGTGTTATACATTACCGCAAGCATAATGATTGTTAAAACAAGACCAATCCAAGGACTGATAGTATTTGCAAGTGTTAATGTTGGGATTTCAGCGTTCTTAATTTTCGGATATTCTGATTGTAGTGCAAAGTTGATTAATGCAAGTAAGATAGTGTAAACTACGCCACCAAACATTGCACCTGCGCCAGAAATTTTTCGTTTAGATGCGTCACCACCAATGGCAACTATCGTACTAAATCCTACAGCAAAGGCTAGTCCACCGTACATTAATCCTCTAATGGCACCCCAGAATATACTAGTTTTTTCCACTGTACTATTCACTTCACTTATACGAACACTACCTGCAAATAGATAGTAAACCGCAATAAGTACGACCATAAGAATTAAAAACGGAGTAATTAAACCTAATGCGCGCACTATTTTATTAAAATCTAACAATAGTGTTAAGTAAATAACTACTGTCATAATAAGTGCACCCAACCATGTTGGAATTCCAAAACTTTCTTGGAACGTTGAACCTGATCCGGCAATCATAGTTACTGCTATACCGAATAGGAAGAATATAAGTATATAATCGAAAATTTTACTAAACTTCTCTCCAAATAAATATTGTAACGTTGACTCATGATTCGTAGCTTCAAAGGCAGTACCAATTTTAGCTACTTGTCGGCCAATAAAGCCAAGGATTAACCCTGAGATTAATACACCTATATATGACCATAGACCATAAGGTGTAAAGAATTGCATTACTTCTTGGCCAGTTGAGAACCCGGCACCAACTACGATGCCGACATAGGCGAAACCAATTTTTACAGCTTCTCTATTTAAACCCATGCGAAAAAATAACCTCCTTAAATTTGACACATTGAGAATTATAACGTACTAAAAATATTATGCAATAGTGTATAAAAGTATCAACTCAACCGTTATCGCCTGAAAGTACTGAGCTAAATACTATTAGAAAAGATTGAAAAAAATGAAAAACTATTAAATTTGTTAACAAATTCATAAATGAGTAACTAGTAGTGGACATACATTATAATTTGTTGAAGGTTTATAATTAAATGTGGTCATTTTACATTAAATGTCCAACTAATAAAAAAACGATATGAAAACGTAAATACTGTCTTCATACCGGTATATATAGCTTAGTATTGAGTTATATGGCGATAATCACTCATTATTATGAGCCACCATATTGTTGTAGTTCATTAATATCAACCACTACATTATCCATACGTTTCGCCGTTTCTTTTAGTGCATTTCTAGCGACATGGTTACTTGGGTCTAATTTTAAGATTTGTTTTGCTACTTTAAATGCTTCAGAATCTGAAATAACGGGCTCAGGTATAGCATGTAATAATAACATTTGTAACAAGCTTTTGATTTCTTTCCCATTGGTTAATTGAATGGAAGATTGGGCGTGGTAATATGCAGAATCTATTGCCCCCTCCACTTCACTCAATGGATATACTAATAAAAGAAATGCTAAGTCATGTAACTCTGCCGTTTCTTCGAATTTAATCATATATAAGATACATGTATAAAACATCATACTTTCATGTTCATGTGCACATGAAATGTAGGCTTCTTCGAAATCCATAAAATCAGCCTGAGACATTATTTGTCTCACTTGTTCAAATTCGCCACTCAACACATATTGTTCAATGCTTTCTTGCATGATAAGGCTCACCTACTCTCCACCTATTTTGCAATATTACTATTCTATCATAATTAAAGTTGATTTTCATATTATAATAATTAAGTTGAATTAAGCTATTCATTTAAACGCCGTCGTTTTAAATGAAGTATTTTCTACTTCTTGTATTACTTCATCTGTAGAACCGCCCATTGATAGTTTAACAGCAGCTGTAAAACTACCTTCTACGATAGGAGCATTTATCTTCTTAATATTATAAGGCCCTTTATATCTTTCAATAGCTAAGTTAATATTCATTTCCGAAGATCCTAAATCGTAAAAGCATAAAGCATCCTCTTCGACGTTATTAATGAGTCGTTGCACTTCGCTAAATGAGGTGCTAATCTCACCATCGACACCACCATATGCTAATATATTAACACTACTTGCCATTTTATTCAGTAATGCTTTAGTCCCATTGGCGATATCTTCACTATGACTAATAATGATAATTGAGGTCACTTATATTCATCTCCAATTCACGCATCAATTTTTTATATCATATTATTGACCTAGCGTTATATCGTAATTTAAAACACACGATTCAATTGTATTTCTTCTCCTTGTCATTCCATTATAAATTAAGTGCTATAGATGTGCTAACTTTTAAATGAATTAGTGTTTAAGCCTATTATTTTTACTGTTGAAAATAAAAAAAATACACTTCAAAAAGTTGAGTTATTAGCCATTTTCACTAAAAATGATTAATAATAACCCAACCTGTTGAAATGTACATTAATTCATAAATACTACACGCTTTTAGATTTATACATTAAATATATAAAATATGGTGCACCGATAATCGCCACAACAATCCCAGCAGGAATACCAGTGGGCTCAAGAATAATTTTACCAAGTGTATCTGCAAATACTAATAAGAATGCGCCTACTAGTATAGAAATTGGTAAAAAGAGTTGGTGTCGTGGTCCAACGATAGACTTAGCGATATGAGGGCCCATCAAACCTATAAATGTAATCGAGCCTGCTACGGCTACCGCTACTGAAGATAACACTACCGCGATGAAGAAGAGAACGATACGTTCACGCTCAATTTTCACACCTAAACCTTTCGCAATATGCTCGTGTGTATTAACTAAATTCAATACATTCGATTTATACATTAAGAAAGGGAAAAGAATAATTATCCATGGCAAAGTAGCCATCACAAAGGTCCATTCATCGCCCCAAATATTACCAGCAAACCACGTTGCGATAAACTCAGATTGGTCTTCATCAAATTTAGACATTAAGGTGATCGAACCACCATATAAAGCTGTTTGCATACCTACGCCAATCAACACCATGCTCGCGGGCGTAATACCATCTCTTTTATTCATGCTAAATAAAAAGATAATAATTGCTGTTGCCACGCCGCCAATTACACTAATTATTGGTAGAAGATAAATAAAATTATCAGGATCGATTTGACCAACTGATAAGAATAAGGCAATCGCAAAGCCACCACCAGCATTTATTCCTAAGATACCTGGTTCGGCAATTGGATTTTTAGTCACACTTTGAATAATAGCACCACTTAAACTTAACGCTGCACCAGCTAAGATGGTGATTAACATTCGCGGAAAACGGAATTCCATTAAAATTAATTGGTCATAGTATTCACCTTGGCCAATCAATGTTTTGAAGAAATGACCTACTGGAATTTTATATTCACCAGATGCTACACTCCATGTGCATGCTAAAAATAGAAGTATCGTAAAAATAATGAATGTAATAATTTGTTTGCGTCTTAATTTAGGATGTATCATATTGTGCGACCTCCTCTTTTAACTAAGTATAAGAAGTAAGGTACACCAATAAATGAAATCACTGCACCGACTGGAGCTTCACCTAGCATTCGCGCTATTGTGTCAGCAACTATCATTAATAAACCACCGGATAAAGCCGTCAATGGTAGTACTTTAGCATAATCCGTACCAACTAAAAATCGTACAATATGAGGTACCATTAGACCTACGAAAACAATCTGCCCAACCATAGATACGGCCACACCTGCAAGAATCATCGTTAATACTAAGCTCACGCCTCTTATAAGTGTGATATTTTGACCTAATCCTTTAGCTAATGTTTCTCCCAAATTTAGAATCGTTAATTGTTTGCTCATGGTTAAAATAATAATAACTGCAATAATAATGACTGGTCCGCTCCACAGCAATTGTTGCCAAGTTGTCCCTGAAACGCCACCTGCACTCCAATAAGTAAGTGATTGATTCAATTTGAACGTTAGTGCTATACCTTGGCTAAGCGCTGTTAATAGCGCACTTACTGCCGCTCCCGCTAATATGATTCTCATTGGATTAAACCCATCGCGTCTTGAACGACCAATCATTAAGACAATAAAGCCGCCTAACATTGCACCTATAAAACCGGCGAACATTAACATTAAAAATGGTGCTTCAGGGTAAAATGCGAACGTCCATGCCAATGCAAAGGACGCCCCCGAATTTAGTCCGATTAAACTCGGATCCGCAAGACCATTTTTTGTAACGCCTTGAATAACGGCGCCCGCTACTGATAAAGCCATTCCTACTAAAACTGCTCCCAAATCTCGAGGAATTCGAATTTCAGTAATGATATTGTGTTGTTGATTCTTGGGGTTATAGTGAAAAATAGCGTCACTTATTGTAGATAAGCTAATTTTAGCGTCACCAATTAAAATAGAAACTAAAAGGGCACCAAATAATAACACTAAGACTAAAATAATAAAGCCTATAAATCCAAAATTAACCTTCTTGTCCTTCCCTGTCATATTAAAATCCCTTTTCTTTATTTGTTTTTAAATTATGAATAATTTTTTTGGCATAGATCATATGTTACTAAAAGTGGTTTCCCTGAGCGTGGATCTGTACTAAGTACCACGTCAATATTAAATACTTTTTCTAAAATATCTTTAGTCAATACTTCCTCTGTCGCCCCGCATGCTACAATTTCGCCTTTTTTCATTGCAATGAGATGATCTGAAAAACGGATAGCTTGATTGATATCATGTAACACCATGATAATCGTACAACCTTGTTCTTCATTTAATCGTTGTACTAACTCTAAGATTTCTAGTTGATGTGAAATATCTAGATAAGTTGTAGGCTCATCTAAGAAAATAATATCTGTTTTTTGCGCTAATGCCATCGCAATCCATACACGTTGGCGTTGCCCACCACTTAAATCGTTAATTGAACGATGTCTAAATTCTAATGTGCCGGTTACACTTAATGCCCAGTCAATTTCTTTTTTATCTTCTGCAGATAAACGGCCAAATCCTTTTTGATGTGGAAATCGTCCATACGACACAAGTTCGCCCACCGTAAGACCGTCCGCTACCTCAGGTGTCTGAGGTAAAATCGCAACCTTTTTAGCAATTTCTTTTGTAGATTGTGTGTGAATATTTTCGCCGTCTAATTGAATTTCGCCCTTTTTAATCGGCAACAGACGCGATAATGCTTTTAATAAAGTGGATTTACCACAACCGTTAGGGCCAATAATTGAAGTTACTTTCCCATCTGGTATTTCAACATCCAAGTTATTAATAATTGTGTGGTCCCCATAGCCAATTTCAACTTGTTGTGCTCTTAAACGATTCATGCTCTCCCTACTTTCATGAAAAAATAAATCTATTAATAAAATCTAAAGTTAATTGATAATAATTATCATAGTCAACAGAAATATTATAACATCTTTGTAAACCACTGACTATTTCTAAAATGCTAAAAAAAGAGGCTAGGATTTATATATTGAATATCACAATAACCTAATATTTCAATATACTTAATATCCTAACCTCTTTAAATTAACGTATTATTCATCTATTAAGAAACCATTGCCATAAACATCACGCACATCGTGAACGACAAGAAAGGCTTGATGATCTATGTTACGTATGATTCGTTTAGCACGTGAGACTTGAGTTTTTGCTACTACCACATAAAGAACATCTTTTTCCTCGCGACTATAATAACCATGACCATCTAAAATCGTTAGACCACGGCCTACTTGCTCATCGATTGCTTTTGCTACTTCATCAGGTTTACTAGAAATAATAGTCATTGCTTTCTTCGTATTTAAACCTTCAATAACATATTCCATTACTTTAGTCCCAATGTATAAAGAAATCACTGTAACTAAAGCTTTTTGTAATGGTAAAACAGTTAGTGAAATAAGCACTACAATCAAGTCGAAGAACAATAGCGCATATGCTGTACTTACCTCTAAATATTTGTTAGCTATACGTGCCAAGATAGTTGTACCTGCAGTTGTACCTCCAGCTAATACAATCACACCGATACCTAGCCCAACACATGCGCCACCAAACACAGCATTAATAATGACATTATCTGTAGTAACATGCCAGGATTCTGTTAAGCTTAAAAATATCGAAATCAGTACCGTTGCAATAATAGTTAAAACTGTACTTCGCTTACTTAGAAATTTATAACCAACAACAATTAAAATAGCATTCGCTACGAAGTTCGTAATGGCTGGCGAGATGTGAAAAGCGTAGTATAATACAATGGCTATCCCGGTTACTCCACCTTCACCAAGATTACCTGAAATGATGAATGAATTTACTCCTGCTGAAAATATGAAAGAGCCTAGTATGACCAGTATTAAATCTTTAACAGTTTTATTCACGTATACCAACCCCTTTTATAGAATGTATTAATAAAAATGTAGCATATTCCTTTATTAAGCTACAATATTTATTTTGAAAACATATAAATTAATAACAATCGAATAATATTATATAGTAATAAATCATTCGTGATAATTGAATAATGCACTCAACAACGTTAGATCTAGATACTTATGTAGCAGTCTCTCATAAATATTTTTTAAATTTTCTGAATTTTTTATTTACTTCTTACTCTTATACTGCTATAATGTGTATAACTTCTTAATAAGAGAAGTTATCTCCTTTGTGTTGTTTATAGTAACAAAACAAATTTTGCTCGAAGTACTGTGACAGTACCTAGTCCTTACCGTTACAAGTACATTAATATTCATTTCCCATAAAAACCAAGTATATAAAGTGTCTCCTCACTTTTATGCTTGGTTTTTATTATGTATATTGTGATGCTTAAAATTAAAAGATTAACATACTAAAAAAAGACTTGAAGAGGTCTTCATTTAGAAAACACATTCTCTTCAAGTCTATAATTTTAGAATTAATACTCTAAGTTTCTAAGCTTAAAACGATTCTTACCAAGCAAACAAACCTACAAATGCTGCAGTAAGTAATGATACTAAAATACCTGAAAGAAGCATCATCGGTACATATTTAGCTACGAAATCTGATGCTTTTTTATCAACGATACCTTTTAATGTACCTACAATCATACCAATTGTTGAGAAGTTCGCAAATGACACTAAGAATGTTGAAATAACTGCTTGTCGGTGAGGACTATATGTATCAACGACTTTAGTAATTTCACCCATAACTACAAATTCGTTTGTCACGATTTTTTTAGCCATTTGTTGCGCTACAATCCACGCTTCATCCCAAGGCAAGCCTAAAAGTAAAGCAAATGGATACATGAAAACACCTAAAATTTGGTTTAATCCAAAGCTACCTTTCACACCTATACCGCTACCAATAAGTCCTGTAATTAAATTAATGAAACGGTCTATTAAATCTGCTAATGCGACGAAACTAATCACAAACGCAATAATGATAAGTACTAATTTACCAGCATTTAATACTGAATCCCCTAAGAAAGAGAAGAATGGTTGACGTTCTACAGTTTCATTATTGTTAATGCTATAAATCACATCTTCTTGTTCTTCTACACTCACTGGATTTAAAATAGAAGATACAATAATCGCGTTAATAATATTTAGAGGAATTGCGGTTAAAACAAGTTCCCCAGGAATCATTTGTACATATGCACCAACAATAGCTCCTGAAATCGAGCTCATTGACATCATTGCAACAGTTAACACACGCATTTCATTCATGCGCTTCAACTGTGCATTTGAAACTGCTAATGCTTCAGTATTACCTAAAAACATCATTTCAATTCCGAAAAATGACTCAAACTTAGGTTGCCGTGTAATCTTAGCTAGCACCCAACCAATACCACCAATAATCTTAGGAAGAATATTGAAATACATTAAAACGTCGAATAGCGGTACAACAAGTAAAATTGGGAATAAAGCGCTAATTGCCATATCCATTTGTTTACCACTTGTAAAGCTACTAAATGCAAATCCTGTTCCCGTATGCGCCGATTGAATTACCCATGCAATTGCAGCAGCCAAGCCCTCTACAATATTTCTTCCAATTTGGAAATAAACGAAGAACCATGCCAAAAATGCGTTTAAAATAACAAGAATTAAAATAGATTTCCATTGGATATTTTTGCGATCTCTAGAAAATAAGACTGCAATTCCTAAAAATACAAGTAACCCAATGATATTAATCAACAAAAACATAAGGCACCCACCTAAATATAATATTTTTAAACTCACTATGTAATAGCGTATCTATTTAACAGAACCGTACTTTGTCTCTTAGAATAACGTTAACATTCCGTAAATAACTTAATTACCATTATACCATGCGGAAATGTTCGATAAAATAAAGTTTTTAGAGATTTCTGTAAAAATTAACCGGCGATAAGTTGTAAAAAGTTTGCTATCTTGCTCCATTCGACAAAGAACACAGTGAGTTGGGTATATAGACGTATATAAAAGCAGGCGTAAAGATAATTTTTCTAATAAAATCATCTTTACGCCTGCTATTTTTAAGATTTATGCTAAAATCTCTGTTTTGCTAAATAATAACTTATTTATTTTTTTCAATATCGTTATAGATATACTCACCGATAAATTGAGAAGATTGACCCTTTTCAATAGAGCAAAAATCATTATAAAATTTCTCAATTTTATCTTTATATTTCACTTTATGTTGATCTAATTGTTTTAATTCTTTAGCTAATTTAAATTCATCTGTAATGATTTCGCCTGGTAAATCATTCATATAATCCATATAGAAACCACGTAAACCTTTGTCATACTTTTCAATATCATATGCAAAGAAGAATTGTGGACGTTTTAAGATACCGAAATCAAACATCACTGATGAATAGTCAGTGATTAGTGCATCAGAAATAAGATATAACTCAGAAATATCATTATAATTTGATACATCAATCGCAAAGTCATCAAATCCGTTTAAATCTAAAGCATTCGCAATTAGATAATGCATTCTTAACAAAATCACATAGTCATCGCTAAGTTCTTTTTGAAGATTAGCAAGATTAATTTTTAAATCAAACAAGTACTGTCCTTTTTTAACAAACTCGTCATCTCTCCACGTTGGCGCATACATAATTACCTTTTTACCTTCAGGTAAGTTTAAGTCACGTCTAATTTGATTAAGATATTCAGTATCATCTTGACGATTAACTAAAACATCATTTCTTGGGTATCCAATTTCCCAAATTCTATCTTCGTCCATCCAAAAGGCTGTTTTGAAAATGTCTGAAGAATATCTATTTGGAGATACTAAATAATCCCAACGAGATGCTTCAGCATAAAAGTTTTTCTTATAGTTCGCCGTCGTTGTTCCTGGCATTCTAACTACTTTCATATCATTCGCTAAACGCTTAAGCGGTGTACCATGCCAAGTTTGAATGTAGGTTTGATTATCTTTTTTATTTAAATAGAGTGGCAACCTAGCATTCGAAACCCAATATTTAGCTTTAGCATACGCTTCATAATATTCTTTAGAACCTTTTTTCACTTTAGTTGCATTGCCTGGAATGACATTATTATCTGGTTTTGAAAATACCCAAATATAGTTAAGGTGCGGGTAATGTTGTTGCATATATTTATAAATATATTTAGGGCTATCACTATAATTTTTACCGCCAAATGCTTCAAACACAATCGTGTTTTCATCAACAATATCTTCACTATCGCTTAATTGATATCTCGAACGCTCTTTCATCTTACTATTAGTAATAATATTTTTAACTAAACGTGTTTTTTTCCGTAAACCATTTATATATTTAGCATTTTCGACATTGTCCATAGCTAAGAATAGTACTTCAAGGTTATACAATACTTTTCCGTCATTAATAATATTCCATTTTAACGCTTTAATTACTTTAATAAGTGGCTTTTCAAGTGTAATATAGCGTGATTTAATATCTCTCAATGATGGATCAAAGCCCGTCTTAATTTCATTTTTCATTTTTTGAATTAAAAATCTTTTAACTTTCTTATCCTCTGTTCTTTGCATTGCATCAAAGAAACTATTTACATGGTCTTCAAATTTATTGGTAAAATCTTGTCCACTTAATGTATTACCATTAAATGGGTCATACACTTCGCCACGATAGTAGAACGGAAAATTAGTGATTCTTACAAAGCTTTCAGCATGCTTTAAATAATCTAAGGTAAATGAATTATCCGTATAGATGTTTAATTCTTCATTAAATCTAATATTGTGTGCTTTGATAATCGCATTTTTAAATAAAATATTACATACAGATTCTTTTCTTAAAATCGTATTAGGGCTTTTCTTATGAGATGCGTATTGCAAACGTACTTTATCTTTATCCACATATTGAGCACGTTGCGTAGTAAATTTATGAATTGGTGCAATTAAAGTATCTAAACCGTTTATATGACGTAAATAAAAGTCAATTGCGTATGAGGCTAATTGGTCATCTGCATCAAGGAACATAATATATTGTCCGTGAGCTTCGTCTAAAGCAATATTTCTAGCATGCGCGTGACCACTATTTTCTTTTAATTGAATAAACTTAACGTCTTTATCATAATTTTTTAGTTCTTTTTGTAAAATTTCTGTCGATTTATCAGTAGAGCCGTCATCTACAATAATAACGTCAAAGTCTTGATTTCTCTGGCTTTTTAAACTATTGATACATTCATCAATATATTCTTCATTATTATAATACGTAATAATAATTGATAATTTATTCAACATAATTCTCTCCATTTTCTAATTGTACTAAGTATTTGTTATGTCATCGAGGAGTGCTTGATAATTTTCGAGCGCTTTTTTTGTATCAAATTTTGTACTTAATTTTACATCTTTGAAGTCTTTATTTCTAGCCATTTCTATTCCGTTAGCAAATGATTCTATATTATCTTTTTCGACTAGTATACCATTTTCACCATTAGTAATTAATTCACTAGGGCCATAGCGCATATTATAAGAAACTACAGGACAGCCAGTATTTATACTCTCCATTACTGTTAAGGCAAAACCTTCATATTGACTCGTCAATAACGAAGCTTTAACAGTGTCAAATACTTTCTCCGGTTGGTCCGTATGACCTTTAAATTTTACATTGTCTTTAATATTTAACTTAGCGACTAATTTTTTTAATTTCTTCAAACTTCCGTCTTTATCATTACCATAAATCAATAATTTTGATGTGTAGCCTTTCTTTAAATATATATCGAATGCACGAATAATATGATCAATTTGTTTTTCTTTCGCGATTCTACCAATAAAGCAAAACTGATCTTGGACATTTTCACGAGTCTTTGCTTTAACTATATCCAGAAAATGAGGAATGACATCTATTTTATCATCATTGATTGCAAATTGTGATTGAATATCATTTTTTTGATAATCGGTTAAGACAATATATTTATCGATTGCTTCATTCTTTTCAAGCGCTAATTGATAAGATTTACGTATCTTGTCAGTTATAAAATGATTGCTATGAAATACTAGGATACGCTTAATATTATTTTTACATTCGATAAGCGATCTATCTAATAAACGTGCATCATTAAATACAATGCTACCATCTTTTAAAACTTGATTATAATAATATGTGAATAACGCTTTCTCGTTTTTAAAGTTTATTATCTTATTTTTCTTTTTAAAATAATTTATTTCGATTAACTTGTTGTCTTCATTATTATTGAAGCTTTTATTCAAGTACATTTTACCTTTTCGATCATAATATTCTTCCTTAAACTTAAAAGTAGTTTTCTCATCATAGTAAGTTATTTTATGTAATTTACCATTTAACGTATATTCTTTCCGTTTACTAATATTAGACGTTTCTTTAATGATAGTATCTTCGTATTTAATCACATCGGAGTCTTTATAATATTTTGTAAACATAACCCGAGTCTTTGCTTTATAATATGATACGTCATCCCCATGTCTTTCAGCTTTCAACCCTAATACTTTAATTTTAGATTTAATAGCTACTTTATCAACAAAGGAAGGTGTCGTCGGTTCTTCTAACAATTTATAATTAGCTAGCCAATCATACATATTATCTAATTTTAAATTGTCAGTTATAAAACCTTTTCTTCTAAAGATTTTATAAACGTTTTTATAATTTGCATTATAGTTAGTAGTTAAAATGGTTGATGGCTCGTTTAATTTCTCTTCCAAAAATTTTATTCTATATAATAATACTTTTGTTCTTCCGCCATGCACTGGAGGCAATGTTGATGTTATCGTGTATAGCATAGTCTTTCACTCCATTCTTTACCTCTCATATAGTGTGTAAGTTTTACTATTATGCATATAGTTTCAAAAAAACACATATATACTATTGATGTTGATTATTTCACATTCGTTAAGTGAACTCAATCCAAAGCTATGTTATTTGCAAAAATTGAAAAATCGAAAATAGAATAAACAATAAATATTTTTTAAAGTATAGCTAAAAAATAACTCTACATTGATTTTTAATTACTGCAAAACCAACGTAGAGCCACTTTATTATTCTTATATATTCAATTATTCACTTAAGTTTTGTGTTGATACGAATTGACGATATTTTTCATGATTCGCCATCAATTCTGAATGTGTACCTTTGCCGGTCACTCTACCTTGATCTAGGAAAATAATTTGACCAGCTTTTTTAATCGTTGAGAGTCGATGTGCAATTACAATTGTCGTGCGACCTTCCATTAAAATTTCTAAGGCTTCTTGAATTTTTTGTTCACTTTCACTATCTAAGTTCGCTGTTGCTTCATCAAGTAATAAAATATCAGGATTTTTAACGAAACTACGTGCAATATCAATACGTTGACGTTGTCCTCCAGATAACTTGAGGCCGCGTTCTCCAACTAACGTATCGTAACCATCATCAAATTGCATAATAAAGTCATGACAGTTAGCAAGTTTAGCATATCGAATTAGCTCTTCATCAGAAACCTCACGATTAATTCCATACAGAATGTTATCTCGAATCGTACCACTCATCATCGAATTAGATTGCATAACGTAACCAATTTTTTGACGCCAATTCGTAACCGGTATATCGTAAATACTTTGTTCACCATATTTAATATCGCCCGCTTCAGTTTCATACATACGTTCGATTAAGTTGAAGATAGTACTTTTTCCTGAACCAGAAGGCCCTACAAAAGCGCTCACTTTACCTTGCGGAATGTGGAATGATACATCGTTCAAGATAGGTTGAACATCGTATTTAAAGTTAACCTTTTCAAAAGCTAACTCACCATCAGTAATTGAAACATTAGCTACTGGTTCTAAATCTGTCATTGGTTCAACGGGTTCTTGCATAATTTCGAAAATTCGACTACTAGCACCGACTGCTTTTTTATAGTCTGTCACTAATGTAGATAGATTCATTAATGGCATAGATAATTGCATCACATAAAATATCATAGCAATTAAGGCACCCGCAGTAATCGCACCAGTAGCAATTCTAATTGCGCCAAACCCTAAAATAACAGCAATCATAAGCAACATAATGACACTTGAAATCGGTTGAATAACAGCTACTATTTTGGCTTGTTTTAATCCTAAATCATATATTGCTCTTAGGTTATGATGCGCATTATTCAATTCTTTGCGCTCTGTATTAGATACTTTTACTAAGCGCATTTCTGTTAATACACGTCCTAGTAAACCACTAAAGTTAGCTATTTCTGTTTGAGTATTAATCGAGATTTTTTGCATTTTTCGACCTAATGGAATCATAATCGCCATAAATATTGGAATAGCGATAAAGGTTAATAACGTCATTTGCCAGTCCATAATAAATAGCATGACAATAGATCCTACTAATGTAATAACTGCTGGTAAGAGTTGTGGTAATTTTTGCGAAATAAATTCATTAATAACTTTTGTATCGTCAGTTAAACGGCTCATCAGTTGTCCACTTTCATTTTTATCGAAAAATGGCATTTTTAATTTAATAATGTGTTCCCACAGAATCGAGCGAATATCGTAAATCATTTTCTCGCCAATTTTACTTAGTAAGTATATGCCTATACCACTTAATAACGCATTGACTATAAATATGCCGGCAAATAGTATAACGATATTCCAATTGATACTGCTTGTTGAGAATTTGTCGACTAGACGTCCAGTAAATAATGGAATAAGTAATCCACTTATACTGCCTAATGAGGAAATAATAATAGCAGTAACAATCAGCGCGTACGGCCATGATAGCCGTTTAAATAAGAAAAATAATGGATTTTGCCCTTTCATAAACTAACCCTCTTTTATATTCATTTTAAATTATATTGCTTCTATCTTACGTTTGATGAAGTTAATCTCAGACAATCAACCGTACTTTCAGACCCTATTTCCTTGTGAACAATTCAATTATGTTTATATCAACATTTTGTTATGTTAAACTATTTTCACTGAAATTTTTAGCAAAAGGAAAGAAAGTATGACACGAATTATTACACTCATCCTCAGTATGCTCTTAACGGCTACTATTATAACACCAATTACGAATGCTGCTGAAGAAACGCTCACCCCTACTGAAATAACTCGTCAATATGGTTACCCGAATGTCACAGATGCCTATCAACCAGAAAGTGCTATCAACGTCAGTCAATCTGGTCAAATACTTTATAGCTATCAGGCAAAACATAGATGGCATCCCGCTTCTATGACTAAGCTTATGACTATGTATCTCACGCTTGAAGCCGTCAACAAGGGCCATCTTTCGCTAAATGATAAGGTACATATTACGCAAAGACATTATCGAATGTCAACTTTACCAGAACTTAGTAATACTAAACTATATCCTGGTGAAACATATACCATTAAAGAGTTACTTCAAACTACAGTTTCTAATTCAAGCAATGGTGCAGCATTAATCTTAGCAGAGGAAGTTTCAGGTAATGTGAATGACTTTACTGATTTGATGAATAAGAAAGCGAAAGCGATTGGTATGCATCATACTCATTTTGTTAATCCTACTGGTGCTGAAAATAATAGATTAGCAGAGTTCGCTCCTTCAAAATACAAAAGTCAAAACGTCACTACCTCTACGGCAAAAGATTTTGCTATACTTGACCATCATGTGATTAAAGAAACACCGAAGATTTTATATTTTACAAAGCAATTAGCACCTACACAACATGGTGTGACATATTATACATTTAATCATTCATTAGAAGGTGCCAAAATGAGCTTAGAAGGCACAGATGGGTTAAAAACCGGTTCAAGTGATACGGCTGATTACAACCATACCATCACTACGCAACGTGGCAAGTTACGCATTAATCAAGTCCTTATGGGAGTCGGAGATTATAAGAAGTTAGGTGGTGAAATGCAACGTAACATGATAGGTAACGCACTCATGAACCGTTCATTTAATCAATATGAGTATAAGAAAGTGTTATCTCAAGGAACCCATGAGATTAACGGAAAGACTTATTACGTACAAGACGATTTGTATGATATCATACCTCAAAATTTCACTCCAAAAGATTACAAATTTGTAGTGAAAAATAGAAACGTCCATTTAAATTATAATCGACAATTCTTAGCAAACAGCGATGGCCCTCCTAGTGTCAAAGTTACACGTCCTACACTACACAAGGCGAGTACATTTGCTCAACATATGTGGCATAATTATCCAACACTGACTATTCTTGTTGGAATTTTAATTTCTATTATTTTGATTTTTATTCTTTATTCAATTGGTCGCTTGATGTTCAAACGTCGCTAATTTTTTAAAATTAAAAAATTGCATCCCTCACAAGCGTTATGTTACTACTTACGCAAATGAAGGATGCCATTTTTAATTATTACTACATATTGTTATTTAGCGTCTTTACCGTATAATTCTTTTTTAATTTGAGTAGTTGAAATACCTTCAGTACGTTTTAAGTATACAACTTCACACTTATCTTTTAAGAAATCGAATTCGCCTTCCCAGTCATGACCCATTACAAACACATCAACATCAAATCGGTCTACGTCAATTTCTTTTTGTCCCCAATCACTTTCAGGTATAACTAAATCTACATAGCGAATTGATTCTAGCATCATTTTACGTTGCTCAAAATCATAATAAGATTTCTTATTTTTAATTTGGTTAAACTCATCTGTTGATAACGCAACAATTAAGTAGTCGCCCATTTCTCGAGCTCTTCTTAATAATTCAATATGACCATAATGTAACAAGTCATATGTGCCATAAGTAATTACTCTTTTCATAGCTAGTTGTCTCCTTAACTAATTTTTTAACAATTCTTCATAATCTTAATGTAGCATAAATAAAATTTGCATACCATTATTTCTATAATGCGCTCACTTAATGCGTTGAGTTACCTTTTTAATATTTTCTTTAAAGATTGTTTACCATTGAATGCTAATTTTTTGGGCATAACTTGTGCTTTAAAAAGTAAATACCTAGGTCTCCCAATACCTACATTAACAAGCGTTTGGCGCCACTTTTCATAATTGTCTTTATCCCAATGTGTCGCACCTTGTTCGACTGCTTGAACGATTCTAAATAATGCATCACCTGAATAATTAGTATGTTGCATGTCTTTAATATATTGCGTTACTTTATCAATAAATTGTGATGTTATTCGACTATATTTTAATAAATAGGCTTGTATCAAATAACTTACAATTAAATTATCCATACGGTAGCTATAATATGCTTTCTCATTTGTTAATAATAGCATTTCCATTACACGTTGACGCACACGTCGTGCATCTTCCAAATAAGATAAGAATGTATCGGCACGGCGATCCGTTATTGATCCTTCTCTTTCATTGTAACCATATACGATTAAAGGAAGAAGTTGGATATCTCGTGCCGTTAAATAAGCACGCGTAATAAAGGTATGTTCCTCGCAAAAAACAACATCTTCATCGAAACGTAAGTCTTTAAATTTTGAGTTAAATAATTTACCGCCTGGGCCTATAGATTGCAAAATTTCAGGGGCTTGCGCTAACGTTACCATTGCATCGCGATTTATTTCTTCATGTGTAGGCACAATCTTCCAATCACCGTTTACACCTCGCCCAATTTGCCCAATTACAATATCAACGTTCTGGTCGCTTTCATAGTAATTTATCATTTGATCTAATCTTCCAGGTAAAAATTGATCATCTGCATCTAAAAACATAAACGCTTCGACATCATCAGCCAGTGCGGCTAAACCTACATTTCTACTATTAGCAGCGCCTTGGTTGTCTTGATTATAAATTACAAGATGTTTAACTTCTTTTTGTAATTGCATTAACACTTCTCTAGTGCGATCAGTTGAACCATCATTGATACAAATAATTTCCACTTCATGCGTAGTATCAATCGATTTAACAGCCTTTCGAATCGTATGTTCTGCATTATATGCTGGAATAATCACGGCTATTTTCATTCTTTCACCAACTTTTCAATAAATTGTATTGTCTGTTCTAAACTATTTAAACTATTGTAGCGATGCCAATCTTTGAATAATGGACGTAGATGCATCTCATTTTTAATTTTGCGTATCAATTCTTCTTCATTATTCACTTTATACTCTTGCGGTATGCCATCGTAAAATCGATTTAATCCTCGCACGCGTCTATAGTTTTCTTCATCATATACATAAAATAACGTTGCTTTATTTAATAAACTAGCTTCAATCGGTAAGGAACTATAATCACTAATAATTACATCAGCCATAATCATTAACTCTGAGGTAGGAATCTTTGGTTTGTAACCACTAATTGAAGGATGTAGCTGATTAATCAATGTATAGTTCGGTAGTTCCTTTTCAAAATAAACTTTATCTAACTGACGATTATCTGAAGCATCTTCTCGATACGTTGGCACATATATCGCCAATTTATTAGGAATATTATAATATTCTTTCAATCGTGCTTGCTCAGCCTTAAGGTCGAAATTCATATAGTTAACTAAACGTGGCAATCCTAGTTGTAACATTTGATTGTCTGTCGCACCAAATGATTCTTTAAAACATTCACTCATCTCATCTCCACCAATAAGATAATAATCTGTGGCATCGTACACACGTTGATACTGTTTCACCATTTTAGGATTACTTAAATCAACCTGATGGTCGGTTAAGCCAAAGTTTTTTAATGCGCCGGAAGCATGCCACGTTTGGATAATCGTCTGGCCTTGTTTCTTAGCGTATCCACCAAGCATTAAATAATACGTATCGACGACAATTACTTTAGCACTACTTAACGCTGCAATGTGCTTTATAACATTTTTATTCCCAGCCGGTAAGAACGTCGTATGTTTAAGATTGGTTAAGCACGCTTGCTCTTGAGCTTTCGCAATTACAGTAATCTTATAGCCTTTATTACTTAATTCTTTAATAATCGGCATCATATCTTCCGGAAATGTCATTAAACATACAATTTGTGTTTGGTTAACCTTTTTCCCTTTGAAAATAAAGTTCAATACCGTAATCATCAACATATACATACTTTTAATAATGATTCGCATACTTATACCTCTCAATTTTAGTTATTTACAAAATAATAAATCCTTACCTCCATCACAATATCGTGTAATCTTTAGCCAACTCCTATATTAAAAGAGGCTGAGCCATTAATAAAAAAATGGTTCAGCCTTTAATTATGGCAGTAGTTGTCTGAAATGAAGATGCGTTCGAGCCTCACTTTCTTCATTCCTAGTCAACCTTGCCGGGGTGGGACAACGAAATCTTTGAAATTACATTAGATTTCTGTTCTACTCCCTTTTAAAAATTATAAGAAATCAGCGAAATGATCGCGATATTTACGATGCAAAATAGATCCTAATACAAAGAAGACTAAAATGACTATTACGTTATATAGGAATAATCTCCAATGCTCAATAAAGTACCACTGATGGAATAAAATAGCAGCGCGATATGATTGTGCTAAGAAGTAAACCGGATTAAATTTCATAATATCATTAATCACACCACTAACACCTGTATCTTTAGGTATCCATAAGATAGGAGACATATAAAACAGAATTCTTAATAACGCTTGCATTACCATTTGTGTATCACGCACAATAATACCTAATGTTGAGGTAAAGAGTGCTACCGAAGCGGTAAAGAAAAATGTAAGTGGTACATAAATTAATAACTGCACAATATGTATCGAAGGAATAATTCCATTTCCTAAACATATGGCAATAATTAACGCTAGTAAACCTATGTGCCCATAAAATTTACTTGTAACTGTATATGTAGGAATAATTGATAACGGGAAATTCATCTTAGCAACCTGATTAAATTTCATAGATACTGATTTCGTACCTTCAAGAATTCCTTGGTTTACAAAGAACCACATGCTTATACCTACTAATAACCATAAGATAAATGGCACGCCATGAATAGGCGCGTTACTACGAATACCCATACCAAATACAAACCAATATACCATAATTTGTAAAGCAGGATTGAGTATTTCCCAGGCCATACCAAGATAGTTATTCTTATTACTAATTTTAATTTGGAATTGTGCAAGTCTTTGTACTAAATAAAAGTTTTTGATATGTTCTTTAAAAACTGATCCTACTGCCGACATTGAAATAAACCACACTTTCAATTAAATATCCACACTGGCATTTAAATTCTTTAATTTGTCATTTGAATAACTTTATTATATAGTATTTCTTCAAAAGTTTAATATATTTATACGTACTATTGAATTCACATTTCATTTTACTCGTTCAATTATCGAAAGTCTCGTAATTATGAATTTCATTTTTCAAAATGCAAAATTTACTTTATGATAACTAAACTATTCAAAATCTCTAATACACTTTACACTAGGTTAATAAATTTAACAACACTTGTGTAATGTATTATAATCTATATGACTACTTATAAGAAAGGAATAATCATGAGCGTATCCGTTAATATTAATAATGTGACAAAAGAATATCGCATTTATCGCAATAATAAAGAACGCATTAAAGACGCCCTGATCCCTAAAAATAAGAATAATACATTTTTTGCTTTAGACGATGTATCAATAACTGCCCATGAAGGTGACGTTATTGGTTTAGTTGGTATTAATGGTTCTGGCAAATCAACGTTAAGCAATATGATTGGTGGTTCATTATCTCCCACTTCCGGGAATATTGAACGTAATGGTGAAGTCAGCGTCATCGCTATTAATGCCGGTCTAAATGGTCGATTAACTGGTGTAGAAAACATTGAATTTAAAATGCTATGCATGGGCTTTAAAAAGAGAGAAATCAAAGAACTTATGCCTCAAGTTATCGAATTTAGTGAATTAGGAGAATTTATTTATCAACCCGTTAAAAACTATTCAAGTGGTATGCGTGCAAAATTAGGTTTCTCGATTAATGTAACAATTAATCCTGATATTTTGGTGATTGACGAGGCATTATCCGTGGGGGACCAAACTTTCACACAAAAATGTTTAGACAAAATATATGAATTTAAAGAAGCCAATAAAACTATTTTCTTCGTTAGTCATAATATTCGACAAGTTCGTGAATTTTGTACTAAAATTGCTTGGATTGAAGGCGGTAAATTGAAAGACTTTGGCGAAATTGATGATGTTCTACCAAAATATGAACAATTTTTAAAAGATTTCAAGAAAAAATCAAGAGCTGATCAGAAAGCATTTAGAAAAGAGCTTGATAAAAAGCGTTTCGTTGTAAAATAAAACACTAAGTATACCCAAAGTTACAGAGACGTTTAGAATATAAATTCCAAAATAATAGCGTAGAGGCTGAGCCATTAATATAAAAAATGGTTCAGCCTTTAGTTATGGCAGTAGTTGTCTGAAATGAAGATGCGTTCGAGCCCCACTTTCTTCATTTCTAGTCAACCTTGCCGGGGTGGGACGACGAAATCTTTGAAATTACATTAGATTTCTGTCTCACTCCCTAGATTTTTGTCCCACTCCCTAGATTTCTGTTCCACTCCCACGCTTTTGTATTTTTACTTCTTGTTATTATTCTTTTTCATTTTTCTTTGAACTTTCAATACTTTAAACATAAATTTTGGAATACTTCGCATACGACCAATACGCTTCCAATCGATTAATACGCGATAGACCCATTCAATATTAAACCGTTGAAATAGTTTTGGGGCACGTTTTTTAGTATTACTAAATATTTCAAACGAGCCACCTACACCCATTAATACAGTTTGTTCGAACACATGACTATTTTTCTCTATCCATTCTTCTTGTTTAGGAAAACCCATGCCCACAAATATATAATCCGGATTAAAACGTTTGATTCGTTTAATTACTGTTTCATCATTTAGATTAATATATCCATGATGATAGTCAAATTGTGCTTGAGGATATCTGCGTTGCAAATTAGCATAAGCTAATTCTATTACTTCATTTTTAGCGCCAAGCAAATAAACTTTTTGTTGGTTCGTGTGAGCTATCTTCAAACAATGTTCCATCAATTCTATTCCCGGCACTCTTCGTTTTAATGGTGTTTTCAATCTATTTGCAGCTTTAATAATGCCCGTACCATCTGGCACAATATAATCTGCACTATTAATCAATGTTCTATAAGTAACATGTTCCGTTGCATAATCTACAATCTCAGGATTAGCAGTCACAATAAATAAATTCTCTTTAGATTCTTGTGTAAAAAATGACTTAACATTTTCAATCATATCTAACATTGTGACATTATCGAAATGCACGCCTAAAATATCTACCTTGTCAGTTTTATTTTTTGTTTGATCACACATTAAAGCAATCTCCTTACTTTCCGAACGTTTTCATTTTCATATATTATATGCAAGTATAACAAACATACTTAATTTTTCCTCTTACTTATATCTACAAATTGATTTGTAGACTACGAATGTTTCAAGCTTAAAAATACGGCTAAAGTCCAAACGCCAAAACATTATCTTTAGCTTATAATGGAAACTATAATCTAAGATTGAATGAGGTCAACTATGCTCTATTTAGAAAATTTCTTTACTACAGTTATCGAATTAAAGCTATATTTAATCATGATTATAGCTATTATATATATTATTATCCATCAAAATAGACAACATCAATTCAACCAATATGTAGATGTCTACCTTAATTATATTCCAGTGTTAACTCATGAATTTGGCCATGTCTTATTCAATAAAATGAGTGGTGGCCGTGCTAGAGACTTAGTCATCGTTACACGTCCCAAAGAAAGATTACAAACCATGCAACAAGGCTACGCAATCACCCAATCTAAAAGCAGTTTAGGACAAATCATTACAACCTTAGGCGGTTATATAATGCCTCCAGTAATGCTTTTAATTGGGTTAAGCGCGGTACACTATGGGCATCCAAGTCTCTTTCTTACTGCTTATATCATCATTTTTGTATACTATTTTATTCTAACATCTCGAAAGTTGTCACCAACTATTGTATTAATCATACTAATAGCAGTTTTATATTTTTTATTACATCATGAAAATCAAGCGACACTTTATTACTTAGTGCTCTTCATTTATCATCTAATATTAGGTGTATTATTAGGTGAGGTCTTACAATCCAGTTGGACCATATTTAAACTTACTTTTCAAAAACCATCTCCAAGTTGGGATGGCCAAACATTAGCAAATATGACACGTATTCCGGCAATATTCTACAGTATATTATGGATTGTAATTAATTTCTATTCTCTTTATTTAATGTATCAATATGCTTTCTAAATTCAAAATGTATAAAACAATCTCCAATAAGACTGTTAACGTCCTTATTGGAGATTATTCTATATTATATAATATAAGTACGTTTTAAAACGTCAATTTATGCTCGCTCAGCAAAGATATTCATCGCATTATCATAACTTAAAATTGTAATGACTTCATTGCGTTTAACGATAATGACCTTATTCGTTTCATCTTTAGTAACTATTTCCACTTCATTACCTATGGAAATATCCTTACTTGACAGATATACAAGTAACTCTGTTTTATCCCGCACGCGCTTAATCGCTACAGTATCCCCAGGCTCATAATCTAAAATTGAGGTCGTGTATTTCTCAACAAAATGACTATCACGCGGAATGATGCCGCCATGCGGACATGATTCAGGATAATTTAATATTTTATCTAACCTTTCAACAAATAAATCGGAAACTCGATGCTCTAGGATTTCTGCTTCTTGATGGACTTCTTCCCAATTATATTGTAAAACTTCTATTAAAAATAACTCCAACAGACGATGGCGTTTGATAATACCTAGCGTATGTTTTAGGCCTTCATCTGACAGTCTGACACCTTTATAATGCTTGGTTTCAACGTATCCGGCTTTCTCTAGACGCCCTACCATTTCACTAACTGAAGGAGGCTTAATATTCAAATACTGAGATAATATTTTATTTGAGACAAAGGATTTATCTCCACCGTTCGCTAATATTGCTTTAAGATAATCCTCTTTTTCTTCAGTTAACATCATTTCACCTCACACATGCATTCACTTTATTGTACCATGATTTTGACCTTAGTGTTATGCCCTCAATATTGAAAAATTAGTATTAAATAGTCTTAATCTTCATATATAGGGTAATCGTTTATGTTAACATTTTCAAAAATAAAGAGTGAGTTGGAACATTAGTCATTTGCCTTCTACACAAATTCTAATATTTATTTCCAACCCACTATATTTAATGTTTGATAAGCAACTTGTTTTAATCCGTTAAGCTATCTACGATAACCATTTCATCATAATTTATCGCTTCTCTTAATTTCAATGCTGTACTCTCAGTAATTTCATCATTGTCAACTAAGTTAGCTAAAATACGTCGTTGCTCTCTTAAAGCATTTAATTTAATTTTGGTAATTGAATCTTCCGCACGTGTGTTAAAGAAATTAGAAGGAGATAAGTTATCAATTCTCATAAGATAACCATCACAAATCATTCCCACTTCTAATTTATTATCTTCGTTTGCCTCATTAACTAGACGACTTACTACATTATAATGGACAAGCTTGTTAATCTTAGATAATTCCATCAAGTTATCCGTTACACTTAATGATGAAGCCGCATTTGTACGTATACGTATACGACGTTTTAAGAGCATTGCTCTTACGCCAACAATCATACGACGAATTAATGAAGCTTGTTTATATACTTGAGTTCGTTCAGCGTAGCGCATATAGTTTTCTAAGACACTCGCCGTAATTTCACCTTTATTTGCTAATTGTTCAAGTGTTTTAGTCTCTACATTAAATGCAATACGTTGAAGTCGTTCAAGTTCTTTTGAGTTTTCGTCATCCTTTTCAACGGAATTAAGGAAAGTCAATTTATCATGATATTCTTTAATCACGTTGCCGTAACGATAACTCGTTTCGAATGCAGAATGTTGATTTAAATAGTCTATAACATGTTCAAGAATATATATTCTGGCTTCTTTAAAGTTCATACTTCCGATTTTAGCTTTCGGTTTACTAGACGTCACGAACGGTAGAAGTACTTGTGCTATAACAAGACTGATGATGACCATACCTGAAGAAATAAATAACAAGTCATTACGATAAGTAAATGCATGATGATTTGCTAAATAGTACGGTAATGTTAGTGCGATAGCCAATGAAATTGTACCGTGCACGCCACATAGTGTCATGATTAAAGCATACATACTACGTTTAGGCGGTTTTTCTTTCTTCTTATCTTCACCCTCATCATTCATTAATTTTTGGAATGGACTAACAGATAAGTAGAACCATGGATATAGAACATATACCCATATAAATCTAAATAGATAAACAGCCAAGGCTACTAAGGCAGTAATAGCAACTAAGAATAATAAGTTATGTGGTTCAGTTTTTACAATATTTCCAATAACTTCTGGAACTAAAAATCCTAATATTGAAAAAACAAAACCATTTAATGCATAACCTAGAATATTCCAAGTATGGTTGTAACTCATTTGAAGACGTGTCCGTGTTTGAGCAATACGATCACGTTCAAATCCATGCACTAGACCAGCAACCACTGCAGCGATAATACCTGAGGCGTGGAACATTTCTGCCACTAAGTAAGTCACAAAAGGTGTCAGTAACTGTAGAAATGTAAACATATTAATGTTTTCAATACCACGTCTAGTAAGCGTCAAACGGAATCTTACAAGTGCAATACCTATAAGCAAACCGACAATTGCCCCGCCAATTGAAGCAATTAAGAATTGTTGAACCGCTTCAAATAATGAAAATGTTCCAGTAATTAATACACCAACTGCAATTTTAAAAGAAATGATACCAGCCGCATCATTAAGTAATGATTCGCCTTCTAAAATAGTCATAGCGCCTTTCGGTAGGACTTTTCCTTGAGTAATAGCTTGCACAGCTACGGCATCAGTAGGACATAGAATGGCAGCTACAGCAAATGCCGCGCCGATTGGCAAGTCGGGCCAAATCCAATGAATAAATAACCCAACACCTATCACTGTTGTGATAACGAGCCCTAATGCCATTAACATAACTGGTTTAATATAACGACGTAAGTGAACTCGAGAAACATTAACGCCTTCTACGAACAGTAAAGGTGCGATGGTCGCTACCATAAATAACTCGGAATCGAAGTTAAATTCCACAGGCACTGGTAATAAAAAGAGGAGCATTCCTAATGCAATTTGTATGAATGCTAGAGGTACTTTAGGAATAAAAGTATGAACAAAGGAGCTTATAATAACTACAGCCAGAAATATCAGAATCGTTTCAAATATTTCCAAACTTCCACCCCATTATTTTTTGTTATTTAATTGGAGCAATAAGACGAACAAAGTGCGAAATGTTTTTCTGTTTATTTATATTCAAAATGATGTATCTTACACTCTCAATTGATTAATTACTATTTTACCATTAATACGTAAGTGACGTAACTAACTTGCACTATCTATAATCTGTCTCTTATACACATCT
>NZ_PPRG01000021.1 GCF_002902625.1 Staphylococcus devriesei
TGTTAATATTACTTTAAGAAAGCAAAAATAATTTCTTTATAAATACTAAATATTATATTAATTGTTAAGTTTATGTAAATTTAATATGTGGTATGTTATTTTTCTTTTAACATCAGTTATAATGAATTTGAAAACGTTATTTCTAATCAGGGAGGCACACCATGTCACAAAAAGTATTAGTGGTTGATGACGAACAATCAATAGTAACATTACTAAAATATAATCTAGAAACAGCTGGTTACATTGTAGAAGTTGCATACGATGGAGAAGAGGCTTTAGAGAAAGTAAAAGAAGTACAGCCAGAACTTATCGTTCTAGATGTAATGTTACCGAAAAAAGATGGTATAGAAGTTTGTAAAACTATTCGCTCAGATAAAAATTTAGTACCAATTTTAATGTTAACGGCTAAAGATGATGAATTTGACCGTGTCTTAGGATTAGAGCTAGGTGCTGATGATTATATGACCAAGCCATTTTCACCTAGAGAAGTTGTGGCTAGAGTGAAAGCGATACTTAGAAGATCAAAATTTGTAAGCGAAATTGAAAAGCAGGATGTAGACGAAGAAGATATTTTTATTGAAAACATTAGAATTCGACCTGAATTCTTTGAAGTCTATAAAAATGATGAATTATTAGAGTTAACTCCAAAAGAATTTGAGTTATTACTCTATTTAATTGAAAGACAAGGTCGTGTAATAACAAGAGAACATATGCTTAATTCTGTATGGAATTATGAGTTTGCTGGAGACTCTCGAATAGTCGATGTACATATTAGTCATTTAAGGGATAAGTTAGAAGAGAATCCTAAACAACCTAAATTAATTAAAACTGTGCGTGGATTAGGATATAAATTAGAAAGACCTAAGGCTTAATGCTTAAATTTCACCATAGACTACTCTTATTATTAAGCACAATTACAATTATCAGTTTTATTGGTTTAGGCACGATTATTCATCATACAATTTATCAAGTTTTATCTACCACTCAAGTTGCGGAATTAAATCATATTTCTGAAAAATTTTTAACGCTTCAAAAAGAGCACGATTACGCTGAAATAAAAAATATTTCTAATAATAAAAATCTAATCGTTAAAATCACCAAAGATAAAGAAACTATTTATAAAATTGGAAACCAAGCTAAACTTAATAAAAATATTAGTAACGAAGCTAATCCGTCAAATATTATTTATAATAGAGAAAATGGACAAGCGAGATACACGTTTAAAACTACTATTAACAATAAAACTATATACATAAGTGGTATTAATACCGAGATTTTAGAATTACAAAAAAGCATGTGGAAGTATTTATCATTAATAGGTATCATTGTATTGTTGGCTATTTACTTAGCTGTTAGAAGTATCAACAGAACTTATATACGACCTATTAATGAGGTAACTTATGCGACATCTTTAATTGCCGATGGATACTATCATGTACGAGTACCTGAAAGTAATGTTAAAGAAACGAAAGCGTTATTTGTTACAACAAATGATTTAGCTAGACGATTACAAAAATTAAATAACAAACAAAAGATTCAATCAAATCGCTTAAAAACGACGTTGGAAAATATTCCAAGTTCAGTATTGATGATTGATAAACATGGAGAAATAGTAGTAGCGAATCATGCGTATTATGAAGTTTTCCAGCCTGATCGCAAAATAGAAAATAAAGATTATACTTCACACTTAGATAAAGAAATTCAAAAGTTGATCATAGAAAGCTTTAGAACAGAAAAGCCTTTGTATGGTCAAGTTGAAACTTTTATTAATGATGTACATTACAAGTACTTTGATGTTTCATGTGTTCCTATATTAAGTAAATCTAAGAAACGTTTAGAAGGCATGGTTGTCGTGATGCATGATATTACAAATCTTAAGAAACTTGAAAACTTAAGACGAGAATTTGTGACTAACGTTTCACATGAACTTAAAACGCCTATAACTTCTATTAAGGGGTTTGCTGAAACACTTATTGAAGGAGCTAAAAATGATGAACAATCACTTGAAATGTTCTTGAATATCATTTTAAAAGAATCAAATCGAATTGAATCATTAGTCATGGATTTATTAGATTTATCACATATTGAACAACAAACAGAACTAGAGACATCTTACGTTAATCTCTCTGAATTAGCTTATTCTACAATAGATAACCTTCAAAATCAGGCTCGATATAAAAATATTGTTATTGAATCAGAAATCGAGAATGATGTGATTATTGAAGCACACGAAAATAAAATGGCTCAAGTCATAACAAACTTGTTATCGAATGCTATCAATTATTCATTAGAAGATAATAAAGTAATCGTAAGGGTCTATCGCAAGGGATTAAAAGTTAATTTGGAAATTGAAGATTTTGGAATAGGTATTGATAAAGAAAGCCAAAAACATATATTCGAACGGTTTTATCGTGTGGATAAAGCGCGAAGTCGCGATTCGGGTGGCACAGGTTTAGGTTTATCAATCACGAAACATATTGTAGAAGCACATAACGGAACAATTAATGTCGAAAGTGTGCCTAATGAAGGTTCTTTATTTAGAGTTTCAATTTTAGATGAGCAAAAATAAAAGGTTTAGAAGAAATAGGAATAAAAAATATTTTTAAAGATTACACACTTTTGGTGCTAATATTCTTCAAGGTAGACGTTCACATTTTCATACACTAATAAATTAGACAGTCATAGGAGTTGGACTTAATTAGTTTATGCCTATAGATACCGTTAATCGGGAATCTAGGTAAGAAACAATTAGAGTCCTACTTTACTAGGCTGTTTTTACTTTGAGATGATATAGAATGAAAATCATTCATTCGTTCTGACGTCAGGAATATGCTAAAATATAGTTAAATTCAATCTGGAGGTTTGTGCTTTGAATAAATTAGTCCTAATAGATGGTAATAGTTTAAGCTTTAGAGCTTTTTACGCTTTGCCACTTCTATCTAATAAAGCTGGTATTCATACAAATGCAATCTATGGATTTGCTATGTTGCTTGAGAAAATAATTAGAGAAGAACAACCAACTCACTTTTTAGTAGCATTTGATGCTGGTAAAACTACTTTTAGACATTCTAAATATAGTCAATATAAAGGTGGTAGACAAAGTACACCCCCTGAATTAAGTGAACAATTTCCTTATATTCACCAATTATTAGATGCGTATCAAATTAAACATTATGAATTAGAAAATTATGAAGCTGATGATATTATCGGTACGTTAAGTAAAGAAGCCAGTAACCAAGATTTTGAAACAATTATTGTTACAGGAGATCGAGATTTAACTCAACTTGCTAGCGAAAATGTGACGATTTACTACACCAAAAAAGGTGTAACAGACGTTGACCACTATACGCCTGAGTTTATAGCTGAAAAATATGATAGTTTAAGTCCTCAACAAATTATCGATATGAAAGGACTAATGGGTGATACCTCCGATAATATTCCTGGTGTAGCAGGTGTGGGAGAAAAGACAGCTATTAAGCTACTTAAACAATTCACTAGCGTTGAAGGCGTTTATGACAATATAGACAATGTATCAGGGAAAAAGTTAAAAGAAAAACTTGAAAATAGCCATGACGATGCCTTAATGAGTAAAGACTTAGCAACGATTAACGTTGAAAGCCCTATTGAAGTAGCGTTAAAAGATACAAAATTAGAGAACTTACAAGACAATCAACAGAAGATAGAGCTATTTAAAAAGTTAGAGTTTAAACAATTACTTGCTGATATTGAGGGGGGAGAAAGCCAATCTCATGAAGAGGTAAATAAAGAATTTGAAATCGAACCGGATTTCGCCCAAATAGATTTTAAAAATCTTAAAGAAGCAATCATACACTTTGAAGTAGATGGTTCAAATTATATAAAAGATCCAATTCTTAAATTTGGGTTCTTCAGTGGGGAGCATCATATTGTTATTGATAGTGATGACATAAGTAGTTATCCCGGGTTAGTGAGTTGGTTAGAAGATGACACTACTCAGAAAAGTGTTTATGATGCTAAAAAATCATATGTCTGTGCACATAGATTGAATATTGATATTAAAAATATTACTTTTGATGTTATGCTAGCTAGCTATATTATCGACCCGTCAAGAACAATTGATGATGTTCGCTCTGTAGTGACTAACTATCATCAACATTATGTGAAAGATGATATTTCGATTTATGGAAAAGGGAAAAAACGTCAAGTCCCACAAGATGATATTTTAAATAAACATATTGCATCTATTACAGAATCAGTTCATGCAGTACAACCGTTAATGCAAGAAGAGTTAGAAGCGCATAATCAAGTTGATTTATTACTTGAGCTAGAACTTCCACTTGCACGTATATTAGGACAGATGGAAGAAATCGGTGTTTATACTGATGTGCGTGATTTACAACAAATGCAACAAGAAATTCAAGAGAAATTAGATTTATTGATTAGTAATATACATGAAGCGGCAGGAGAAGAGTTTAATATTAACTCCCCTAAACAATTAGGCGTAGTATTATTTGAAACGTTAAAATTACCTGTTATTAAAAAAACAAAGACCGGTTATTCTACCGCCGTTGATGTTTTAGAACAATTACAAGGCGAACATCCTATTATTGATTATATTTTAGAGTATCGACAACTATCTAAGTTACAATCTACTTATGTTGAAGGCCTTCAAAAAGTAATCAGTGATGATCAACGTATTCATACACGTTTTAATCAAACATTAGCTCAAACTGGACGTTTATCATCAGTCGATCCTAACTTGCAAAATATACCAATTCGTTTAGAAGAAGGGCGTAAAATACGTAGAGCTTTCAAACCTACTTCGAATGATAGTGTGATTCTGTCGGCGGATTATTCACAAATCGAATTAAGGGTCTTAGCTCATATTACTAAAGATGAAAGTATGACAGAGGCATTTATTAATAATCATGACATTCACACTGCTACTGCAATGAAAGTGTTTGGAGTAGAAGCGGATAAAGTGGATGATTTAATGCGTAGACAGGCAAAAGCAGTTAACTTTGGTATCGTTTACGGAATAAGTGACTATGGTTTAAGTCAAAGTTTAGGGATTACTCGTAAAAAAGCTAAAGTTTTTATAGATGATTACTTAGCTAGTTTCCCAGGGGTAAAACAATATATGTCAGATATAGTTGTAGATGCCAAAGCGAATGGCTATGTAGAAACGCTATTACTTCGTCGCCGTTATATTCCAGATATAACGAGTCGTAACTTTAACTTAAGAAGTTTTGCTGAAAGAACTGCTATGAATACACCTATACAAGGTAGTGCTGCTGATATTATTAAACTAGCCATGGTTGAGTTTGATAAACAAGTAAAGAACACAACTTATCATGCTAAATTATTATTACAAGTACACGATGAATTAATCTTTGAAGTTCCTAAGAATGAAGTTGAAGAATTTAGTTCATTTGTAGAAGAAATAATGGAACATGCTTTAGAACTAACTGTACCACTAAAAGTAGACTCTAACTATGGTTCTACTTGGTATGATGCAAAATAGAAAGAGGAATAATCAATGCCAGAATTGCCAGAAGTTGAACATGTAAAAAGAGGTATAGAACCTTTTGTTAAAAATACAACTATTAAAAGTGTTACTTTTTCAAAAAAAGTAATTGAAGGTAAAAATAATGGAAAGGAAACCATTATAAAAGGGATAAATTTAGATGGTTTTCGCCTTCACAGTGAAGGCTATACTATCAACAGTATAGAACGACGTAGTAAATATATAGTTTTTTATTTAAAAAAGAATAATGTAGAGCGTATTTTATTAAGTCATCTGGGGATGGCGGGTGGTTTCTTTATTGTTAATCAACTTTCAGAGATTAGCACGCCAAATTATCGTAAACATTGGCATGTTGTTTTCCATTTAGATAATGGAAAAATGCTAGTGTTCTCAGATATACGCCGATTCGGTGAAATTAGAAATCTAAGGGCATTTAAGGATTATCCAGCATTTTTAGAAATAGCGCCTGAACCATTTGAGGAAGAGGCAATCGAACATTTCAATACTTATCTAGCGCAGAAAAAAGTTCAAAATAAACCTATTAAGCAAATGTTATTAGATCACAAAATAATTGCCGGTTGTGGAAATATTTACGCATGTGAAGCTTTGTTTAGAACAGGTATTGACCCTTCACGTAAAGTTAAAGATGTATCTGATCAAGAACGTCGTGTACTCTTCTACTACGTTCAAGAAGTACTCAACGAGGGTATAAATAACGGTGGAACAAGTATTTCAGATTACCGTCATGCCGATGGTAAAACAGGTGAGATGCAATTACACTTAAATGTCTACAAACAAAAAGTATGTAAAGTTTGCGGGCATAATATAGAACAAAAAGTTGTGGCCTCTAGAAATAGTCATTTCTGTCCACACTGTCAGAATTAAAAGAGAGCGGTGATTAAAATGCCTAAGGTTATTGGATTAACAGGGGGTATTGCTACAGGAAAGTCGACGGTTTCAGAATTATTAACAGCTTTTGGCTTTAAAGTAGTAGATGCCGATATTACTTCTAGAAAAGCAGTAGCTAAAGGATCAAAAGGTTTAGAACAAATAAAAGAACAGTTCGGTGATGAGGTTATTACTGAAGATGGTGAGATGGATCGTAAATATATGGGAGATTTAGTTTTTAGTCAACCTGAAAAACGTCTTGAACTTAACGCTATTGTTCATCCGATTGTTCGTGAAATAATGGAGGAGGAAAAGCAGGGGTATATACAACAAGGATATAATGTCATTATGGATATACCGCTTCTTTTTGAAAATGAATTACAAGAGACAGTAGATGAAGTATGGTTAGTTTATACTTCTGAAAGCATTCAAATAGATCGATTGATGGAACGAAATAATCTATCATTAGAAGATGCAAAAGCACGCGTACATAGTCAAATTTCTATTGATAAGAAAAGCAGAATGGCTGACCATGTGATTGATAATCTCGGAGATAAACTTGAATTAAAACAAAATCTTGAACGTTTGTTGGTTGAACAAGGCTTTCTCGAAAAGGAATAAATAATAATCATAGATGATAAAAACTAGCGATAGTGGGGCTCAAAGCAGCAGTAGTTAATGCTTAGTCTCAATATTGCTAGTTTTTTATATATAGAAAATTTAACCTAAATGCAAATTTATTATTAAATTTAATAGAAAACGCTTCCAAATATCATTTATTATGTTACACTATTTTTATAAAGTATAACATATAAACAAAGAATCAAGGGGTGCTTTAAATGTCAACGAATATAGCAATTAATGGTATGGGTAGAATTGGAAGAATGGTGTTAAGAATTGCCTTACATAATGATAATTTGAATGTAGTAGCGATTAATGCGAGCTACCCACCAGAAACAATTGCACATCTAATTAATTATGATACAACTCACGGTAGATATGACAAAAAAGTTGAGCCAATTGAAAATGGCATTCGTGTAGATGGTCATGATATTAAACTTGTTTCAGATCGTAATCCAGAAAACTTACCTTGGAAAGAATTAGATATCGATATCGTTATCGAAGCTACAGGTAAGTTTAATCACGGTGACAAAGCAATTAGCCATATCAATGCTGGAGCGAAAAAAGTATTATTAACTGGGCCATCTAAAGGTGGCGAAGTACAAATGGTTGTTAAGGGTGTGAATGATGATAAATTAGATGTTGGAAAGTTCGACATTTTTAGTAATGCATCATGTACAACAAACTGTATCGGACCAGTTGCGAAAGTATTGAATGATAAGTTTGGTATTGTAAATGGTTTGATGACAACAGTGCATGCAATTACAAATGATCAAAATAATATCGACAATCCTCATAAAGATTTACGTCGTGCACGTTCTTGTAATGAAAGTATCATTCCAACGTCAACTGGTGCGGCTAAGGCCTTAAAAGAAGTTTTACCAGAATTAGAAGGTAAATTACATGGCCTTGCCTTACGTGTACCAACTAAAAATGTGTCTTTAGTTGATCTAGTGGTTGACTTAGACAAAAAGGTTACTGTTGAAGAAGTAAATGACGCTTTTAGAAATGCAGGCTTAGAGGGCGTTTTAGATGTTGAAGATGCACCATTAGTTTCAGTAGACTTTAACACAAATCCTAACTCTGCTGTAATTGATGCGCAAAACACAATTGTAATGGGTGATAATAAAGTTAAAGTTATTGCTTGGTATGACAATGAATGGGGCTATTCAAATAGAGTGGTTGAAGTTGCCGAACAAATAGGTAAATTAATTGTTTCAGAAAACGCTGTAACTTCAAAGTAATTTACAATATAACGTAAGAAGGACATAAAGCTACAAATCAGAGACATAGAAAGAGTTCATAATCAATTCTTTCCATGTCTCTTTTTATCTTTACCTTAAACTACTTTCTTTGTTATTTTTTCTAAAATTCAAAAGGTATTGTTTTTATTTGAAAAAAACACCACTTCAAAGTAGGGGAATTAAATAAAGGTTACAATATAATGCAAAATAGACATATTTAAGCAAGTTTAGTCTGCTTTTGTCTCATTCACTTTTATAGTATAATGAAGCATAATCTATTCAAGAGGGTGATAGATATGAAATGCCCAAAATGCAGTTCTACGCATTCACGTGTAGTAGATTCAAGACATGCTGATGAAGCCAATGCAATTAGACGAAGACGAGAATGTGAAAATTGCGGTACACGATTTACAACATTTGAACATATTGAAGTAAGTCCACTTATTGTTGTAAAAAAAGATGGAACGCGTGAGCAATTTTTAAGAGAAAAAATATTAAATGGATTAGTTAGATCATGTGAAAAAAGACCTGTACGATATCAACAATTAGAAGATATTACCAATAAAGTAGAGTGGCAGTTGCGTGATAGTGGACAAACCGAAATTTCTTCTAGAGAAATAGGTGAACATGTGATGAATTTATTAATGCATGTTGATCAAGTGTCATATGTGCGTTTCGCTTCTGTTTATAAAGAGTTTAAAGACGTTGATCAATTATTAGCTTCAATGCAAGGGATTTTGAATGAAAATAAACGGAGTGATTCATAAATGAGTTTGAAATCTTATGAATATGGTTTAAGTCCACATGACGGTTTTCAAGTGTACCGTTACTTCTATTTAAATCATAGTCATCTAGATATACTTAACAGATTATATGTACCTTTAATAGGTATTCAAGCAATTGGTTTATACCATTTTATGAATCAATTTATACATGAGAAAAGTGATGAAGTATATACGCATTATACGATAATGAATGAGTTAAAACTTAATTTAATTGAATTTAGAAAATATATGGATTTATTAGAAGGTATTGGATTAGTAAAAACATTTGTAAAGCATGATAAGCAGCAATCATTTTTTATTTATGAACTTGTCCAACCGCCAACTGCCTATCAATTTTTTAATGACCCAATGTTATCAGTATATCTATATAGCGAAGTTGATAATAAACGCTATAAGAATTTAAAGGCTTACTTTGAAAAGAATGAACCGGATTTAAATCAGTTTCAACAAGTAACACGTAAGTTTACAGATGTTTTTAAAGTTCCACATACAAACGTTGCGGTCGATTCTTCATTGATTCGAAAAGAGGCTACCTATAACGGCTTTGATTTGTCTAATGAAACTTTTGACTTTGATATGTTGAGAGAAATGTTGCAACAACATTTTATAAGTAGCGACATTATTACTAAGGAAGCGCGTCAACTTATTATTCAATTGGCAACTTTATATGGATTGACGGCAGATTCAATGAAACGAATCATTCTAAATTCTATTACTAGTAGTCAACAATTGTCTTTTGAAGAAATGAGAAAGCATGCAAGGTCGTTTTATCTTATTGAACATAATCAACAATTGCCGGAATTACAAACTAAAGCAAACTATAGTAATGATAATATCGCTAGCGAAAAGGTAGAAGATTCGACTAATAATCCATCGTCAAATCAAGAGTGGTTTAAGTTACTTGATAATACAAGTCCGATCGATATGTTAGCTTCGTGGTCTGAATCAGAACCTACCTTTCAACAAAAAAGAATGATTGAAGAATTAATTGAACGAGAAAAATTATCATTCGGCGTAATAAATATATTATTGCAATTTGTAATGTTGAAAAATGAAATGAAATTGCCTAAAACGTATATATTTGAAATTGCTTCAAATTGGAAAAAACTTGGTATTAAAACTGCCGAGCAAGCATATCAACAAGCGAAGAAAGCTACTGAAGATAAACCTTCTTACAATTCTTCTAATCAATCACAACGACGTAAACGGTACTCAAAATCTCGAGAAATTGTTTCAAGGGAAAAGACACCAAAATGGCTTAAAGATAGAAGTCATCAAAAGACAGCCACAAATAATGAAAATGATGAACAGCTCGAAAAAGATAGGGAAGCATTTCGTGCACAATTAGCTCAAGATTGGGAGGAGGATTAGATGAAACCAATCAATAGCATTCTCAAGACAAATAACGATTTAGAAAAAAGAATTGCTAAAATTAAGCAACAAGTGATTAACGATCCAGATGTTAAAGCATTTTTAATTGAGCATAAATCCGAATTAACTAATGAAGTGATTGATAATGATTTAAACGTATTGCAAGAATATAAAGATCAACAAAAGAATTATGATGGCCATGACTATGAAGACTGTCCCAACTTCGTAAAAGGGCATGTTCCTGAATTGTATATTGAAAATAATAGAATTAAAATCCGTTATAACTTATGTCCTTGTAAAATTAAATATGACGAAGAGCGCTTCAATTCTCAACTTATTACGTCACATCATATGCAAAGAGACACTTTAGACGCTAAGGTAAAAGATATTCATACTAATGGCCGTAATCGATTAGAAATCGCTATGGCAGTTAATGATATTTGTAAAAAGCTAGTTAATAAAGAGCAAGTTAAAGGGTTATACATTCATGGACCTTTTGGAACAGGGAAGTCGTTTATCTTAGGTGCAATTGCGAACCAATTGAAATCTAAGCGAGTCGCTTCCACTATTGTTTATTTACCAGAATATATTCGTACACTCAAAAGTGGGTTTAGAGATGGAAGTTATGAAACGAAGTTACAACGTATTAGAGAAGCTAATATATTAATGTTAGATGATATTGGTGCTGAAGAAGTCACACCTTGGGTAAGAGATGAAGTGATGGGCCCTTTACTCCACTACAGGATGGTACATGAACTACCCACTTTCCTATCATCTAACTTAAATTTAGATGAGTTGGAACATCATTTGGCTATCACACGTGAAGGTGCTGAAGAAACTAAAGCAGCTAGAATTATTGAGAGAATAAAAAGTTTAACAAATACTTACTATTTAGATGGGGAAAATTTACGAAACAATTGAATTTTATAATAAGTGTTGTATAATGTAGTTAAATCTTAATCGTTGAAATAAATGAAGATATGATAGCTTAATCAATATTATACAGAGAGCCAATGTATGATGAGAGTTTGGTTAATATATTAAGTTATTACTCCTTCGTGTTTAGGTATTGGTAATCAGTACCCGGCTCAAGACCGTTATCTTAAGTAGAGATATTTAGCTATTTGCTAAATAACTAGGGTGGTACCACGACGAACTCGTCCCTGTTTAGGGGCGGGTTTTTTGTTTTATTTTCAACGATAATAGAATTTAAAATGGAGGATTAAATTATGAGTCAAATTAATGTTCAATTTCCAGATGGTAATTCGAAAGCGTTTGATAAAGGGACTACAACTGAAGATATTGCGCAATCAATCAGTCCTGGTCTAAGAAAAAAAGCAGTAGCAGGTAAATTTAATGGGCAAATGGTCGATTTAACAAGACCTTTAGAGGAAGATGGCTCAATTGAAATTATTACACCCGGCAGTGATGAAGCATTAGAAGTATTACGTCATTCAACTGCTCACTTAATGGCTCAAGCTTTAAAACGTTTATATGGCGACGTGAAATTTGGTGTCGGCCCTGTTATTGAGGGTGGTTTCTACTATGACTTTGATATGGATGAGAAAGTTTCTTCTGATGATTTTGAAAAAATTGAAAAAACAATGAAACAAATTGTTGATGAAAATCATAAAATTGAACGTAAAGTTGTTGCAAGAGAAGAAGCTAAATTATTATTCAAAGATGACCCATATAAATTAGAATTAATTGAAGCAATTCCTGAGGAAGAAAGTGTTACATTATATTCTCAAGGTGAGTTTACTGATTTGTGTCGTGGCGTACATGTCCCTTCAACATCTAAAATTAAAGAATTAAAATTATTATCGACTGCTGGAGCTTATTGGCGTGGTGATAGTAATAATAAAATGCTTCAACGTATTTATGGTACTGCATTCTTTGATAAAAAAGATTTAAAAGCACATTTACAAATGTTAGAAGAACGACGCGAACGTGATCATCGTCGAATTGGTAAGGATTTAGAATTATTTACTAATAGCCAACTTGTAGGTGCTGGTTTACCATTATGGTTACCAAATGGAGCTACTATCCGTCGTGAAATTGAACGTTATATCGTTGATAAAGAAGTTAGTATGGGTTATGACCATGTTTATACTCCAGTATTAGCTAATGTTGAGTTATACAAAACTTCAGGTCACTGGGATCATTATAGAGATGATATGTTCCCACCAATGAAGTTAGACGAAACTGAAGAGATGGTGTTGCGCCCAATGAACTGTCCACATCACATGATGGTTTATAATAATAAACCACACTCATATCGTGAGTTGCCTATTCGTATCGCTGAATTAGGTACAATGCATAGATATGAAGCGAGTGGAGCAGTATCAGGATTACAACGAGTTAGAGGTATGACTTTAAATGACTCTCATATCTTTGTAAGACCAGATCAAATTAAAGATGAGTTCAAACGTGTTGTTCATATGATTCAAGAAGTTTATGAAGACTTCGGCTTTGAAGAATATACATTCAGATTAAGCTATAGAGACCCTGAAGATAAAGAGAAATATATGGATGATGACGAAATGTGGAACAAAGCTGAATCAATGCTTAAAGAAGCGGTCGACGAAATGGGCTTACCATACGTTGAAGCAATTGGGGAAGCGGCATTCTACGGTCCAAAATTAGACGTTCAAGTTAAAACTGCAATGGGCAAAGAAGAAACTTTATCTACTGCACAAATTGATTTCCTATTGCCAGAACGTTTTGAATTAACATACATCGGTAGTGACGGCGAAAACCATCGCCCAGTCGTAATTCATCGTGGTGTGGTTTCTACTATGGAACGTTTCGTAGCATTCTTAACAGAAGAAACTAAAGGGGCATTCCCAACTTGGTTAGCGCCTAAACAAGTTGAAATCATCCCTGTAAATGTTGATTTACATTATGATTATGCTAGAAACCTTCAAGATGAACTTAAATCTCAAGGTGTACGTGTAGAAATCGATGATCGTAATGAGAAAATGGGTTATAAAATACGTGAAGCTCAAATGAAAAAAATTCCTTATCAACTCGTTGTAGGCGATAAAGAGGTTGAAAATAACGAAGTGAATGTACGTAAATATGGTTCACAAGAACAAGAAACTATTGAAAAAGATGAATTCATTTGGAATTTAGTAGATGAAATTCGTTTAAAAAAACGTAGATAGTCTTGCTAAAAAAGTTGGTTTAATGTATATTACAAAGTAGCTAAATAAAAAATATAAATGAGTTAGAGGTCGCATCTTTAATGATTAACTCTTCAGAAGTTATTGTGGGATATATGTTGAAGAGTGAAAGGTAAAGTTGCCGAAATGAATGATAACCACTTTTATCATTTGTTGGGACAGTTATCGAATAGAAACTGTACTGTCACAGTTTGTGATGTGCTACCGATATAGATTAAGCAATGGTTGCATATCTTTCAGGTATGCAGCCATTTTTTATGCTTTAATTTTAATTTTACATCTGTGTAAAGTATAAATATGATAATTCAATTATCATCACATAACAAATAACTTTCAAGCCTCTACCGAAAGAAAGGGAGCTTCTATGAAACAAGACGGAACTCAAGAAGGCGAGATTAAACGTGGTCTGAAAGACCGCCACATATCTATGATTGCGATGGGAGGATGTATCGGTACCGGACTATTTATGACCTCTGGTGGTGCAATTCATGATGCTGGCGCATTAGGCGCTCTATTAGCATATGCAATTATTGGTGCAATGGTCTTTTTCTTAATGACATCATTAGGAGAGATGGCAACGTACTTACCAGTTTCTGGTTCATTTAGTACGTATGCGACACGATTTGTAGATCCTTCATTAGGATTTGCTTTAGGTTGGAACTACTGGTTTAACTGGGTAATTACAGTAGCTGCTGACGTGACGATAGCAGCCCAAGTTATCCAATACTGGACGCCAATGGCTGGTATGCCAGCATGGGTATGGAGTTGTATCTTTTTAATTATTATTTTTGCATTAAATTCTTTATCAGTTAGAGTATATGGGGAAAGTGAATATTGGTTCGCTCTAATTAAAGTGGTTACTGTAATTATCTTTATTATTGTTGGTTTATTAACTATTTTAGGAATTATGGGTGGCGAATTTGTAGGTTTTGATATCTTTACTCAAGGAGAAGGACCTATTTTAGGCGGTAACTTAGGTGGCAGTTTATTATCTATCTTAGGTGTATTCCTAGTTGCTGGTTTCTCTTTCCAAGGTACTGAACTTATCGGTATCACTGCAGGTGAATCAGAAAATCCTGAACGTGCAGTACCAAAAGCAATTAAACAAGTATTCTGGAGAATATTATTATTCTATATTTTAGCTATCTTTATTATCGGAATGCTTATTCCTTATAATAGTAGTGCCTTAATGGGCGGTGGCGATAGCATTGCAACATCACCATTTACACTCGTATTTAAAAATGCTGGATTAGCTTTTGCAGCTTCATTTATGAATGCAGTTATCTTAACTTCCGTATTATCTGCTGGAAACTCTGGCATGTATGCCTCAACACGTATGTTATATTCAATGAGTAAAGATAAATTAGCTTTTCCTTCATTTGGTAAAACGAATAAATACGGTGTACCTTATTTATCACTTATAGCTACAGGTGTTATAGTAGTCATTATTTTCTTAGTTGAAAAATTAAGTGGCGATGCCTACGAATATATTGTAGCGGCGAGTGGTATGACAGGGTTTATTGCATGGGTTGGTATTGCGGTAAGTCATTTTAGATTTAGAAGAGCATTTAATAGACAGCATCATAATAAAAAAGAATTAAAATACAAAGCTAAATGGTTCCCATTCGGTCCAATTTTTGCAGGTCTTCTTTGCATAATAGTAATTCTTGGTCAAGATGTGGACTTCATTAAAACAGGAGACTTTGACTTAAATAGATTTATTATTACGTATATGGGTATCCCAGTATTTTTAGTATTTTTTATCTATCATAAACTAAGATATAAAACTAAAATGATTCCACTTGAAGAAGTGGATTTACGACAAGACATTTCAATGGATGAAGTTAAACATCACTAATTAAAAATAATTATTGACTTATATATTAATTGTTGATATGATTAATGATGTTGAATACGAAACGTACCAAGTAGAAACACCCGTTTCTCACCTGTAGCGACGCATTAAGCAGTTGGCAGGTTAATCATGTCACACATTATTGTGTATGAGAAGAGAGCGGGCATTCTATGCTCGCTCTTTTTGCTTGGGAAAATTTCGTAAAATTTTGGGAGGTGTCAACCATAGCAAAAGATCAAACGCAAGTTAACGAAAAGATTCGCGCTAAAGAATTACGTTTAATTGGCCAAAATGGTGACCAAATCGGTGTTAAATCAAAACGAGAAGCTTTAGAAATGGCTGAACGTGTAGAATTAGACTTAGTAGTAGTCGCACCAAACGCAAAACCACCTGTTGCAAGAATTATGGATTATGGTAAGTATAAATTCGAACAACAGAAAAAAGAAAAAGAAATGAAAAAGAAACAAAAAGTTATCAACGTTAAAGAAATACGTCTAAGCCCAACTATCGAGGAACATGATTTCCAAACTAAGTTGAAAAATGGTCGTAAATTCTTAGATAAAGGCGATAAATGTAAAGTTTCAATTCGTTTCAGAGGCCGTGCGATTACACATAAAGAAATTGGTCAACGTGTCTTAGAAAAATTTGCTGAAGAATGTAAAGATATTGCCACTGTTGAACAGAAACCTAAAATGGAAGGGCGACAAATGTTTATTATGTTATCGCCTGTAAACGAAAAATAACTCATAATTAGTAGGAGGAAATGAATCATGCCAAAAATGAAAACTCACCGTGGAGCAGCTAAACGTGTTAAAAGAACTGGTTCAGGTCAATTAAAACGTTCAAGAGCTTTCACATCTCACTTATTTGCAAATAAAAATACTAAACAAAAACGTAAATTACGTAAAGCTAAATTAGTATCTAAAAGCGATATGAAACGCGTAAAACAATTATTAGCTTACAAAAAATAATTGAAGAATCTAAAATGAACGATCATTAACTGATATATCTAAGGAGGAATTTAATATGCCACGAGTTAAAGGTGGAACAGTAACAAGAGCACGTCGTAAAAAAACGATTAAATTAGCTAAAGGTTACTTCGGTGCTAAACACACATTATATAAAGTAGCAAAACAACAAGTAATGAAATCAGGTCAATACGCTTTCCGTGACCGTCGTCAACGTAAACGTGACTTCCGTAAATTATGGATTACACGTATTAACGCAGCTGCTCGTAAACACGACATCAGCTATTCAAGATTAATGAATGGTTTGAAAAAAGCTGACATTAACATCAACCGTAAAATGTTATCTGAAGTAGCTATTTCAGATGATAAAGCATTTGCTGAATTAGTTTCAAAAGCTAAAGACGCTTTAAAATAAGTTCAAGATATTAAAGGCTAAGACATTGATATTAAACATTGTCTTAGCCTTTATTTTAGAATTTGGGACTTATCATCGTGCATTCGCTTTTAATTGTAGTTCAATACATTTGTTTGATAAAATACATAAGAAGAATAATTTTAATAAGGAGTTTAATATGTCCAAATATGACGAACAAATTATAGTAGTACCAAGAAATGTACTATTTGAAGATGAAGCAAATGCCTTCAATGGTTTCTTACCTAAAAATGATGCACAAGGTGAAGCAATCTTTAAAACATTTTCTGATTATGAAGTTAAGCGTCGTGGTGATATGGAGGAAGACGATTCATTTAAACAACTTATTTCATATTGCTTATTAGAGAATGAAAAAGGTGAACTCCTTGTCTACAAACGTTTAACAGGTGGTGGCGAATCCCGCTTACATGGTCAATCTTCTATAGGTGTAGGTGGCCATATGAACGATGTAGTGGGCGCTGGTTCTATTAATGAAATATTACGTGTAAATGCTCAACGAGAACTTGAAGAGGAAGTAGGTCTTTCAGAGGCGGATTCGCAGAATATGAATTATATCGGCTTTATCAATGATGATACGAACGAAGTAGGTAAAGTACATATCGGTGTTGTATTTAAAGTTAAAGTTAACTCTAATGATATCGAGGTCCGCGAGACAGATACACTTAAAATTCAATGGCTTGAACAAGAACAAATCGATAACTATGATGATTTTGAAACATGGAGTGCGTTAATCTTAAAAGAGTTATAAGAAGGGGGTATAAAAGTGTCAGATATCATCCCTTTTCCAAAACTTCAACAGAAATTATACAATGATATTATTGAAGTAGAATATAAACAAGATTATGACCGATTGTATCAATTATTTGAAAATTACGAAGCACACTTTGAGCTTGATGACAAATTGTCGTTGATTAAATGTGAGATGCTATACAATCAAGGTTATTACTTAGAATTAAGAGAAGAAACTATTATTTTTCTGAAAAAAGGACTTCAATATTACGATGATTTAATGTTGTATTATGTTAAATCCTTAAATGGTTTAGGCCAGTATTATGAGGCAGTTGAAGTTATAGACCAAATCATTGAAGAAATCAAAAGTCATAAAACTAGAATGGAACTATTTCCAATTAAAGCTTATGCACAATCACAGTTAAATGAAGATAAACATATAACAAGTCAACAATTAGCAAACTTTGATACTTTAAACATGAATGAGCAAATCAAATTAATAATGAAACTAATTGATAATGGGCACTATGAGTTTAAAGAAACTGTGGCTTTTTTACTAACTCGTGATGTGAAAGCTAACAATTTAAAAAGCCTTATGTTAGAATTCTTACGTTTCGCTAAGTATAGCGACCCAGTTACCATTGAGAAGTACGGCTACTCAATTTCAGTCATTCCTGCTCAATTGAAAGGTATCGAACATGCTGAGTTAAAGGTGGAAGTTATACCAAAAGTATTAGATAAGCTAAGTGAAGGTGCGCTTCATATTTCAGAAGAAGCTACACGTGTAATGAATAACCATTCGATACTATTATATCCATTAAATATATTTGAAATATATAACGCAAATGAGTGGATTTCTACGTATGATGTTTATTTTAAATCAATGATTGGTATACAGACTAGTGAGGTCAATGAAGATATATTAAATCTTATTTATGTGCTAGATGGTCAAATTTGAGCAAATCATTTTCCATTACATGTAAAGTTCGTTAAAGTTAGAGTATTGATTTTCAAAAAATATGTGTATAAAAGCCCTGTTAAAGACTGTTTGTGTCCGTATAGGACGTGTGCTATAATAGGGAAGTTGAAAAATTAAAAATGTAATCATGGAGGTATTATACATGACAGCAACTTGGGAAAAAAAGGAAGGTAACGAAGGATTATTAAAAGTTACAGTTCCAGCAGAAAAAGTAGATAAAGCATTGGATCAAGCATTTAAAAAAGTAGTTAAACAAATTAATGTGCCTGGTTTCCGTAAAGGTAAAGTGCCTCGCCCAATCTTTGAACAACGCTTTGGCGTTGAAGCTTTATATCAAGATGCAGTAGATATTCTTTTACCAGAAGCTTATGGTGAAGCAATTGAAGAAACTGGTATTAGCCCAGTGGCTCAACCAGAAATTAATGTTACACAAATTGAAAAAGGTAAAGACTTCGAATTTGAAGCTACTGTTACAGTTGAACCTGAAGTTCAGTTAGGTGATTACAAAGGTTTAGAAATTGAAAAACAAAATTCTGAACTAACTGAAGAAGATTTACAAGAAGCAATTGACCATAGCTTAGGCCATTTAGCTGACATGGTAGTTAAAGAAGACGGTGCTGTTGAAGAAAACGACACAGTAAACATCGACTTTGATGGCTATGTGGATGGCGAACAATTTGAAGGTGGCCAAGCAGAAGGTTACGACTTAGAAGTTGGCTCTGGTTCATTCATTCCAGGATTTGAAGATCAATTAGTAGGAATGAAAACTGGCGAAGAAAAAGACGTCGTTGTGACATTCCCTGAAGAATATCATGCTGAAGAATTAGCTGGTAAAGAAGCTACTTTCAAAACTAAAGTAAATGAAATTAAATATAAAGAAGTTCCAGAATTAAATGATGAAATTGCTAACGAATTAGATTCAGACGCTAACTCAGTTGATGAATACAAAGACAACTTACGTAAACGTTTATCTGAGCAAAAAGCTGAAGAAGCTGAAAACGTTGAAAAAGAAGAAGCAATTAATAAAGCTACTGAAAACGTAACTATTGATATTCCGCAAGCAATGATTGATACTGAATTAGATCGTATGGTTCAAGAATTTGGTCAAAGAATTCAACAACAAGGATTAGACTTACAAACTTACTTCCAAATTTCAGGTCAAGATGAATCTCAACTAAGAGAACAAATGAAAGATGATGCAGAACAACGCATCAAAACTAACTTAACTTTATCTGCAATCGCTGATAAAGAAAATATCGAAGCTACTGACGAAGATATTGATAAAGAGTTAGAAAAAATGAGTAAACAATTCAACATTTCAGTTGAAGATATCAAACAAACTTTAGGTAATACTGATATCATTAAAAATGATGTACGTATCCAAAAAGTTATTGACTTAATTAGAGACAATGCTAAATATGTTGAATCAACTAAAGAAGATAAAAAATTAATATCAAACTAATAAATTAAAATATGAAGTAGCAGGTGCATCACTATATGTATCCTGCTACTCTATATTTTAAGCATTATAGTTGTTAACTATAAATTTACGTTGTAGAATGCTATCTAGTAGAGTCGTTTAAGAATAGAGGTGTAAATGAATGTTTAAATTCAATGAAGACGAAGAAAATTTAAAATGTTCTTTCTGCGGTAAGGATCAAGATCAAGTTAAAAAATTAGTCGCAGGAAGCGGCGTATATATTTGTAATGAGTGTATTGAATTATGTTCAGAAATCGTAGAAGAAGAGTTGGCTCAAACTACTTCTGAAGAATTCACTGAACTACCTACACCTAAAGAGATTATGGATCATTTAAATGAGTATGTAATTGGACAAGAAAAAGCTAAAAAATCTTTAGCAGTTGCAGTTTATAATCATTATAAACGAATTCAACAATTAGGGCCTAACGAAGATGAAGTTGAACTTCAAAAAAGTAATATCGCTTTAATTGGGCCTACAGGTAGTGGTAAAACATTACTTGCACAGACGCTAGCTAAAACACTCAACGTTCCATTTGCAATTGCGGATGCTACTAGTTTAACTGAAGCTGGTTACGTTGGTGATGATGTTGAAAATATCTTACTAAGATTGATTCAAGCAGCCGATTTCGATATTGATAAAGCTGAAAAAGGTATTATCTATGTAGACGAAATTGATAAAATCGCTAGAAAATCTGAAAATACTTCAATTACACGTGATGTATCTGGGGAAGGTGTTCAACAAGCCTTACTAAAAATTTTAGAAGGAACAACAGCAAGCGTTCCTCCACAAGGTGGACGTAAACATCCTAACCAAGAACTTATCCAAATTGATACAACAAATATCCTATTTATTTTAGGTGGGGCATTTGATGGAATTGATGAAGTGATTAAACGTCGTTTAGGTGAAAAAGTGATCGGCTTTGCTAGTAATGAAGCTGATAAATATGATGAAGAAGCTTTACTTGAACAAATACGTCCTGAAGATTTACAATCTTACGGATTAATTCCTGAGTTTATCGGTCGTGTGCCAATTGTAGCTAATTTAGAAACACTAGATGTTGAGGCATTGAAAAATATCTTAACGCAACCAAAAAATGCGTTAGTTAAACAATATACTAAGATGCTTGAACTAGATAATGTAGAATTAGAATTCACTGAAGAAGCATTAGCATCTGTAAGTGAAAAAGCAATTGAACGTAAAACTGGCGCACGTGGTTTAAGATCAATTATTGAAGAAGCATTAATTGATATCATGTATGACGTTCCTTCATCTGATAATGTATCTAAGGTTGTAATTACTGCTAAAACAATTCAAGATGAAGTAGAACCAGAATTATATGATTCTGAAGGTAACCTATTAAATGATAGTAAAACTTCAGCTTAATAACGAAATTTTTAGTAAAAATTATATTTAATAAACAAGGGCAATCTCTATCGAATTAGGTAGAAATTGCCTTTTTTATGTATGAAATTAAGAATAGTTTTAGAAAAGAGAGAAAGTATATTATAATTAAACAGTTAACATAAATTAAAAGAGAGAGGATAAATTATGAATATTAATCCTAATAATATTAATCTTATCATTAGTGCAGTACAAGAAGCTCAATATCCTGACACAGGACTATCTGAAGTAGCGTTAAGTGGACGTTCTAATGTTGGTAAATCATCATTTATTAATAGTATGATTGGTAGAAAAAATATGGCGCGTACATCTCAACAACCAGGTAAAACACAAACTTTAAACTTTTTTAATATTGATGAACAATTGGTGTTCGTCGATGTGCCCGGGTATGGTTATGCTAAAGTGAGCAAATCTCAGCGTGAAAAATTTGGTAAAATGATAGAAGAATATTTAACGAAGCGAGAAAATTTAAAACTTGTAATTCAGTTGGTCGATTTACGTCATAACCCGACAGAAGACGATGTTCTAATGTATGACTATCTAAAACATTTTGAGATACCAACACTAGTTATTTGTACTAAAGAGGATAAAATTGCTAAAGGTAAAGTACAGAAACATTTAAAAAATATTAAAGAAAAGTTAGATTTAGATCCAGACGATGAAATTGTGAGTTATTCATCAATTCAAAATATGAAACAACAACAAATTTGGGATTTAATTGCCTCTTATTTATAATCATTATAATTATTGCAATTAAAATTTTCTCTAAATATAAAAACTGATTTATAAATGTCAAAATTATGACTCTAAATTAGAATCCTTCTAATTTATTTGAGCAAGTGACTTAATTTCAGTATAGAATGTGTTATACTAATGTTATTGTTAGTATATGGAGGGCGTTATAAATGCATTTTATTGCTTTAAGTATAAATCATCGAACAGCCGATGTAGCACTTAGAGAGCAAGTTGCTTTTAGAAATGATGCCTTACGATTAGCCCATGAAGATTTATTTGAAACTAAATCTATTTTAGAGAACGTTATTTTATCTACATGTAATCGTACAGAAGTATATGCTGTTGTGGATCAAATTCATACAGGACGCTATTATATTCAAAGATTTTTAGCGCGTTCATTTGGTTTTGAAGTAGATGATATTAAATCAATGTCAGAAGTTAAAGTGGGGGACGAAGCAGTAGAACACTTATTGCGCGTCACTTCTGGACTAGATTCAATTGTATTAGGTGAAACTCAAATTCTTGGTCAAATGAGAGATGCATTTTTCTTAGCTCAAGAAACTAATACAACTGGAACGATATTTAATCATCTATTTAAACAAGCTATTACTTTCGCTAAAAAAGCGCATAATGAAACAGATATAGCAGATAATGCGGTCAGTGTTTCTTATGCAGCAGTTGAATTAGCTAAAAAGGTATTAGGTAAACTAAAAAGTAAACATGCTATTGTTATTGGTGCAGGGGAAATGAGTGAGTTATCACTTTTAAATTTATTAGGTTCAGGCATAACTCATATTACAGTAGTTAATAGAACTGAAATAAAAGCAAAAGAATTAGCTACAAAACATAATATAGAATATGGTACTCTAGAATCATTACCTAATCTATTAGCTGATGCTGATATTGTGATTAGTTCAACAAGTTCACCAGATTTTATTATTACTAAATCTATGATTGATAATGTTTTGAATTATAGAAAATCTAAATCTTTATTATTAATTGATATTGCGGTTCCACGTGATGTAGAGCCAGGTATTGATGTTAATGAAGACGTATTTAGCTATGACGTAGATGATCTTAATGGTCTAGTTGATGCGAATTTACGTGAACGTCAAATGGCTGCAGATTTAATAGCACAACAAATACCTGATGAAATTCAAAATCATAATGATTGGGTAAATATGTTAGGTGTTGTACCTGTTATTAGAGCTCTTCGTGAAAAAGCGATGACGATTCAATCTGAAACTATGGAAAGTATTGATAGAAAACTTCCTAATTTATCGGAACGAGAACGCACTGTTATTTCTAAACACACTAAAAGTATTATCAATCAAATGTTGAAAGATCCAATTAAACAGGCTAAAGAATTGAGTAATGATAAACGTAGTAATGAAAAATTAGAGCTATTTCAAAACATATTTGATATCGAAGCTGAAGATCCTTATGAAGATGTTAAAGCGCGTAAAGCACAAAAAGAAAAGGAGATTTCTGTTCGACATATCTTTAGTTTTGAATAAGCATATTAATATGGTGATAATATGCAAGAAACCCTGTTTATAAGATTTCATGAAATTGTATTAATTATATATTTAATCAGTATTCTCTGTTATTTTATTGATTTTGTTAAAAAAAGTTATAAAATTAGAGAATTAGGAATTTACACACTAGGGATTGTTTGGATATTACAAACAATCTCTTTATCTATTTATATAACTTCTCATAATCAGATACCATTGAATTCACTATTTGATGTGTTTTTCTTTTTAGCATGGATTATTATATCAATATCCTTGATTCTGAATGTTATAAAATTATTAAGTTTCTCAGTTTTTTTCCTAAATGTAGTAGGATTTATTTTGCTAATGATGAACACATTTCAACCTAATCATTATGCTACAAACATGCAGCAATTAGCGATTATAAATGAATTGTTACTCGTGCATATTGGATTGGCTGTGTTAAGTTATGCATTTTTTGCGTTAGCATTTGTGAATTCATTACTATATATCATTCAATATCGAAATTTGAGAGAAAAGAATTTTGATCAGAAATATTTTAGAATAGGGAGCGTTGCGACACTAGAAGCAATTATTTTCTATTCTTCATTAGCTGGATTTATTATTCTTATGTTAAGTGTCATACTAGGAGCACAATGGGGTGTCTATACGATAGGTCATCGTATTTTTGCTGACTCAAAAGTTATTTTGTCGACGATTATTACAATACTTTACGCAATATTCTTGCTATGTCGCGTAAACAAGTGGCTTAAATCAATTCATTTAATTTACTTTAACATTGTGTTATTTTGCTTATGTATGGTTAACTTATTTTTTACTACGCACTTTACTTAATTTTGAAAAGGGCAATAGGAGGCTACAGGTATGCGCAAATTAGTTGTAGGTTCGAGAAGAAGCAAACTTGCTTTAACACAAAGCCAACAATTTATAAATAAACTAAAAGAAGTAGACCCTACTTTAGAAATTGAAATAAAAGAAATTGTCACTAAAGGCGATCAAATTGTTGATAAACAATTGTCAAAAGTTGGAGGGAAAGGGTTATTCGTTAAAGAAATTCAAAATGAGTTATTTAATAAAGACATCGATATGGCGATACACTCTCTTAAAGATGTGCCTAGCATTATCCCTAAAGGTTTAACGCTGGGATGTATTCCTGATAGAGAAATACCATTTGATGCATATATTTCAAAAAATCATACACCATTAGATGAATTGCCAGCTGGCAGTATTATAGGCACGAGTTCATTAAGACGCGGTGCTCAAATATTGGCTAAATATCCTAAACTCGAAATTAAATGGATTCGAGGCAACATCGATACACGATTAAAAAAATTAGAGACTGAAAACTATGATGCCATTATATTAGCTGCTGCAGGTCTAAAACGTATGGGTTGGTCCGATGATATAGTGACCACTTACCTTGACAAGGACGTTCTATTACCAGCTATTGGCCAAGGCGCTCTTGGGATTGAGTGTCGAAGTGATGACACTGAACTTCTTGAATTATTAGCAAAAGTGCATAATAAAGAAGTAGCCGAATGTGTAACAGCTGAAAGAACATTCCTTGCAGCAATGGATGGCAGTTGCCAAGTGCCTATCGGAGGTTATGCTACAAATCAACCTGGTGGAAAAATTGAATTTACCGGTTTAATTATGACGCCTGATGGTACTGAACGATATGAACATACTGAAATTGGAAAAGACCCTATAGAATTAGGTCGTAAAGTAAGTAATGTTTTGAAAGAACAAGGTGCATATGAAATAATAAGAAAGCTTAATGAAGAACAACCACATTAATATTTTAATTTAGAGGTGTAATGATTAATGAAGCCAGTTGTAGTAATGACGCAAACGAGTAACATACAAAGTGATTTAGTTGAAATAGTGCATAAGCCATTTATTCAAATCCTATCACTTGAATGTGATACTCAGTTTTTGGATTATAACTATGATTGGCTTATTTTTTCTTCTAAAAATGCGGTCCGCTTATTTTATCAATATTTAGATGACGTAAATGTTAAATCTATTGCTGCTATAGGAAGTAAAACTGCTCATTTATGTGAAGAGTTAGGAATCAATGTAGATTTTATACCTTCAGATTATTCTCAAGAAGGACTTTTAAGAGAGTTAAAAGTGCATCAGCAAACAATACTGATACCGAGTAGTGCAAAAGCTCGTCCAAAACTACAACAAGAGCTAGCTAAAAATAATGATGTCATAAAAATTGATTTATATCAGCCTATTGCGCATCATGAGAATATACAAGAAGTTATTCAATTGATTAAAAGTAACAAAGTTAATGCTCTTACATTTTCAAGTTCATCAGCTGTACGTTATTATTTTAGTGAGAATATTCCGTCCGATTTTTATGATTATTATGCGATTGGAGAACAAACCGCTCATACAATTAAACAATATGGGTATTCACCTAAGATAGCAAATAAACAAACGTTAGAGTCACTTATAAATAAAATTGTAGAAAGTAGGAATTTATAATGAAATTTGATAGACATAGAAGATTGCGTTCTTCAAAATCAATGCGTGACATGGTAAGAGAAAATCATGTAAGAAAAGAGGATTTAATCTATCCAATCTTTGTAGTAGAAAAAGGTGACGTTAAAAGTGAAATTAAATCTTTACCAGGCGTATATCAAATTAGTCTAAACCTATTAGATGAAGAAATTAATGAGGCCTATGAATTAGGTATTAGAGCAATTATGTTTTTCGGTGTTCCAAATGAAAAAGACAGTGTAGGTTCTGGTGCATATGACCATAATGGCATTATTCAAAAAGCTACACGTAAGGCTAAAGTTTTACATGATGATTTATTAATTGTTGCAGATACATGCTTATGTGAATATACAGATCATGGTCATTGTGGTGTGATTGATCATCGTACTAAAGATGTGGATAATGACAAATCATTACCATTATTAGTTAAAACAGCGATATCTCAAGTAGAAGCGGGAGCTGATATTATTGCGCCAAGCAATATGATGGATGGATTTGTTACTGAAATTCGTCAAGGTCTAGATGAAGCAGGTTATTATAATATTCCCATTATGAGTTATGGTATTAAATATGCCTCAAGTTTCTTTGGACCGTTTAGAGATGCTGCTGATTCAGCACCATCATTCGGTGACAGAAAAACTTACCAAATGGATCCAGCTAATCGCTTAGAAGCATTAAGAGAATTGGAAAGTGACTTACACGAGGGTGCAGATATGATGATTGTAAAACCAGCATTAAGTTACTTAGATATTGTGCGTGATGTTAAAAATAATACCAATATTCCAGTGATTGCTTACAATGTAAGTGGTGAATACGCAATGACTAAAGCTGCGTCACAAAATGGCTGGATAGATGAAGAACGTGTAGTAATGGAACAAATGGTTTCAATGAAACGTGCAGGTGCAGATATGATTATTACTTATTTTGCTAAAGATATTTGCCGTTATTTAGATAAATAAACATTAACTATATAGGAGGGCGTAAACATGAGTTATGAGAAATCACAAGAAGCAATGCGTATTGCTGAAAAACTTATGCCTGGCGGAGTGAATAGTCCAGTTAGAGCTTTTAAATCAGTAGATACACCTGCTATTTTTATGGACCATGCAGAAGGTTCAAGAATTTATGACATCGATGGTAATGAATATATTGATTATGTGTTAAGTTGGGGGCCTTTAATTTTAGGTCACAAAAATAAACAAGTAATAGACAAATTACATGAAGCAGTTGATAAAGGCACAAGTTTTGGTGCATCAACACTAGAAGAAAATAAACTAGCTGAATTAGTTATTGAACGTGTACCTTCAATAGAGAAAGTACGTATGGTTTCTTCTGGTACAGAAGCTACACTTGCGGCGCTTAGATTAGCACGTGGTTACACAGGACGAAATAAAATAGTTAAATTTGAAGGTTGTTATCATGGACACAGTGATTCCTTACTAATTAAAGCAGGATCTGGTGTAGCAACTTTAGGTTTACCAGACTCTCCTGGTGTGCCTGAAGGTACTGCTAAAAATACAATAACTGTACCATATAATGACTTGGATGCAATTAAACTTGCATTTGAACATTATGGAGACGATATCGCAGCCATTATAGTTGAACCAGTAGCAGGTAACATGGGCGTTGTTCCGCCTAAAGATGGCTTCTTACAAGGATTACGTGACATTACTACAGATTATGGTTCATTACTTATCTTTGATGAGGTAATGACAGGTTTCCGTGTAGGATATAATTGTGCTCAAGGTTATTTTGGTGTAACACCTGATATTACTTGCTTAGGAAAAGTTATCGGTGGCGGTTTACCAGTAGGCGCTTTTGGTGGTAAAAAAGAAATTATGGATAAAATAGCTCCAGTAGGTAATATTTATCAAGCTGGTACTTTATCTGGTAATCCATTGGCAATGACAAGTGGTTATGAAACATTAAGTCAATTGACTCCTGAATCATATGATTACTTCCAAGAATTAGGCGATCTTTTAGAAAAAGGACTAAAAGAAGTGTTTAGTAAACACAATGTACCGATTACAGTAAATAGAGCTGGTTCTATGATTGGATACTTCTTAAATGAAGGTCCAGTAACTAACTTTGATGAAGCTAATAAAAGTGATTTAGAGCTCTTTAGTAATATGTATCGTGAAATGGCTAAAGAAGGCATCTTCTTACCACCATCTCAATTTGAAGGTACTTTCTTATCTACTGCTCATACTAAAGAAGACATTAAAAAAACAATTCAAGCATTCGATAATGCGTTAGGTCGCATAGTATCAAAATAATTTAAAATAGAACTTACCATATTTCTAGGGAGTAGGACAGAAATCTAATGTAATTTCTAAGATTTTATTGTCCCACCCCGGCAAGTGTGGCTAGAGATGAAGTAAGTAAGGTTCGAACGCAACTTCATCTTAGACAACTATTGCTAAAATAACGAGGCTATACCATTTAATATTGATGGCATAGCCTCGTTTATGTATTTTAGAGACGATAATTGATTGAATGATTATAAGTTGAACTTATACTGTCTTCATCCCTAGTAAAGGGCGACAAAAGAAATGTCAAAATCTTTAACATCATAATGTACCGCTATCTTTACTTTTAGTTTATGTTAATTCCATTAATTTAGGATGAAAAGAACAAAGTTACAAGGATGATAATACTAATAAAGTTTGCTACAGTAGAGAGAAGAAATAGCTTAAATATAATTTTATAACATACTTATTTATAGAAAGAAGTGGTCGTTAATGAATAAAATGCGACTCAATCAACTTATTTTATTAATAACTGCGATTATCGTGAGTGTAATATTTTATTTTGCCCACATACTTTTGCCATTTATGTTTGGACCTATTATCGCTACATTAATAGTAGTGAAGGTTTTTAAATTAGAAGTAGTGTGGCCATTTTGGCTTAGCCAAATAGGACTTATTCTACTCGGTGTTCAAATAGGTACTACATTTACATCAGAAGTAATGAATGATATTAAAGATGATTGCTTCATTATCATTCTCGTAACCGTTTTACTCATTGGACTATCACTTTTAATTGCTTACTTTTTCAAAAAAATTGCACGTGTAAATACTGAAACAGCGATATTAAGCGTTATCCCGGGGGCGCTTAGTCAAATGTTAATCATGGCTGAAGAGAACAAGAAAGCCAATATATTAGTAGTTAGTTTAACGCAAACTTCACGCGTTATTTTCGTTGTTATTTTAGTTCCTTTTATTTCATTTTTATTTAGTGATAGCGCTAATAATGTTAAAAACGTTGCTAAAGTGACGCCTTTAACAAATGCGCTTAATCTTCCTCAGATTTTATTTCTCGTAGTAGTAATTGCACTTATTTACATGGTAATGAGTAAAATTAATTTTCCGACTAAACAATTGCTCGCACCTATTATTGTATTAGTTGTTTGGAATTTAACTACTCATATTACTTTTACGCTTGATAACTATATATTAGCTTCGGCGCAAGTGATTTATATGATTAGAATTGGATTACAGATTGCTAATTTATTGGGTGATTTAAAGGGAAGGATAGCAGTAGCGATTATCTATCAAAATGTATTATTAATAGTTGGTGCGTTTGTCATGGTATATATTATTCACTTATTTACGAATAGTTCCATTAATGAGTTATTCTTAGGAGGCGCACCAGGTGGAATGAGCCAAATCGTGTTAGTAGCCATAGCCACAGGTGCCGATGTAGCTATGATTTCTAGTTTTCATATCTTTAGAATCTTCTTTATTTTATTCATCGTGGCACCAATCATTAGTTTTTTCTTGAAAATGGGTATGGAAAAGTATAATAAAAAATAAATTTTTATCAATCAGTGAGTTGGTTTAAAAGGGCAGTTTTGTAAATGTGCATCATATAATCCAGCAGCTTCTAAAAATGAAAACGTGGTAACAGGCCCTAGAAATTTAAATCCATATGCCTTTAAATCTTTAGATAAGCGTGTCGCACGTTCATCAACTGTAATTCTTTCTGATGCGTGTTGATATTGCATATCTATTGGTTTACCATCAACATAAGACCATAAAAACTGGCTAAAACTATCATAATCTTGCTCAATCTTTAAGTAGCCTTGGGCCTGAGAGACAATAGCTTCTAATTTTTTACGGTTATGAATAATATTAGGAAATTCCATTAATCGATCGATATCAGTCTCAGACATCTGGGCTATCTTTTCTGGTTCAAACTGATGAAATGCTTCTTCATAAGAGGCTTTCTTCTTAAGTATAGTAAGCCAAGATAAACCAGCATGTTGAGATTCAAGTGCGATTAATTTAAATAAAGCTTTACTATCGTATAGGGGTTGTCCCCAAACATGGTTATGGTAATCCAAATAGATTGGATCTTTAGTGCCAAACGCACATTCATTCATAAATATACCTCCAAGAGATTGACTTATAGCGATTTCCATTATACTATAATTAAGTAATTAAATATATTAATGGGAATAGTAAGTTTGAATGGTAGCACAGAGAGCATATGGTTGGTGTAAATATGTATAGTGTTCATACTGAAGGTAGCCCACTTGACTTTTATTGAAATAATATGTAGGTAAAAGCGTGTTTGAGCGTTAATCATAATTAAGTGCAAGAGATTAGGACAAAACTTTACTTTAAGGACGCTATAAAATGGTCGTCTGAAATAGTAATCGTTAATGTCCTAGACTCTTGAATTTAGGTGGTACCACGGAACATCCGTCCTATATTTTTAGGATGGGTGTTTTTTTAATTATTAGGAGGTTTTTTCTATGAACATGGAGCCTAAATATAACCCTCGCGAAGTAGAAGCGGGGCGTTATGAAGAATGGGTAAGAAATGAGTATTTCAAACCCTCAGAAGAGCAAGATAAAGAAACATATACGATTGTAATTCCCCCTCCAAATGTTACTGGTAAATTACATTTAGGGCATGCTTGGGATACAACGTTACAAGATATAATTACAAGAATGAAACGTATGCAAGGTTACGATACTCTATATTTACCAGGTATGGACCATGCAGGTATTGCTACTCAAGCTAAGGTTGAAGCTAAGTTAAAAGAACAAGGTATATCTCGTCATGATATAGGACGTGAGAAGTTTTTAGAACAAGCTTGGTCTTGGAAAGAAGAATATGCCTCATTTATAAGAAAACAATGGGCTAAACTAGGTCTTGGTCTGGATTATAGTAGAGAACGTTTTACCCTAGATGATGGTTTAAGTCAAGCAGTCAAAAAGGTCTTTGTTGATTTATACAATAAAGGAATCATTTACCGTGGCGAGCGTATTATTAACTGGGATCCTGAAGCGCGTACAGCACTTTCTGATATAGAAGTTATCCATGAAGATGTACAAGGACATTTTTATCACTTTAAATATCCGTATGCAGATGGTAACGGTTATATTGAAATTGCTACTACACGTCCAGAAACGATGCTAGGTGATACAGCTATTGTAGTTAACCCTAACGATGATCGTTATAAAGATGTAATAGGCAAAAAAGTTATATTACCTATCGTTGGTCGTGAGTTACCAATTTTAGCTGATGAATATGTAGATATTGAATTTGGTAGTGGTGCTATGAAAGTAACACCTGCACATGACCCTAACGATTTTGAAATAGGTCAACGTCACGACTTAGAAAACATCATCGTGATGGATGAGAATGGTAAAATGAATGATAAAGCAGACAAATATGCTGGTTTAGACCGCTTCGAGTGTCGTAAACAACTAGTTGAAGATCTGAAAGAACAAGATTTGGTTATTAAAATCGAAGAACATGTTCATTCAGTTGGTCATTCAGAACGTACAGGCGCAGTAGTAGAACCATATCTATCTACGCAATGGTTTGTGAAAATGAAACCTTTAGCGCAACGTGCATTAGATAACCAAAATACGGATGATCGCATTGACTTTTATCCACCACGTTTTGAAAATACATTTAACCGTTGGATGGAAGAAATTAGAGATTGGACTATTTCACGTCAATTATGGTGGGGTCATCAAATCCCAGCATGGTATCATAAAGAAACTGGTGAAATATACGTAGGGGAGGAAGCACCTCAAGATATTGAAAATTGGGAACAAGATGAAGATGTTTTAGACACTTGGTTCTCAAGTGCTCTATGGCCATTTTCAACTTTAGGTTGGCCTAATGAAACAGCCGAAGATTTCAAACGTTATTACCCTACAAATGCATTAGTGACGGGTTATGACATTATCTTCTTCTGGGTAGCAAGAATGATCTTCCAAGGGTTAGAATTTACTGATCGTCGCCCATTTAATGATGTACTGCTACATGGTTTAGTTCGTGCTGAAGATGGGCGTAAAATGAGTAAATCATTAGGTAATGGTGTTGACCCAATGGATGTAATTGAACAGTACGGTGCAGATAGCTTAAGATACTTCTTAGCTACAGGTTCATCTCCAGGTCATGATTTACGTTACTCTACTGAAAAAGTAGAATCAGTATGGAACTTCATTAATAAAATTTGGAACGGCGCACGTTTTAGCTTAATGAACATTGGAGAAGACTTTAAGTATGAAGATATTGATTTAACAGGCGACTTATCGTTGGCAGACAAATGGATATTAACACGCTTGAATGAAACAATTGAAACCTTAACAAATTTAAGCGATAAATATGAGTTTGGTGAAGTAGGACGAGCGCTATATAACTTCATCTGGGACGAATTCTGTGATTGGTATATTGAAATGAGTAAAATACCAATGAATGGTGATAATGAAGCGCAAAAACAAGTCACGCGTTCAGTATTAAGTTATACGCTTGATCAAATCATGCGTATGCTACATCCATTTATGCCATTTGTTACAGAAAAAATTTGGCAAAGTCTTCCACACGAAGGTGAGACAATTGTTAAAGCATCTTGGCCAACAGTGAAAGAAGAACTTGTATTTGAAGAAAGTAAGCAAACAATGCAACAACTTGTGGAAATTATTAAGTCAGTACGACAATCACGTGTTGAAGTAAATACGCCACTTTCAAAAGAAATACCTATTTTCATTCAAGCTAAAGACGAAGATATTAAAGCAACTTTAAATGAAAATGCTGATTACATTCATAAATTCTGCAATCCGAGTGAATTAATAATTGACACTAATATTGATATTCCTGAAAAAGCTATGACAGCTGTAGTGGTAGCAGGAAAAGTAGTTCTACCATTAGAAGGATTAATTGATATGGATAAAGAGATTGCACGTTTAGAAAAAGAATTAGCCAAACTACAAAATGAACTAGATCGTGTAGATAAAAAGTTATCTAACGAGAACTTTGTAAATAAAGCACCTAAAAAGGTTATTGATGAAGAAAAAGACAAGCAACAACGTTATCAAGAAAAATATGATGGTGTGAAAAACAGAATCGAACAATTAAAAGCATAGGAGAATCGCCGATGAATTATCTAGATAGCTTGTATTGGATACATGAACGAACTAAATTTGGCATCAAGCCTGGTGTAAAAAGAATGGAATGGATGTTAGATCGTTTGAATAACCCTCAATTAAATATTAGAGGGATTCATGTTGGTGGTACAAATGGTAAAGGCTCTACGGTAGCCTATTTAAGAGCCGCTTTAGTTGAAAATGAATATGAAGTAGGTACTTTTACTTCACCGTTTATCGAAACCTTTAATGAAAGAATTAGTTTGAATGGTTATCCTATTACAAATGATGAAATAGTAGAATTAGTAGAGAGAGTTAAGCCTGTTAGTGAAGCACTAGAACAAGAAACTGAATTAGGCATTGCTACTGAATTTGAAATTATAACAACAATGATGTTTCTATACTTTGGAGAAATCCATCCGGTTGATTTTATTATAGTAGAAGCGGGACTAGGCATTAAAAACGACTCTACGAACGTCTTTAAGCCAATTATCTCTATCTTGACAAGTATCGGTTTAGATCACACCGATATTTTAGGGAATACGTATTTAGATATTGCTAAAGATAAGGGCGCAATTATTAAACCGAATACGCCTGTGATTTATGCAGTAAAAAATGAAGAGGCATTAAAATACATCCGTGATTTAGCTGAAAGTAATGACGCTAAGCCAATTGAGCTAGATCGTGAAATCATAGTGGTGTCTCAAGATGATGAGTTTACGTATCGTTACAAAGATTATGAATTAGAAACAATCATTTTAAACATGTTGGGTGAGCATCAAAAAGAAAATGCCTCATTAGCAATTACGGCGCTTATTGAACTAAATGAAGAAGATGTAATTGATTTAGATTTCAATAAAATGATTGATGCAATTGAAAGCGTTAGTTGGACAGGCCGAATCGAACAGGTTAAAGAGAATCCTTTGATGATTATCGATGGGGCTCATAATAATGAAAGCGTAGAAGCTTTGACTGATACTATTAAAAATTATTATGATAATAGCAAAATGGATATTCTATTTTCTGCCATTAAAGGTAAACCGATTTCTGGTATGTTGAATAGATTATCTGAAATCGCAAATAAAATTTATTTCACTGAATTTGATTTTCCAAAAGCCTTAACTAAAGAAGAATTGGCTGAGGATGTAAATGTTGAAAATATTGAATTTATAGATGACTATCTTGAATTTATAAACCGATATGATGGTGATGGATTATTAATTACTGGAAGTTTATATTTCATCAGTGAAGTAAAAGCAAAGACCCAATTTTAATTTAAAATATTAAACACTTTCCTTAAGAGGCTAAGCCATTAAAATAGCAATGGCTTAGCCTCATTATTTTTTGTATATAAAACCAATTTTTAAAAGTCTAAAATGATATGTTGTAATAATTTTGAAAATAGAGAACTAAATTATATAACGTATCAAAATATAATTTACTTTTAAATCGGCTTAGGTATAATAAGTCTAAGGAGTTGTTGTATGTTTTTATTAGCTTATTCATGCAGTGTAATTTTTAGTTACTTATATCATTTAACTACAGTTGATAAATTGAATCTTAAGTATTTCATAATGTATTCTAAATGTGATTATTGCAGTCGACGATTGAGTTGGCTTGAGCTCTTACCAATCATTAGTTTTATTTATCTGAAAGGGAGAACCTTATGTTGTAATAAGAGGTTAAGTCTCAATTATTTTATTGGAGAAACCCTTGCTTTTATAATTCTTCCTTTTACCTCATTTAACTATTTTGATGTAAACACACCTTTATTTTTAACTACCTTTTTGTTTTTACTAACTATGGCTTTATACGATATCCAAACTTTGACGCTTAATATAAATTTAGTCATTATACTGCTAATGATTTCTATTTTTATAGCGCCACTTCATTTTCATACCTTTTTATTATTCGCACCGCTATTCCATTTATGCTTTTTATTTAACCCTCACCAAATTGGCTACGGAGATATTCTTCTTCTTACAGTTTTATCACTCTTTTATCCGTATAAATTTTTTATAACCTTTGTAACTTTTACATTTGCAATTGCACTAATTTTTTCAAGTCTAATGTTATTAATTGGGCAACGACATTATATTCCCCTTATTCCATTTATATTAGTCAGTTATGTTATTACCAGCTATTTTTACCACGATATAATCATTAATTTATAGGAGGAAGATTTTTTGAATATTAAAGATATGGCTAAAAGTGAGTTGCCAAGAGAACGTTTAATACAACAAGGAGAAAAGAGTCTATCTAATAGTGAATTATTAGCTATCTTAATAAATACAGGAAGACAAGGATATTCTAGCATCGATATAGCTAATGATATTATGAACCAATATGGTAGTTTGAAAGAACTAAAACATTTATCAATTGATGATTTAATAAAGAATAAAGGGATTGGCTTACATAAAGCGGTGACATTAAAAGCAGCATTCGAATTAGGAGAAAGGATGAATGCTAGATGTACTTTAGAAAAAGTTAAGATTAAATCCCCACAAGATGTGGCAGATATGATGATGTCAAAAATGAAAGATTTAACTCAAGAACACTTTGTAGCATTATTTTTAAATTCTAAAAATATAGTGATTAAAGAAGAAATTATATATAAAGGGACATTGAATTCATCGGTGATTCATCCTAGAGAAGTATTTAATGCAGCGATTAGAGCTTCGAGCAATTCTATTATTGTCGTTCATAATCATCCATCAGGAGATGTCACACCATCGAATGAGGATATCACTACGACGATAAGGCTAAAGGAATGTGGTCATATTTTAGGAATTGATTTATTAGATCACATTATTATTGGAGATCATAAATTCACAAGTTTAGTCGAAGAAGGGTATTTCGAATAAGTATGTCTTTAAAATTTACCATAGTTTATAAAGTTAACTTCTTGTATAATAAAACTTAAATTAATGTTTGAGGTGCTTTATGACAATCTTTTTAATCGTGGGTATTTTGATACCTATTATCTATGTCTTGAGGTTAAATATAAAACAACACGCTATTAGAATTAAAGAAACGATTATTACTATAGCTTTATCAGTGGTAGGAATAACGATATTTTCATTACTAGGTGTAGTAGTAAGCCATCAACAAGTCAATATACTATTATTAATCATTGCGTCTATAGTAGTTGGTATAATTTGGGGATTATTATTAGCGGGTGTTTATAAACTTTATAATTATTTATCTCATACGTTTAGAAAATAAAAAATGCTAGTTAGACTATTACGTATTAGTACGTTAAATAGACTAACTAGCATATTTAATTTTTATGGTAAATAAGCGGTAATTACTTGATAATTTTCAAGAATCCATAGTATGCCTTGATAAGCTAAATATAATCCCAACACTACTATAGCTGCCGAAATAATAAATCTTAAAATTGCAAGGCCTACTCTGAATAATAAAATCACAAGTAATGCTATTAAAATGATGCTTAGAATATTCATTTTACACACTCCTCGTGAACGCTAATCAATATAGTATAGTCATATTGTAAAACATTTTTTCATAATTGGGTATCATACTTTAGTTTTCTAGTTACCTCGTACTTAGGACTGATGAAAAATAATAACATTTACCTTATAATAGCCAAGATTGAAATAGGAGGAGAGCTAATGCGATTTATTCTAAGTATTTTTAAAAATATCATTGCAGTAATGGCTATTATATGTGTTGTATATTTTGCATTGAAATATGCTCCCTTTTTGAGAGAACAAGAATGGAATCCAGTCAACCATACGCCTAATAGCACGCAGGTAGGCGCACCTCAAAATATGGTGAATAATGAACAAGTTCCAACGAATGGAAAACATTATGTGTTAGAGGAAAATGATATTTTCCAAAATATTCCTCATAGTCAGGTGAAAAATGTGTTTAAGCTCCTTGATAAAAATGAATTTATGGCAGTTTCTGGATTGGGCAGAATGGGCTACAATGATAATTATATTGCTGGTCAACGTGATGACGAATTTATAATTTATAAATTTGGAAGTGACTCCATGAGAGTGTACAGTACTGAAATTGAAATGGAACAAGATTTAAATGCTTTAGGACAAAGTATTGAACTTAAACCACAAGGCTCATATTAGAATATGTTGTTTAAATTGTAGTATTTGAAAAGAATAAGTTTTTACGTTAGAGTTTTAGATATGATAATAATTCAAAGGTTGGTGTGAATAATGTCTGAACAATCTAAAGAAAAACAAGCCAATGAGCAAGCTAAAGCAACAAATTTATTTGCAAAATGGCGTAAAAAAGAAACGCTATATAGCGAAGATGAAAAAAAGAACAAACAAGATAATAACGAAAAAAATGAAGAATAAAAGTGGTAAAGAGATTAGGTAATGAAGTTTATTTATGCTTGTAACGTAAAGCGATAATAAACATAAAACCTAGTCTCTTTTTTATAGATATTAAGATATTAATACTGAGTATGTTATGTTATAGCGAACTAATGAGTTTAATTTATATAACCGCTTCTTTTTATGTAACTAGAACTTAAACCTTTTATATATGCTTTAAACTTAGTGCTTTATTTAACTGGAAGAGTAATATAAAATAGAAAAGGACAATTTAAATAACTATTGGTAGAGGTGTTCTGAGTGCAAAAGTTTTTTAAAAATAACAAGTTGATTGTTGTTTTATGTGCGATAATTGTCTTCATTGCACTGATTGGTTTGTCTTTACGTTCACAAACTCAATCACCTCCTGAACAATATGTGGGGGATTCTGTTTCCTTTGGTCAAAGAGTGGTCAGTTATCCCGTTAATTTTGTGACTGGAGCAATAAATAATCTTTTTAGTTCAAATAAAGCTACTGACAATAAAAAGATTAAACAACTTGAGGCTAAAAACGAGAAATTAGAAGCCGAAAATAAAAGTTTAAAAAAAGAATTAGATATGACAGATGCATCGAAATATGATGCGATTTCTGGTGCAGTCATTGCACGTAATCCCGATCAATGGATGAATACAGTTATAATTGATAAAGGCAAAAAAAATGGTGTTCGTGATAATATGGCAGTTATGACTGCTGATGGCTTAATTGGGCGAGTCACTAAAGTAAATCAATTTTCTTCGCAAGTGGATTTACTTTCAACCAATACTCGAACAGGTAAATTATCAGTTAATATTGAACATGACTCAAATAATGTTTTCGGACTTATCGATCGTTATGATAATAAAAACCAAGAGCTTATTATTAGTAACATTAACAATAAAGATAAACTCTCTAAAGGTGATAAAGTCGTGACAAGTGGTTTAGCTGATCAATTACCAAGTGACTTATACATAGGTGAAGTTACAAAAGTTGAAAATGATGAATATGGATTAGCTAAAGAAGTAAGAGTGAAAACTGGCGCTAACTTATCTGATATTAACCATGTTTATGTAGCTAAAAGTGATGCGAATAGTTCTGCTGAAGGAAGTAGGGACAATTAATGAGAGCATTATCTTACTTAGTAATAGGTATCATTTTATTCTATATCGATACAATTATTGGATTAGTTATCCCGATGCATATAGGTAAGTTCGAAATTATCTTTGTTCCACATTTAACACTTTTATTTATATTATTATTAACCATATATCGTGGTTTTGGTGTTGGTTTAATATTAGGTGGATTATTAGGAATTGTAACTGATTTATATTTAGGCAGTGTTTATGGTTTGTACATGTTCGGATACATTCTGTTAGTTCTTCTCTTCGATAACTTTTTTAAAGTATTTTATCTGTCTCTTATACACATCT
>NZ_PPRG01000022.1 GCF_002902625.1 Staphylococcus devriesei
GTTATAAAAATTAATATACATATGAATAGCTTTTTCCGGTTGTTGGAATGTTTCAAACGGATGTTCGTAATACATTTCTTATTTTATGATTAAAATAAACAATCAATATTTATAAAAGAAAACTTCTAAATAATCATTTCCTCTATCTAACTTCCACTCTTAACATGGTGAATTAAAACTTAATTTGTAACTTTTTATCTTAATTGATATACTAAAGCCATAATTGAATATCATCGCATTTCAATTAATATTTGCTAGGGGTGCTTTTAAGTGCTGAGAGAGGAATATTTCTCAACCCTTTGGACTTGAACTAGATAATACTAGCGTAAGGAAGCAAATGGATAAAGTAAAATTAAAATAAAATATTTCAATACATATAAAACGACAGGATACGATGAGGAGCCTGAGATATAAATTATTTGTGATTTGGAAACTGATAAACGGTGTCCCAAAAGCAGGATTCTCGGCAGATACCGTTACAATTCGACAAAATTTGAAAAGCAATTTTGCTCATCGCTCGGTTCTGCTCAAATCCTAAACACTTTTGTCCCAACCTCACCATTTTATTCTGTTTAATAACGTATTTTATTATTAATGATCGCTTTTTTCTAACAAATATATTCCTTTTTTGTGCTTAAAATTCTCTTAGCGTCATGATTATAGGAGGATTTTATGAAACAAGAAAACATTGAATTGAAAAAAGGTTTTCCAGCAAGTAAACGTGTATTTAAACAAGGTTTAGACGAAGATATTCAGGTTCCATTTAGAAAGATTGAGTTATCTGATACAATATTCGATAATGAAAAGCGTCACAATGACCCTTTGTTTGTATATGACACAGCGGGCCCTTACCATGAAGATGATTATGAAGTAGACATTTTCAAAGGAATTCCTAAAACACGTCATCATTGGATTGAGGAGCGAGATGATACTGAGGCTTATATTGGACGTCGTATACAATCTATTGATAATGGTTTTAAAAAAGAAGGCCATAAAAATCTTGTTGAACATTCTTTTGACTACCAACCACGAAAAGCAAGTAAAGCTCATGCCATTACACAAATGTATTATGCTAAACAAGGCATAATTACTAAAGAAATGAAGTATGTGTCATGCCGAGAAGACGTGGACCCTGAATTTGTTCGTGAAGAAATTGCTAGAGGACGGGCCATTATTCCCAACAATGTGAACCACCCAGAATCTGAGCCAATGATTATTGGTAAAAACTTCCAAGTTAAAATTAATGCTAATATCGGTAACTCTATTGTCTCATCATCAATTGAAGCTGAAATAGAAAAGCTTGTGTGGGCCATCCATTGGGGTGCAGATACAATCATGGATTTATCGACAGGCAAGAATATCCATTCTACTCGAGAATATTTATTGCGTAATTCTCCAGTGCCAGTGGGTACCGTGCCTATCTATCAAGCCTTGGAAAAGGTTGGCGGTGTAGCAGAAGATCTTACTTGGGAAATTTATCGAGATACGCTTATCGAACAAGCGGAACAAGGGGTAGATTATTTCACAATTCATGCGGGTGTGCGTCTACATTATGTACCACTTACTGTAGATCGCCTCACTGGCATTGTTTCTCGAGGTGGCTCAATTATGGCGCAATGGTGTTTAGCACATCATGAAGAAAGCTTTTTATATGAACATTTCGATGATATTTGTGAGATATTAGCGCAATATGATATTGCTGTCTCATTAGGTGATGGCTTACGACCAGGCTCAATTTATGATGCAAATGATGAGAGTCAAATTGCAGAATTAAAAACACTTGGAGAACTAACTGATATCGCTTGGAAACATGATGTACAAGTTATGATCGAAGGCCCTGGACATATTCCAATGCATAAAATTAAAGAAAACCAAGAGTTAGCAGATTTCTATTGTAAAGAAGCGCCGTTCTACACACTTGGACCACTAACAACTGATATTGCGCCAGCTTACGACCATATTACTTCAGCTATCGGGGCGGCTAATATTGCAAGCTATGGCACAGCAATGTTATGTTACGTAACGCCTAAAGAACATCTTGGTTTACCAGATAAAGATGACGTACGTGAAGGCGTGGTTACGTATAAGATTGCGGCTCATGCTGCCGATTTAGCGAAAGGTTTAAAAAAACGCAGAAGAACGTGACAATGCGATAAGTAAAGCCCGTTTCGAGTTTAGATGTATTGATCAATTTAACTTGTCGTTAGACCCAGATAGAGCACGTGAGTATCATGATCAAACGTTACCGACTGAAGCGGCTAAAGTTGCACACTTCTGTAGTATGTGTGGTCCTAAATTCTGTTCAATGAAAATTTCGCATAATATCAGAGAAGAACATCGAGAAAAATTAGAAGGAATGAAAGAAAAAGCTGAAGAATTCAAAGAACAAGGTAGTAAAATTTATCATTAATATAAGATACTGTTACACAATCAAATTATAAAGCATCATATAAAATGCACCCTTAAAAGTTGGACTAAACAATCCTACTTCTAGGGGTGTAATTTTGTTTTTATATCATTAAAAACATTCAAGATATTATGCAGTTTTTCGAGTTGTGCGATTGATTAAAATTAAACTACCTAGTAGAAATAATGAACTACCTAAAGCTTGAATAGGTTGATGATAATCGGTACCACCAGTTTGAGGCAATGTTTTGTTTGAAGTAGATTGATGTGTATTAGTTTTAGATGATGGGATTTCTGTAGAAGCTACATTTCCTACATAATACGTATTCAATTCACGAGCATTATCTACGGAAGAAGCGTCTGAAGTAGTTGAAGATGAGTCGTCTAATTCAGCAGCCTTTGCGATGCCATGTTCTGCATGTGTATCTTCACTTGCTAATTGATTAAAATCACTAAATTTATCATTCTTATATTCTACTTCTCCCGTTTTATAAACTCTGTAGACGCCTACACCAGAATTTGCTTTATTATGACTTTCGATTTCGAAATAGTTGCCTTTATCTATGACTTTGCCGAAGTTTTGTAAATCAGGGTTGCCTCCACTATTAGACATTGCTTCTTGTGCAACTTGTTGTGCATTGTCCTTCGTAACCATTTCTGCAGCTAATGCATGGTTTGAGTTTAAACATAATATTACTGTGCCTATTAGAACAGTTAATACCAATAGAGAAACCTTCTTCACAATGCAAACCCCATTTCATTTATTATCGATTACAACCTTAGTGTACCACTCAAAATTGAATAAAATAGGGCTTTAAAACAAACGATATCGAAACTTTAATCTAGCTTAAAGAACTCATCATTTGTAAATTTAGCTTAACAATATTAAAGGTTATTTAAAGTTTATAATTTCTGTGAATTTAGTATTTCTTTTTTGAAAAGTAGGGTATAGCCCATGCCATTAAACAAATGAAGATAATATGCGCAATTATCCATAAACCATACTCAAGCCAACTAAATTGGAATAGCTCGCGTTGTGCTAACATAATTAAGAGTGGATAGAATACGATGAATATAAACATAAGTAACACATAACTTAAGTTATAAAGTGGTTTAGATATACGGTAAATTAACAAGAAAACAATATATATAATAAAACCTATCAATACATGAATTAGTAATTCTACTAATAATGGTACTTTATTTGGATCAGCTAAAAAATCAATATTGATAAGCAGTAAAGTAAGATGGGTTGATTGCATAAAGACATCCATCATAGCCATAGTAACAAGCAATATGATACTTATAATCAAGGCGCTTAGTAGGTGATAGCCGTAACGTAACATTGTTTGTCCTCCTTCATTCCTGATTATAGTACTATTCCCTTGGTAACAAAGAATAACACGTATTAACTTTTCGGAATATTTAAAAAACATATTGACCGTCTATAGAGTGAATGCTAAGATAATATCAATTCAATAAAACGTGTGAACTCTTATCGAGAGTGGTGGAGGGATGTGCCCTATGAAGCCCAGCAACCGTCGTTTAACGAAATGGTGCTAATTCACATAAAGTAGACAGTACTTTAAGAGATGAGAGAGAGTGTATCGATACTTTCTCTTAAATAGATAGAAAGTATTTTTTTGTGTCTTCTAATCATTTAAGAGTGCTCATTTTATTGGAAAATATAAATAAAGGTGTCGATACATATGAAAAAGTGGATAAGTATTATAAGTGTTTTAGTCTTAATCTTAGTATTATCAGCATGTGGTAAAGGTAAAGAAGAGAGTAAGAAGATTACGGTAGCTGCATCTCCCGCACCACATGGAGACGTATTGAAGAAAGCAAAAGCACAATTGAAAAAGAAAGGCTATGACTTAGAAGTAAAAGAAGTAAATGACTATAAAGTGCCTAATAAATTATTAGATAAAGGCGATGTCGATGCGAACTTCTTCCAACATGTACCTTATTTGAAAGCGGAGAAGAAGAGTCATGGCTATAAAATAGAAGAACTTGGTAAAGTATTTACAACGCCAATGGGTGTGTATAGTAAAAAATATAAGCATCTTAAAGATATCCCAGAAGGCTCAACGATATACGTATCAAATAACCCTGCTGAAGAAGGACGTTTCTTATCATTCTTCGTTAATGAAGGTTTAGTTAAATTGAAAAAAGGTGTAAAAATAGAAGATGCCAAATTTGAAGATGTAGTGGAAAATAAAAAGAATTTGAAATTTAACCATCAACAAGGGGCTGAATTTTTACCTAAAACTTATAAAAATGGAGAAGGCGCTGCGGTTATTATGAATTCTAACTATGCCATCGATAACGGTTTGAAACCATCAAGAGACGCGATTGTGATGGAAGGTAAATCATCACCATTCGCGAATATTCTTGCAGTTCAAGAAGGACATAAAAATGATAAAAAATTCCAAGAACTATTAAAAGTCATGCAATCAAAAGAAATTAAAGATTACATTAAGAAAGAATATGGGGATGATGTGATCCCATACGAAAGTAAATAATAAATAAAGGTAAGGAAGAAATCATGTTCAAAGGTTTCAACCTTACCTTTATTTATATTATTTAAGAATTTATATTTTTTAATTTTTCTGAAAATATTTACAAATCTGACAATTATTAGTATATTGGTAAATATTACTTAACAATGTTTAGGGTGAAAGCCGAGAGAAACCTGGACAGATGGAGGTTGAGACACTATATATCGGATTTTCAGAGTACAAATTATTAATATCTCAGTCTCTATCAGCTTATTCATTTACATGTCCAGGTGTCTCTCTTTTGGGAGGATAGATACGAATGACTAAGTCAGAGCAACTTATAAATGAAGATGGGAAATATTTTGCAGCGTCAGGAAGAATTAAATACTATCCATTAGCGATTGATCACGGCTATGGAGCAACGTTGGTTGATGTAGATGGAAGGGAATATATTGACTTACTATCAAGTGCAAGCTCACAGAACGTAGGCCATGCACCGAAACGCGTCACCGAGGCAATTAAAGCACAGGTTGATAAATTTATTCATTATACTCCAGCTTATATGTACCATGAACCAGCTGTAAAACTATCTAAAAAACTTTGCGACATTGCGCCAGGGGATTTTGAAAAGCGTGTAACCTTTGGGCTAAGTGGTTCAGATGCCAATGATGGTGTAATTAAATTTGCGAGAGCATATACAGGGCGACCGTACATTATTAGCTTTACAAATGCGTATCATGGATCAACATTTGGTTCACTGTCCATGTCAGCAATCAGTTTAAATATGCGTAAACATTACGGTCCCTTGTTAAGTGGGTTCTATCATATTCCATTCCCTGATAAATATAGAGGAATGTATGAACAACCGACACCAAATATAGTAGAAGAATACTTAGCACCGCTTAAAGAGATGTTCGCAAAATATGTACCCGCTGAAGAAGTGGCCTGTATCGTGGTTGAAACGATTCAAGGAGATGGGGGCTTATTAGAACCGGTAAAAGGTTACTTTGAAGCGTTAGAAGCGTTATGTCATGAACATGGCATTTTAATTGCGGTAGATGATATTCAACAAGGTCTTGGTCGTACCGGCACATGGAGTTCAATCGACCATTTCAACTTTACTCCAGATTTAATTACATTTGGTAAATCATTAGCTGGCGGTTTACCCATGTCAGCAATTGTAGGTCGTAAAGAAATTATTGAGAGTTTAGAAGCGCCTGCCCACCTTTTTACTACAGGAGCGAATCCAGTAGGTTGTGAAGCGGCTCTTGCAACAATAAAAATGATTGAAGAAGAAGATTTATTAACTGCTAGCTCTGAAAAGGGGAACTACGTACGCCAACGAATGGATCAATGGATAAATAAATATGACTATGTCGGTGACGTGCGAGGCATCGGTTTATCGATTGGCATAGATATAGTGTCTGATAAAGAAACTAAGACTAGAGCATCTCAAGAAGCATTAAAAATTTGTAACTATTGTTTTGAACATGGTTTGGTAATTATTGCGGTAGCTGGAAATGTCTTACGTTTCCAACCACCACTAGTCATTACTTATGAACAACTTGATTATGCACTAGACACGTTAGAAGATGCATTACAAGCCTTACAAGAAGGACGATTAGATCAATATGACATTAACGGCCAAGGCTGGTAAATAACAAAACAGATATCTCATTAATTCAGTTTAGGGATGTTTATTAAAATAACTGAAATCAACGAAGTATTAATAAAAAAGGAGTAGAGATGATTCTCATTGAATCACCTCTACTCCTTTTTAGTTTGTTACGCTTTTAGAATTGTATATTAATCTTTAGGAACGATATAGTCTTTCTCTTCATTCTTCTTAGAATGTCTAATACCATAGAAGATATAGATGAAGATACCGACTACGAACCAAATTAAAGTATAAAGTTTCGCTTCAAAGCTCAAGCCCCAGAATACTAATAATACTAGAACGAAAGTAACGATTGGTAATACTGGGAAGAATGGTACTTTAAATGCTGGTATTGGTAAGTCTTTACCTTCACGTTTTCTTAAACGATACATTGCTAATGATACGAACATAAATGCTACTAATGTTCCGGCTGAGATAAGTTGTGCTAAGAATGCGAACGGGAACATTGACCCAATTAACACACCAATAATAGTAAGAATGACAAGCGCTCTATTAGGTAAGTGCTTGTTATTTAAGTGTGCCAACCAAGATGGTAATAAACCGTCACGACCAAATGAATATAGTAGACGTGAGCCTGCTAACATCATACCGATTAATGCAGTAAACATACCAACGACTGAAATAGCTTGTACGACAGCGGCAACTACACCATGACCACTTTGACGTAATGCCCAACCTACAGGTTCTGCATTTCCAGCATACTTAGAATAGTGGAACATACCTACTAATACTAAGGCTACGGCTACGAACAATACGATAGCGACGACTAAAGAACCTAAGATACCGCGTGGCATTGTCTTTTGCGGATTGATTGCTTCAGCTGAGTTAGCTGCGATAGAGTCGAAACCAATATAAGCTAAGAAGATCATTGATACCCCAGCATAGATACCTTGCCAACCACCAAAGTCACCACTAGCTGTCACTTTATGTTCTGGAATAAAAGGTACATAATTTGATGCTTGAATCGCAGTTAAACCTACGATAACGAATAAGATAATAGCCAAAACTTTTAAAATAACTAAAATATTCTCAATACGTGCCGCTTCAGTCATACCGCGAGATAGTAACAAAGCGGTAAGAATGATTACGACGGCAGCAATGATATCGATAATACCACCATCTGCGCCAAAAGGATTGGATAAAGCTTTAGGTAATGCGATGCCTAATGGTGACACTAATCCACGTAAATTGGCGGAGAAACCGGAAGCCACAAAGGCTACGGCAATGAAGTATTCGGCCAAGAGCGCCCAACCGGCTACCCAACCAAAGAATTCACCAAATAATACGTTTATCCAGGAATAAGCTGAACCGGCAAATGGCATAGTTGACGCCATCTCTGCATATGAGAAAGCGACTAGCCCGGCTACGATAGCAGCTAATAAGAAAGATAAAGCTACTGCTGGTCCCGCATGCTCGGCGGCTACTACTCCGGGTAATGTAAAGATTGAAGTTGATACAATTGTCCCTACACCTAATGCAAGAAAGTCTCGGACACGCAACGTGCGTTTTAAATGTCCGTCTTTATTTTGATAGATAGTGGGATCTTCTTTTCTCGTAAAATTATTGAAAAAACTGGACATAATGTTGAACCTCCACTGTTGTTTTTAAAACTTCTATAAGATTAGCTTGTCATTAATTTAATATTTATTATCATAGCATAAATCTGTAGATTTTTGTCTAAAATTTCTGAAAATTTTAAGTTTTCTCACTTTTAATAAAACAAATATATCACACAAGAAATTTTAAATGATAGAAATGATTATAGCAGATATAAAGAAAATAAAAACAACTAAAAAGGGTAAAAATATAAAAAAGTAGACTTAACGTCGCGAATCGCACTATAAAAATAGGAGATAAGTCAAGTAATAATACCTATTTAAACGAAGATTTTGATAAAAAATGAAACAAAGTTGACCTATTCCAAAATGGAATGGGTTCTATCGAAAATATGTATTTTATTAATAGTTCAACGCATACTATAATAAAACACGTAATAAAGTTACAACATATTCAAATGAATTTTATTAAGTGTGTGCTTGATCATTCCCCTTAAATTGTAGCAGAACATATGCACTGCACAATTATGATTTATTGCACATCTTGACATAAATAGAAGACTCCCATCTCACATTTGAATATGCTTCATTAACTAAGATTACAATGCAACAATGATAAATGAATCAACTTTAAATATAAGAAGCCACGACAAACATGTAACAAAGTCTTTCCCTCTTTTTCCCTTAAAAAATAGGCATGTATGTGGCTTCTTTTTAATACTAAAATTACTAATAATAATAAAAAAATATAAACTAATATTTGATTTGAAAGGATATGAATTTAGATGGCTAAAGAAAATTATTCTGCAGCAGATATGGTCATTGATACTTTGAAAAATAATAATGTGGATTACGTGTTTGGTATTCCTGGAGCGAAAATAGACTATCTATTTGATGCGTTAGAAGATGATGGTCCTGAATTAATAGTCACACGTCACGAACAAAACGCTGCTATGATGGCACAAGGCGTTGGACGTTTAACTGGTAACCCAGGTGTAGCTTTAGTTACAAGTGGCCCAGGGGTTAGTAACTTAACAACAGGTTTATTAACTGCCACATCAGAAGGTGACCCGGTTCTAGCCATTGGTGGCCAAGTTAAACGTAACGACTTATTACGTCTTACACACCAAGCTGTAGATAATGCCTCTCTTTTAAGATCATCTACAAAATATAGTGCTGAAGTCCAAGACCCAGAATCATTATCTGAAGTTATGACAAATGCAATACGTACAGCTACTTCAGGTAAAAATGGAGCAAGTTTTATCAGTATCCCACAAGACGTTATTTCAGCACCTGTTCAATCTAAAGCAATCAATCTATGCGAACGCCCTCAATTAGGTGTACCATCAGTTGATGAAATTAAAGAAGTAATTCATGAAATTCAACAAGCTAAATTCCCAGTACTTCTTGCAGGTATGAGAAGTTCAAGTGAAAAAGAAACAGAAGCGATTCGCCAATTAGTCGCTAAAACAAACTTGCCAGTAGTCGAAACATTCCAAGGTGCTGGCGTACTTAACCGCGAATTAGAAAATCATTTCTTCGGTCGTGTCGGTTTATTCCGTAACCAAGTTGGTGACGAATTATTAAGAAAAGCTGATTTAGTAGTTACTATTGGTTATGATCCAATCGAATACGAAGCAAGTAACTGGAATAAAGAACTAGATACTGAAATTATCGCGATTGATGAAGTACAAGCAGAAATTACAAACTTCCTACGTCCTAAAAAAGAAATCGTAGGTAACATTGCAGGTACAATTCAACTATTATCTGAAAATGTGACTGAACCTATCATTAATGAAGAACGTTTGAATGATTTAGAACAACTAAGAGCAGATATTATAGAAGCAACTGGTATTAAATATACTCATGAAGATGGTGTGATGCACCCACTAGAAATTATTGAAACAATGCAAAATAATTTAACTGACGATACAACTGTTACTGTCGATGTCGGTAGTCACTACATTTGGATGGCGCGTAAATTTAGAAGCTATAACCCAAGACACTTATTATTTAGTAATGGTATGCAAACATTAGGTGTAGCATTACCATGGGCCATTGCTGCGGCATTAGTTCGCCCAAATACACAAGTTGTGTCAGTAGCAGGTGACGGTGGTTTCTTATTCTCAGCACAAGATCTTGAAACTGCAGTTCGTAAAAAATTAAACATCATCCAATTAATCTGGAACGATGGTAAATATAATATGGTAGAATTCCAAGAAGAAATGAAATATAAACGTTCATCTGGTGTTGACTTTGGACCAGTAGATTACGTTAAATATGCTGAAGCATTTGGCGCTAAAGGTCTTCGCGTCACTAGCCAAGAAGAGCTTGAAGCTGCTATTAAAGAAGGATACGAAACTGAAGGACCAGTTGTTATCGATATCCCAGTTAACTATAAAGATAATATTAAATTATCAACAAATATGTTACCAGATTCTTTAAACTAATTTTCAATAATTATAGGAGTGAATATTAAAATGAGTCACGTATTATATCAACACGGTACATTAGGTACATTAATGGCAGGATTATTAGAAGGTACTGCAACAATCGATGAATTATTAGAACACGGTGATTCAGGACTAGCAACATTAACTGGTTCTAATGGGGAAGTTATCTTCCTTAACGGTGAAGCATTTCATGCGAATGAGCATAAGGAATTTACTAAGCTAAAAGGTGATGAAATGACACCATACGCGACGATTACTAAATTTGAAGCGGATGAGTCATATCAAACTACTGATAAAGATTCTGAAAAGGTTCTAAATGAAGTGAAAGAACATATGTTGAGTGATAATTTATTCTCTGCAGTGAAAATCAGTGGTACTTTCAAAAAAATGCATGTACGTATGATGCCTAAACAAGAACCACCTTATACTCGATTAATTGATTCTGCACGTAGACAACCTGAGGAAACACGTGAAGATATTAAAGGTACAGTAATTGGTTTCTTCACACCAGAATTGTTCCATGGTATTGGCTCATCAGGTTTCCATATTCACTTTGCTAATGATGATCGTAATTATGGTGGCCACGTCTTAGACTTTGAAGTAGATGATGTGACAGTTGAAATTCAAAACTTTGAAACATTCCAACAACATTTCCCAGTAAATAATAAAACATTTACTGAAACTGAAATTGACTACGCAGACGTAGCCGATGAAATCAGAGAAGCGGAATAATTTTTAAAATAAAAGACTCGAACAGTCTTAGACATAAATCTAAAAATGATAGCGTAGAGGTGATTAAATAAGAATCATCTCTACGCTATTTTTTATCAATTTCATTACCTTTTCATAGTAAGAGATAATGACTTTATCTACAACAATCAATGCATTGTCAATTGTACGAAAACCAACAAAATAGATATAATTGTGTAATAACATGTAGTTTAAAGAGAGGTTTAAACAATGGTTCAAGATAGAAGAATTAGAAAATCACAAAGTGCCATTAAAAGCGCATTTCTTGAATTACTACAACAACAGACTTTTAATGATATTACCGTGCAACAAATTACAGACTTAGCTGATATTAATCGTGGAACGTTTTATACCCATTATTTAGATAAATACGATTTATTGGAAAAATTAGAAGACGAACATGTTAATATTGTGCGTGCTTTTATTAATGAAAGTAAAACGAGCAGTGGAGGTCAGTTCACAACTGAAGATTTACGCCAAATTATGGAATTTCTTATATCTCATATTGAAGAAAATATAGGATTTTACCGTTTGATGTTTAAAGTTGGTAAAGAATCAATGCTACATGAAAAATTATATAGCTTATTAAATAGTTATCTTAATAGCTTTATAAGTGAAGAAGGTAAGATCAGTGGTATTCCATTCTCATATTTTATGAGTTATGTATCTGGAGCTGGATTATCATTTTTACGTCATTGGGTAGAAGACGACCAACGCGTTCCTAAAGAAGATTTAATTCAATACTTCTATGATATAGTTAACCATGGTCCTGCTACCATTTTGCAAAGAGAAATAGAAAAATAAATAGTTAATGTTCTAGTATAAAAGTGTCGCTTATATTTGACATATCCTTTGATGTTTTTTATAGTGAAGATAACGTAGCTATCAAATTTATGAGGTGAGTGGCGATAATGAGCACTAGAGATAAAATCATCAATCGTATCATTGGCGTAAGAGGCGAACGGGACGAAAGAGAAAAAAGTGAACTTTATTCAAAAATTACTACCGCTTTCTTAGTAGCTTATTTAGGAATATTTATTATAGCGACAATCAGTTTAATTAATGATTATGTTACCCGACAAGTCAAGATACCAACAATAGGTATCTTTGTGGTTTTTCTAGCAGTGAATATAACCCTAATGATTACTATTAGAAAAAATAAGTTAGACACAGAACGCGTATATACCAAAGAAGAATATGAAGACTTATTGAGAAAAAATAAAATGAATTGTCTAGGTGCTACGCTTTTCTTTTCTATAGTAATGCTTTTATTTGATTTAGTTTGGCTTTATATGTGGAAAGAATCTTTAAACTTAGCCTTTATACTTATTAAAGATGGATTGGCTGGAGTTTTCTTCGGTGTGATGATTTATTTTGTATCTAAAAGAAGAATAGTAAAGGAATATAAAATCGAATAGCATAAAATTATAATTCATGAACCTAATACTCCTTAAATATTATATAATTAATACATATAATATTTGAGGAGCGTTTTTATGTTAAAAGCAGATCCAATTATTGCGAAAATGAAGAATCAAAAGATTAATTATGACAAAGTGCTAAAAAAATTAATTAATCAGTGGGAGCGAGAAGATATTCGCCCTAAAATCTTACTTCATAGTTGTTGTGCGCCTTGTAGTACATATACTTTAGAGTATTTAACTCAATATGCAGATATTGCTATATACTTTGCAAATCCTAATATTCATCCGAAAAATGAATATTTGCGACGTGCTAAAGTTCAAGAACAATTTGTGAAAGATTTTAATGAACGTACAGGGCAGAATGTTAAATATATTGAGGCACCGTATCAACCACATGAATTTATGAAAATGGCTAAATCACGTGGTTTAACTGAAGAACCAGAAGGGGGATTACGCTGTACTGCATGTTTCGAGATGCGATTAGAAATAGTTGCTAAAGCAGCAGTTGAGTATGACTATGATTACTTTGGTAGTGCACTCACGTTATCTCCAAAGAAAAATGCACAGTTAATCAATGAACTTGGCATGGAAGTTCAAAATCTATATGACGTCAGCTATTTACCTAGTGATTTCAAGAAAAATAAAGGTTACGAACGTTCAATTGAAATGTGTAATGACTACAATATTTTTAGACAATGTTATTGTGGTTGCGTATTTGCAGCAATGGCTCAAGGTATTGATTTTAAAAAGATTAATCAAGAAGCCAAAGCTTTTTTAGAACAACAGTAGAATAATATTGTCAGCTAATTTTACCTTATAAAAGATAATTAAAGATTACAATAATCCCCCTTACTACTGAATGTAATGGGGGATTTGTTTAACATATATTCTTTATTAATAGTTTATTTTACTAGCGTTTAAAAGAAAAAGTTATTTTCTTTTTTTAAATATACCTATAATCAAAGCTATGGCAGCTAATATTAAACCCACAGTGATTCCTGAACTCATTTAATCATCCTCCAAATGTAAGTTAATTAATTATAGAATAATTTTTAGTAGATAAAATCCCAACTTAAATGGCTATTCATCAAGTTGGGATAATCTATTTATAACGTGCGATTGATAAAACGTATAATTGCTAGAACCGCTATGACTAGGGTTGAAAGGAGACCTGCTATTTTCCAACCTTTTTTCTGTTTTTCAGGTTCTGGGTCTTTATTCTCCATCATTTCTAACAATTCACGTTCGATTTCAAGATCTAATTCTGTTTTTTTCTCGCCATTATAACCGATGCTATTATCGTCCTCGGTTTGTTTTTGTTGAGATGTCGCAGATTGCTCTTCATTTGTTGACGCTTGATTTGTCTCTTTAGTTTTGTTCTCTACCGTCATAGAAATAATCCTCCGATAAACTTGCATATCTTTGGTTTTTAGTATAGTACAATATTCCATTAAGTAAAGTATTTTATTATTAAATTGTAGACAAAGTCTTTTTGAAATTCGCAACCAATATAACGACATTGTTAAGCTTAATTATACCGGGAAACTACTTAGCATCTAAACCGATAATCTCGCTTACATTGTTATAGTTATGTTGTTTTAAATATTTAGCAATATCTTTGTTGATTTTTTTAGTTAGGCCTGGACCCTCAATAACTAAAGATGAATAAATTTGAACGAGTGAAGCACCGTTTCTCATCATTTGAATAGTATCTTGAGCACTAAAGATACCACCAGTTCCAATAATTAAGAATTCACCATTAGTTTGTTGATAAGCCCATTTCACTAATTCTAAGTTTCTTTTGAAAAGGGGTTGCCCACTTAATCCGCCGTCTTCTACTTTATTCGGTGATGTTAAACCATCACGTTTACGTGTTGTGTTGGCCAGAATCATACCATCGAATGTTTCAGTAATTGCCGGCAAGATATTTTTAAAGCCTTCTAACTCTAAGTCAGATGTTAATTTTAAGAAAATAGGAACATTGATTTCTGTAGAAGCTTTGAAATCTTTTAATGCCTGGCATAACATTGAAAATTCATCTTTATCATGGAAACTTTGTAAATTCTCAGTGTTGGGTGAACTAATATTAACGGTAAAGAATGATACATCTGATTTAAACGTATCGATGACTTTAATGTAATCTTGATAACGCTCATTATAAGCCGTTGTTTTATTAACACCTACATTTAAGCCAACTGGAATATGATAGGCATGGCGATGTAAATTACTTAACGCTTTGTTCATTCCGCTATTATTAAAGCCCATGCGATTGATTAACGCATTATCTTCAATTAAACGATACATACGTGGTTTAGGGTTTCCATCTTGAGGTTTAGGTGTAATCCCGCCTAACTCAAGGGCGCCGAAACCAGCATTTTCAAGTGCTTTAGGGACTTCACAAGATTTATCGAAGCCTGCTGCTAAACCGACTGGGTTATTAAATTGAATGCCTTTAATTGTTTGAGATAGTGAAGGATCTTCGTAAGTAAATAATTTGTGGATAATAGGTAATAAGAAAGGACGTTTTTGTGCGACTTTTAACGCATCAATTGTCATACCATGTGCTTTTTCTGGGTCGAATTTAAATAATAGAGGTTTGATTAATTTGTACATAATAATGCTCCTATTTCATTGTATTTGAGGCTTACTATCCTCATTTAATATCATTGAAAAACATTTCTATATTAGACTAGCATTTTCATTACTAATTTCATAGTCTATTTATTTAGTGTTTGAAATTTTGCCTCAAATTTGGAAGATGAAGTAAATTTATGATAAAGATTAAAGTACACATTTTCAGGAAATATAATAATAAGGATTATCAATTAAAGGAGGATACCTTTATGAATCAAGAATGGCAAGACCAGTTACCATTGGATAATATACAAGAGATTACACCGGTAAGTGGGGGCGATGTGAACGAAGCGTTCAAAGTAACCACAAAAGACGATGTCTATTTCTTATTAGTGCAACGTCATCGTGATAAATCATTCTATGCCAATGAAATTGCCGGGCTAGAAGCGTTTGAAGAAGCGGGCGTTACGGCACCGCGCGTGATTGCTAACGGGGAAATTAAAGATGATGCCTTCCTAATCTTAAGCTATTTAGATGAAGGTACGAGTGGTAGCCAACGTGAATTAGGACAATTAGTAGCTAAAATGCATAGCCAACAACAACCTGAAGGTAAATTTGGGTTTGAGTTACCACATGAAGGTAGTGATATTTCATTTGATAATTCGTAGTCAGATTCATGGGTAGAAATGTTTGTTGAACGTCGAATGGATCATTTAAGAGATGAACTAATGCGCAAAGGTTTGTGGAACGAAGAAGATAATAAAGTGTATCAACAAGTACGTACGGTCATGGTTAACAGTTTAGAAGATCATAAGAGTAAACCATCACTGTTGCACGGTGACTTATGGGGTGGCAACTATATGTTCTTAACAGATGGCACTCCGGCGCTATTCGACCCAGCACCATTCTATGGCGATAGAGAATTTGATTTAGGTATTACGACAGTATTTGGTGGCTTTACTCAAGAATTCTATGACGAATATGAGAAACATTATCCTTTTGGAAAAGGATTACGTAAACGCTTAGAATTTTATAGATTATATCTCTTCATGGTTCACTTACTTAAATTTGGTGGAATGTACGCAAGCAGCGTCAACCGTTCAATGAATGAAATCCTAGCATAAATACCGAATTATATAATATAAGAAGAACCTGAGAAATAAATAGCTTGGTTTAAAAATAATACAGATACTTCGAAAAATGTAGTTATATTAAGGGTTAAGACATTGTTTAGTTTAATGTCTTAGCCCTTTTTAAATCAGTTTATATTGTCTACTCTTTTAGTCTGATTATGAGCTAAATTCATTTTTCGGATTTAGTATTTTGTTAATATGTGAGTATCATTTTACTGTTTTGGGAGGGCGATGTTTGAAGAAGATTATAATTAATCTAATTACGTTAGCTATAGTGATAGGCTTGGGAGTATTGGCCTTTAACTTAATTAATCGCATTGATTTTAGCGATATAGATAATCAGAGCACGAACGAGTCGACGTTTGATTGGGAAGACCATAGTCGGCTTACACATGGTTTCGGGACTTATAATCATGATTTAGAATTTAACGGGAAGAATGCCCATTACGGTAACGATTATGACTTGCCAGAAGATACTGAAGTATTAGCAGCTACAGATGGTACGGTCACACGTATTTTTAAAGATAAATTAGGTGGAAAAGTTTTACAAATCTCAGAAACCAATGGTCAATATTATCAATGGTATATGCATTTGAATGAGATTAAAGTAGAACAAGGGGAACAAATAAAAGCGGGTGACGTTATCGCATTATCAGGTAATACAGGCGAGCAAACCACAGGACCACATCTTCATTTTCAAAGAATGAAAGGTAGTATTGGAAATCAATTTGCGGAAGACCCACAAGATTTTATAGATAACTTACCAGAAGGCGAGAATAGTTTATTTAATATATAAAAGAAGCTTGAAGCGGGCTTGATTCTAATTTAACATTAGACCACTTCAAGCTATTTTTTGTTCATCGCTCGGTTCTGCTCAAATCCTAAACATTTTTGCTCCAACCTTCGTGTTTATAATTATTTTAGGAAATATTAAAAATAATATTCTGAAAATTTAGAATTTATGATATAGTAAATTCTATCATCAATTAAGAACATGTTCATCTTAAGTTTGAATGTAACACCGTGGGAGGTTTTAGAATGACAACAGAACTTAGAAATATAGGCGTTAAAGAGTTTACTTTTAGAGTACTATCCGGGGTAGCGATTGGTATCGTCGTAGGTTTAGTACCTAATGCGATCTTAGGGGAAATTTTTAAAGCGCTTATGCATCATCACCCAGTTTTTGGAACATTATTACATGTGGTACAAGCAATGCAATTTACCGTACCAGCCTTAATCGGAACATTGATTGCTTTGAAATTTGAAATGACACCGCTCGCTATAGCCGTGGTGGCTAGTGCGTCGTATGTGGGTAGTGGCGCCGCTCAATTTAAAGACGGAGCTTGGGTTATTGCTGGTATTGGGGATTTAATCAATACCATGATTACAGCCACTATCGCAGTATTATTTATCTTATTAATTGAAAAGCGTGTAGGAAACATGGCGCTTATAGTTTATCCTACAATCGTAGGTGGCGCAGCTGCTACAATTGGTGTATTAATTTTACCTTATGTACATATGATTACTACAGGTATTGGTAACATGGTTAATAGCTTTACTGAATTACAACCAGTCTTAATGTGTATGTTAATTTCAATGGTCTTTAGCTTCATTATTATTTCGCCACTTTCAACGGTAGCTATTGCGATTGCGATAGGGATTGCAGGTCTTGCTGCCGGTTCAGCATCGATTGGAATATCTGCTACTGAGGCAGTATTGTTAATTGATACGAGTAAAGTGAATCGGGTCGCTGTACCAATTTCAATCTTCTTCGGTGGCGTGATGATGATGATGCCGAATATGGTTAGATATCCAATTATTATGTTGCCGATTTTAGTTACAGCGGGTATCTCAGGTATTGTCGGAAGTTTCATCGGTATTACTGGTACAAAAGAATCAGCAGGATTTGGTTTTATCGGAATGATTGGACCTATCAGTGCGTTCAAGTTTTTACATGTTGATTCTACAGTCCTTAGCATTGTATTAATTGTTTTAGGCTTCTTCGTGGTGCCATTATTAACAGCTTATATACTAGATATCATTTTCCGTAAAGTTTTACGTCTATATACAAACAATATCTTTAAATTTATGGGTTAACCACCTTTATATATCGAGTTGATAGACTGCAATTCATAAGCAGTTTATCAACTCTTTTTTTATAAAAATCAAAAGTAAACTAAATTATATAATTGTGTATCAATAAATAATGTTACAATATAAATGAGTAATATGATAAATAAAGGGTGAATCGTATATGACGACTAAAATTGAAAAATTAGCATTAAAAACTGCAGAGCTTACAAGACAAACACATGACTTAGGTATTCCGGTTATGATCTTATTTGAAGGGGTCCCAACATCAGGTAAAACACGCTTAGCAAATGAATTATTGTTAAATTTTGATGCGAAGTATACTCACTTTATTGCGACACAATCATCACAAGGCGATGATTTGAGATATCAATTTTTACAAAAATATTGGAATACACTACCTAAAAAAGGTGATATTAATATCTACTTTAGAAGTTGGTACTCTCACTATTTAGATTATCGTGAAAATGAAATCAAGCATGATAAATATAAAAACTATGATGTATTAAAAGAACAAATTGATTCGTTTGAAGGTATGTTAGAACAAGATAATTATGAAATTATCAAGTTTTTCATAGATATTAATGAAGAAAAACGTCAAGAACATATTAAACAAACAAAGGCTAATCCGTTAACACGTTGGAAAGTTCAAGAATATACCAATGTATTATCGACTCAAACTTATTTAGATGATATGCATGGATTTATTAAAAATGATAAAACATGGCAAATTATCGACTACACAGAGCGCCAAAGTGCAACTGAAAAGATGTACGAACATATTATTAAACGTTTAGAAAAAGCCATTGAACAGCATAATAAAACTAAAAACAAACGTGATGGTAAATTCACGCCAAACTTTACTACTAATTTATTTGATATTAATGTAGAAAAAGTTTCCAAAGGTCAATACAAATCATTAATCACTGACTTACAAAATCGTATGCGAGAAATACAATTCGCATTATATGAAAGAAAAATTCCATTAATCTTAGTATTTGAAGGCATGGATGCAGCAGGTAAGGGTGGTAATATCAAACGTATTAGAGAGAAACTTGACCCTACAGGTTATGAAGTCAATGGTATCAGTGCGCCAACAGACGTAGAGTTAAACCATCATTACTTATGGCGCTTTGCGAAAGATATGCCTCGAAGCGGTCATATCGAAATGTTTGATAGAAGTTGGTACGGTCGTGTACTTGTAGAACGTATCGAAGGGTTTGCGACAGTTAAAGAATGGCAACGTGCGTATGAAGAGATTAATGCTTTTGAAAAAATGTGGACAGATGAAGGCGCAATAATATTAAAATTCTTCCTTACATTAGATAAAGAACAACAGTTAAAACGCTTTAAAGAACGCCAAGTTAACGTCCACAAACAATGGAAGATTACGGATGAAGACTGGCGTAACCGTGAAAAATGGGATTTATATGTCGAAGCAAGCCACGATATGATTGAAAAAACACATACAGACTACGCACCTTGGCTCGTTGTGCCTGCCGATCATAAGAAAACCTCACGCATTGAAATATTAAAATACATTATTCGTGAATGTGAAAAAGTCCTTTGGGGCGTAAAAGATTATTAATACTATTAATATAGAAGAAAGACGATTCAAATAAGAAATTAAATATTTAGAAATACATCAATAAAGCATCGATTGAATTATTAAAATTTAGCCGATGCTTTATTTTTTTTGAAACATCCTGTCATTTTTTGGCGATTATAAACACTAAATATAGACGATTAAACAAGTCTTAAGTTTTTGCATTATAATAGATAGAATAAGTGAATTTTAAATAACTACCACATCGTTAACATTGATTGAATATAATCTGCAACTATATTAAGAATTTTTTTAAACATTCTAAAATGAAATATATATCTATACGAAGTATTATAAAGTTATTCAAGTCTGGCAAGATAGTATTTTCATCCATATTTTATAGAATGATTTCATAAATTTTAACCAAACTATAAAGAAAATAAATAACGTCCAAATTATAAGAAATATTACGGTATTGTAACAAAACGGAAATTTGTAATATTACGAGCGTTGTAAAACGATTGTAAATTTCCCAAGAAAATAATGTAAAATCATGGTTCATGATGAAATTTTAAACAAAATACCCAGGAAATCATTGTTACAGAAGACAACAACAATATTTCAATGTTACAAAATCAATTCCTCATTGTAATTTTTTGTAAGATAAGCGTAATACTATTGGCGTTTTTTTATGATATAGTACTTATTGTCAAAAGTTAAACAACAGAGCAAAACACTATAACTAAAAAATTAACAATACGAAAAATATAAATTACATTTTTGGAGGAATTATTTATTATGAAAAAGACAGTTATCGCTTCATCATTAGCAGTAGCATTAGGAGTAACAGGTTATGCATTAACTTCAGACAACAGTGCACACGCATCTGAGTCAACATCTAACTATGATCAATTAGCTAACTTAGCTCAAAACAACCCATCAGAATTAAACGCTCACCCAGTACAAGCTGGTGCATACAACATCACATTCGTTAAAGACGGTTTCCAATACAACTTCACTTCAAATGGTAAAACTTGGTCTTGGAACTACACTTACGTTGGTGGCGCTGACACAGCTTCAACAACTACACAAGTTACTCAAGCAGCTCCAGCAACTGATTACTCAGCTTCATACAACAACCAAGCTTCAACTCAATCAGTAAGCTCAAACCAACAAGCTAGCCACGCTAACGTAAAAACTGTATCTGCACCATCTACAAGCAGAACAACTAGCTACAGTGCACAAACAACTTCATACTCAGCACCTGCAGCATCAACTTCATCAGCTTCAACTGGTGGTTCAGTTAAAGCTCAATTCTTAGCTAACGGTGGTACTGAAGCAGCTTGGAACGCTATCGTAATGCCAGAATCAGGTGGTAACCCTAACGCAGTTAACCCATTAGGTTACAGAGGTTTAGGTCAAACTAAAGAATCTTGGGGTTCAGGTTCAGTAGCTTCACAAACTAAAGGTTTAATCAACTACGCTAACAGCCGTTACGGTTCATTAAGCAACGCTATTGCTTTCCGTTCTAGCCATAACTGGTGGTAAGATTTACAGAAATAACTGGATAGCATATCGAGTTATTGAAGAGAGAGGTAGACATATGTCGGCCTCTTTTTTTTAGTTATTTAATATACACTGTAGTTTAAAGTTTATCGATACGCGTTATAGGAAATATTAAGGACTAATAATTAGAAAGTGTTGACGATATATGACATTAAAAAAGGTTGTAACACTTGGAATATTCCATAGTATGTATTGGTTTTCTATTCAAATGACCATTTCTTACCTTTTCGCGAAGTTACCACTTACTTTTTTTGAAAAGTACGGACATGTATTTAAGTCTTTATCATGGGAAGAAAATGGTAATTTATGGAATACGTTGGTTCAAATTAATAGATGGAAGAAATATATACCAGAAGGTAACAAGCTAATTCCAAATATATACAATAAGAAACAATTAACATCATTTAAAACATCCAATATATACAGAATGATATTAGAAATGCGACGTGCAGAGTTGGTACACTGGTTATCGATTTTACCCGTAATAGTGTTTGTAAAAGCACCTCGATATATTAAAATAATTAATTTTTGCTATGCGTTATTAGCCAACATCCCAATTATTGTGGCACAACGCTATAATCGTCCGAGATTAGAACGCTATTATCAATTGAAAAGGAAACGAGGCGAACACGATGTCTAAAAAAAGTATTATAGTGATTGGCGGAGGTTTAGGCGGCATCTCAGCAGCCATCCGACTAGCTCAAAGTGGCTACGATGTCACATTATATGAGAAAAATAATCATATCGGTGGTAAGGTGAATCGTCTTGAAACGCAAGGCTTTGGCTTTGACTTGGGCCCATCTATTTTAACGATGCCTTACATATTTGAAAATTTATTCCGTTATAGTCATAAAAATATGGCAGATTATGTCACGATTGAACGTTTGCCATTGCAATGGCGCAGTTTCTTTACAAATGGTGAAACTATTGATCTATATGAAGATTTAAATCAAATGTTGAAAGCTAACGACAATTTAAATGAAGAAGATATTCAACAAGTACATGATTTTCTTAACTATGCAGAGAAAGTACACCGCTTTACAGAGGAAGGTTATTTTGCGTTAGGGCTTGATACGGTATCTGAAATCATTAAATATCAAGGTCCTTTCACTGCGTTAAAAGGCGTCGATTACTTTTCAACGATGCAACAAGCTATTAATCGCTATGTTAAGAAACAAGAATTAAGAGATATGTTGGGTTACTTCATTAAATATGTAGGTTCTTCTTCATATGATGCGCCAGCTGTATTAACGTTATTAATACATATGCAATATGAACAAGGGTTATGGTACGTTAAAGGTGGCATTCATCTTCTTGCGCAAGCACTAGAACGTTTAGCACGTGAAGAAGGTGTAGATATTCATACTGGCGTAGACATTAAAAGTATTGATACTTATTTCCATCGCGTGTCAGGTGTAAGGTTAGATGATGGCACGCATGTTGAGGCTGACTACATTGTAGCGAATAGAGAAGTGGTTCCAACCTACCGTGATTTGCTTCATTTTTCAGAGGAAAAGTTGGCTAAATTAGAAAAAACGTATGAGCCAGCTAGTTCTGGGTATGTGATGCACTTAGGCGTAGACAAGCAGTACCCACAACTGGCGCATCACAATTTCTTATTCTCAAGCGATTCTAAACGCAATTATCATGAAGTCTTTCACGACAAGGTTTTACCACAAGATCCAACTATCTATTTAGTCAATTCTAATAAAACTGATGCGGCGCAAGCACCTACAGGCTATGAGAATTTGAAGGTCTTGCCACATATTCCATATATTCAAAATGAACCGTTTACTGAAGCACAATATGCTCAGTTTCGTGAACGTGTCTTAGATAAATTAGAACGCATGGGTCTAACAGACTTACGCCAACATATTGTATATGAAGATGTGTGGACGCCTCATGATATAGAGCGACATTATGCTTCTAATAAAGGTGCGATATATGGTGTGGTTGCTGATAGAAAGAAAAATAAAGGCTTTAAGTTTCCTAAACAAAGTCAACACTTCGATAACTTGTTCTTTGTTGGTGGTTCTGTTAATCCAGGTGGCGGTATGCCAATGGTAACGTTAAGTGGTCAACAAGTCGCTGATAAAATTAATCAACTTGAACAAGATCGTCATTAAGTGTAAATATAATGAGGTGAATGATAAATGAAAGGTTTAGAGATATTACTTCATAGCTTTATAGGCATTTCATCCTTGTGTGGTCACTTCATGTATAATAAACGGCATTTGCTACATTTTCAAAAGTCAAAAGTTGTTGATAAAGACCTGACTGTAAGTATTATTATCCCAGCGCGCGATGAAGCGAAACGGCTGCCCAAATTATTGAAAAGTATAGCCCGACAATCGATAAAAGCTGAAGTCATTGTAATGGATGATGGCTCCAAAGATAATACGGTTGAAGTGGCTAATGAATTTGGGGCATGTGTATATCGAGTTGGGGAGAATACTGATAATAAACGTTGGTATGGTAAATCCTATGCGTGTTATGAAGGTGTGAAACATGCAACCTCTAAGACGATAATATTTATAGATGCAGATGTCGTATTAATGAATGAACATGTGTTAGAAGCGATAATGCAAACTTATGCTCAACAATCGTATCGCGGTTTATTAAGTGTTCAACCTTATCACATTGTACAACGACCGTATGAACAAGCATCAGCTTTATTTAATTTAATGACGGTAGTAGGTATGAACCAATCATCAACCTTGGCTAACTCTCAAACTCAATCTTTGGCATTTGGTCCAGTTACAGTCATGAATCAAACAGATTATGCTTTAACGGAAGGTCATAAAAGTGCGCAAACACATATCATTGAGGGTTTCGCTTTAGGTCAAGCCTTTCAACAACATCATCTACCCGTGACGGCTTACGAAGGACAAGGGCATATCGGCTTTAGAATGTATGAAGAAGGCCCTAAATCGTTAGTCGAAGGTTGGACAAAGCATTTAGCAGTAGGCGCCTCGGCAACACAAGGACATATCATGGCAATGATTATTATTTGGATGATAGGCACGATGACTTCAAATTTAGCTTTAATTTTGGGATTAGTAGTGAAATCATTGTCATTTAAGCGTATATGTGTATCATATGGAATATACACAATACAATTTGTGAAATTACATAAAAGAGTAGGTAGCTTTTCACTCTTATTTTTAATACTGAATCCACTTTTATTTTGGATATTTATTTTGATTTTTATGAATTCATATCGTCACATTTATTTTACGAAAACGGTAAAATGGAAGGGACGTACTTTTAATATTAATGATTAATGCATAACAGGGGGTTCTCCATGAGAACATTAGAAGAAAGTTATCAATATTGTCATCAAATTATGAAAGATTATTCTAAAAGTTTTTCATATGCATTTGATATGTTGCCAGAACAACAACGACAAGCTATCTGGGCGATTTATGCCGTATGTCGAATTGTTGATGATAGTATCGATATACATCAAGATGTGGACTATTTACATAAAATCCGACGTGACGTTCAATTAGTTGAACAACACGCAACAATACCTGAAACGTTTGAAAGTGATGAGGCTATTATGACGGCATTTGCCGATACTGCAACACATTTTCAAATGAATTACCAAGCCCTTTATGACCTGATTGATGCAGTAGAAGCAGACCAAGATTTCGAAATGTTCGAGACAGATCAAGGGTTACTAGATTATTGCTATGGAGTTGCAGGCACGGTAGGCGTATTGTTGATTCCAATTTTAGCAACGCCACCAACTGATGAAGCTTATGAATATGGTAAGCAACTAGGTGAAGCTTTGCAGTTAACTAATATCTTACGCGATGTAGGTGAAGATTTTGAAAATGGACGCATCTACTTTAGTGTGAAACGTTTAAAAGCGTATGACGTTTCAATCGCGGAAGAGGTAGAGCGTTCTAAGCCATCAGAAGCCTATAAAAAATTATGGGAAAGCTATGCTAAACTCGCAGATGATAATTATAACGAAGTTTTAAACCATCTAGAAGTATACAACGAAGAAGCACGTATGATTATTGAGTTAGCCGCAGAAGTATATCGAGGCATTTTAACTGAAGCAAGAAAAGCAGATTACACGCTAAAAAACCGTGTCTATGTATCAACATGGAAGAAAAACAAAATCTACCGTCAATTAAAGAAAAAATATAAAGTATAGGTGGGAAAGATATGAAGATAGCCGTAGTAGGCGCAGGGGTAACCGGGTTAGCAGCAGCCGCTAGATTAGCTGCACATGGACATCAAGTGACAATCTTCGAGAAGAACGAACAAGTAGGCGGACGTATGAGCCAATTTAAAAAGGATGGCTTTACATTTGATATGGGACCGACCATTGTAATGGTTCCAGATGTGTATAGAGCTGTATTTGAGGAAAGTGGTAAACGTTTTGAAGATTACATAGATATGAGACAACTGACGCATATCTTTGATATCTATTTCTCGGATAAAGATAAAGTAAGTGTGTCGACTGATTTAGCGCAGTTAAGCCAAGCGCTAGAAGCTATCGAACCTGGTTCAACGCCAGGGTTTATGCAGTTCTTAACCGACGTGTATAGACGTTATGAAGTTGCACGTAAATATTTCTTAGAACGTACCTTCCGTAAGCCGAGTGAGTTTTACAATCCACTGACGTTATATCGTGGTCTTAAACTAAGAACGTTTAGCAAAGCGAATCAACTTATTGACGATTACGTTTCTAATGAAAAGATTCGTAAATTACTCGCGTTCCAAACGTTATATATAGGTATCGATCCTAAACAAGGGCCATCTATTTATTCAATTATTCCAATGATTGAAATGGTCCATGGCGTGCACTATATTAAAGGTGGAATGTATGGATTAGCACAAGGTTTATTAAAACTTGGCCAAGATTTAGGTGTTGAAGTTCGATTAAACGCAGATGTACAAGAAATTATTATCGACCCTAAATTTAAACGTGCAGATGGTTTACGTGTGAATGATGAAATCCATCGCTTTGATAAAGTGTTATGTACTGCAGATTTCCCGTATGTCGCGCAACATTTGATGCCATCTCATGCACCATTGAAGAAATATTCTCCTGAAAAGGTAGACAACATGGACTACTCATGTTCAGCTTTTCTTATCTATGCCGGTATAAATAGAGAGTTACGTGATAAAGTACATGTGCATAATGTTGTATTCGCTAAAGACTTTAGAGGCAATATTGATGATATCTTTAGTGGTAAAATGCCAGATGACCCTTCTTTATATCTTTATTTTCCAGCAGTAGAAGACGACGAGTTAGCGCCAAAAGGTCAAACTGGAATGTACGTGCTTATGCCTGTCCCAGAATTGAAAACAGGTGAAATTGATTGGAATGACCCAAATGAGATTGAACGCGCCAAAGAAGTGGTTTATAGCAAAATAGAAACAATTGAAGAACTTAAAGATGTGCGTAAAGATGTAGTTTCAGAAACAATCTTTACACCGCTAGACTTTGAAAGTCGTTATAACGCTAAATTTGGTACGGCATTTGGTTTAATGCCTACTCTTACACAAAGTAACTATTATCGTCCAGCTAACGTGTCGAAAGATTATAAGGATTTATACTTCGCAGGCGCAAGTACACATCCTGGTGCAGGCGTGCCAATTGTCTTAACGAGCGCTAAAATCACGGCAGAAGCAATGTTAGAAGATATTAATAAAGGAATTTAAATACTAAATAGTTAGATTAAATCTGAAAATTATAAATATTGACAATATTTTACGACCTGATAAAATAAATAGTAATTCAAAAGAACTTATCCAGAGAAGTGAAGGGATTTGGCCCGATGAAACTTCAGCAACAGGCTTAACATATAAATAGTACTGTGCTAATTCCAAAGAGGTAACGCCTCACAGATAAGTGTCATGTACAAAATAACGCTATATGCCACTTGGGAAAGTGGTGTATAGCGTTATTACTATATCTAAAGGGGGATCAAGATGGTCATTTCAAAGAGATTAGCCGCAATACCAGAAAGTTACTTTGGTAAAACGATGGGGCGAAAAGTTGAACATGGACCTTTGCCACTGATAAATATGGCAGTAGGTATTCCAGATGGCGAAACGCCTAAAGGTATTGTGGATCATTTTGCAGAAGCAGTGCGTCTACCTGAGAATCAAAAGTATGGAGCTTTTCATGGTAAAGAATCATTTAAAGAAGCCATTGTGAATTTCTATCAACGTCAATATAACGTGGAATTACATAAAGATGATGAAGTATGTATTCTATACGGTACCAAGAACGGACTAGTTGCTTTACCGACGTGTGTCGTTAACCCAGGGGAGAATGTACTGTTGCCTGACCCCGGTTATACAGATTATCTGGCAGGTGTGATGCTAGCCGACGCGAATCCCGTACCACTCAATTTATCGCCTCCTGGCTATTTACCAGATTGGGAGCGTGTAGATAAAGCGACTTTGGCACATACATCATTGATTTACCTTACTTATCCAAACAATCCGACTGGCTCTACTGCTACGTCAGAAGTGTTTGATAAAACGATTAAGCGTTTTAGAGGAACACAGACGAAGATTGTTCACGACTTTGCCTATAGCGCATTTGGTTTCGATGCAAAGAACCCGAGCATTCTAGCCTCTGAACATGGGAAAGACGTCGCAATCGAAATTTTCTCATTATCAAAAGGTTATAATATGTCAGGTTTCCGAGTCGGATTTGCAGTAGGGAATAAAGAAATGATTCAAGCATTGAAGAAATATCAAACCCATACCAATGCAGGTATGTTTGGGGCCTTACAGGATGCTGCCACATATGCGCTAAATAACTATGATGATTTTTTAGAAGAACAAAACGCTACGTTTAAACGTCGTCGTGATACTTTTGAAGCACGTCTAGCTGAAGCACAATTACCTTTCGTACATTCAAAAGGAGGCATTTATTCATGGTTACAAACGCCGCCAGGGTATGACAGTGAAGCGTTTGAACAGTATTTATTAAAAGAACAATCCATTTTAGTCGCCCCAGGTATTCCATTTGGAGAAAATGGCCGTCATTACGTCAGAATCTCCTTAGCATTAAACGACAGTGATTTAGAGGAAGCAGCCGAACGGTTAGCCTCATTAGCACATTTATACGACAACTAAGAACACAATAAAGGATGATAAATAATGTTAAAAATTAAAATGATGAGCGTCAGAGATGAAGATGTACCTTTTATCGAACAATGGGCACAAGATAATCAAGTTGAAATAGAGATGAATAAAGAACTATTAACCGATGATAACGTGGACAGCGTGAAAGGATTCGACGGTGTATCATTATCTCAACAACATCCTCTTTCAGAATATGTATTTGCCAAATTACATGACTTTGGTATTAAGCATATCGCACAACGCAGTGCAGGATTCGATATGTACGACTTAGACTTAGCGACAAAGTATGATATTGTTATTTCCAATGTTCCTTCATATTCACCAAGTTCCATTGCAGAATTCGCTGTAACACAAGCGATTAATATTGTGAGAAATCAAAATGATATTCAACGTAAAGTACGTGACTATGATTTCCGTTGGGAGCCTTCTATATTATCACGTTCGATTAGTGATTTAACGGTAGCTGTTATTGGTACAGGACGTATTGGTTCTGTAGCAGCTAAGATCTTTGCGAACGGCTATAATAGTAATGTTATTGCGTATGATCCTTTTCCAAATGAACATGTAGCGAAATATGTCGAATATAAAAATACGTTAGAAGAAGCAGTAGCAGAAGCGGATATTGTGACGGTACATATTCCGGCTACACAATATAATGGACACCTATTTAACGAAGCAATATTTTCAAAATTTAAAAAGGGCGCAGTATTTGTCAATGCAGCAAGAGGTTCAATGGTGGATACTAAAGCTTTACTTGCTGCGCTAGATAGTGGTCATCTTAAAGGCGCAGCTTTAGATACTTATGAATATGAACGTGGCTTATTCCCAGGAGACTATCGAGGTAAAGACATTAACGACGGACTATTGGATACACTCATTGAACGAGAGGATATTCTGTTAACACCACATATTGCTTTTTATACGGAAGCGGCTGTTAATAATTTAGTAGTAGATGCATTAGATGCTATTATTGAATTTCGTAACACTGGAACTACGAAATTAAGAGTTAACTAAATAAGAAGAGTCGTACTAATACCTTACTATAATTTTTAAAATTTCATAGTTTCGGCTCATAAAAAAGGCGTAAAGATGACTAAATCACCTTTACGCCTATAATATTAGGGTTGATATCCTACGTTTTTAAAATCATGTATTCAAGGTTATTTTACATCGTAACCTTGGTCTTCAATGGCTTGTTTCATTTGATCAACTGAGACTCTGTTTTCATCATAATCGACTCTAACTTCACTTTTTTCTAAATTAACTTCAGCTGTTGTAACGCCGTTTAATTTAGCTAAGGCAGATTCGATAGCATTTCTGCAATGATCACAGCTCATGCCGTCTACTTTAATTGTTTCATTAATCATCTGTGTCACCTCCAAAGAATCACATTAGTATATACCCTTATTCTACTCCTTTATATATATCAAAGAAAAGAAAACGTGACGAAATCATAAATTAAAGTTAATTTTTAGGAAAGTGCGTATAATTTTAGCATATAATTAAATGTTTATTATAATTTCATACGTTTTAGGCGTAGAGCATTACTTACTACACTGACTGAACTTAAAGCCATTGCAGCACCGGCAATCCATGGCGCCAATAATCCCATAGCAGCAATTGGAATACCAGCTACATTATAGCCAAAGGCCCAGAATAAATTCTGTTTAATATTACGGATGGTTTGATCACTGGCATGAATAGCTTTAGGAACTAAGTGAATATCGCCACCTAAAATTGTTATATCGGCCGCTTCAATCGCTACTTCTGTACCTGTGCCCATCGCAATACCAATATCTGCTTTCACAAGTGCAGGGGCATCATTAATTCCATCACCCACCATCGCTACTTTATGTCCTTTGTCTTGTAATTGCGCTATATGTTGGGCTTTATCTTCAGGTAGAACACCAGCAATAACTTGGTCGATGCCTACTTCTGAAGCAATCGCTTGAGCGGTACGTTGATTGTCACCAGTTAACATGACAGTATGAATATCCATATTAGTTAACTGTTGTACCGCTTCTTTTGCAGAAGCTTTCACAGTATCTGCTACAGCAACCATACCTTGTAATTCGCCATCATAAGCAATTAACATCACTGTATGACCATTCGCTTCCATATTTTCCATTTTTTGTCGATAATCTGTAATATCAATATTATTATCTTGCATTAACTTTCGATTACCTACTAGTAAATATCGGCCATCAATAAATGCTTGGATGCCATGTCCTGGCAAGGTTTTATAGTCTTCTACATCTATTTGAGTGACATTTTGCTCATTAGCATATTGTACTATCGCAGTAGCCAACGGATGTTCTGAATTACTTTCAGCTGATGCAACTAGTGCTAGTGTCTCTTTTTTACCTTGAAAATGAGTTACCTCAGGTTTGCCATGTGTAAGTGTACCTGTCTTATCAAACACTATCGTGTCGACTTGGTGTGTACGTTCCACATATTCGCCACCTTTAAATAAAATGCCGTTTTCAGCAGCTCGTCCTGTACCTACCATAATTGAAGTAGGTGTAGCGAGACCTAGCGCACAAGGGCAAGCAATAACTAATACTGAAATCATTGCGACTAGTGCGTCTTCAAATTGACCTGGATGAACAAGTGTTATCCAAATTAAGAATGTAAGTATAGCGATTCCAATAACGATAGGTACGAAATAACCCGAAATGATATCCGCAAGGCGTTGAATAGGGGCTTTAGAGCTTTGAGCTTCCTCTACAACTTTAATGATGTTAGATAACGCTGTATCTTTACCAACGTTGGTTGCTTTAATAGTGATGACACCATTTGAATTCATTGTAGAACCGATTACGTTATCATCAACTTTCTTATCTACAGGCATAGATTCACCAGTCAACATAGATTCGTCGACAGCCGTCTCACCTTTAATGATTTGACCATCAACTGGAATTTTTTCACCAGGCTTAATTAATAATATATCGTCTACATTAACTTGATTCAGAGGGACCATTTGTTCAGTGCCATTCTCTGTAATAATACGTGCTTCTTTCGCTTGTAGATTTAATAGTTCACTTAATGCGTTAGTAGTTTGAGATTTAGCACGTGCTTCTAAATATTTTCCAAAAAGGATTAACGTAATTAAAACGGCGCTTGTTTCAAAATAAAGATGAGGTATAGAAGGTGTACCAATTAGCCATTTAATCATTTCATAAATACTAAAGAAGTAGGCTGCACTTGTACCTAGTACAACGAGAACATCCATATTAGCGCCCCCATTGCGTATATTCTTATAGGCACCCACATAGAATTGCCAACCAATAATAAATTGAATAGGTGTAGCTAACACGAGCTGAAACCAAGGATTCATTAAAAGATCAGGTAAATTCATATTAAATAAATGAACAAACATCGTCATCAGTAAAGGTAAAGCTAAAACTGATGAAATAATTAATTTGTTACGTTTATGCTTTAATTCTTTTTCCTTTCGAGATGCTTGCTGTTCTTCTGTTTGTTTAGGTTGAGCATCATATCCTAAATTTTGAATACGTTCAATTAGGGCATCAACATCAGTCTGCCCTGGATAGTAACTAATCATAGCTTGTTCGGTAGTTAAGTTTACGGTTGCTTGTTTAACACCAGAGGCTTTGTTTAACACTTTCTCAATACGATTAGAACAAGCAGCACATGTCATACCAGTAATATCTAGCTCAGTTTTATCGGTTGCGACATCGTAACCAAGCTTTTGAATGTTAGAAACGAAGTCACTTACGGTATAGGTGTTGGGATCATATTCAATATTTGCTTTTTCAGTTGTTAAGTTCACTTGTGCATTAACACGGTCCATTTTATTTAAGCGTTTCTCGATGCGATTTGAGCAAGCGGCACAAGTCATACCCGTCACATCTAAGGTCACGTTACTAGTTTGGCTCATCATTTTACCTCCAATTCATTTCATTACCAATATACCCCCTAAGGGTATTGTAGTCAATCATTCCATTTATTTTAATAATTTAAAAGCCTAGAACACTTTGTTAAACGTGTTCTGGGCTTCTATCGTAAGGCATTAAAATGAAATAAAGTTATTCTACTAATCAATTAAAAAAAGTCGGATGGTTTAAAATCTTCTAAGTTTAGGTCTTTAAAGTTGTTAAAATTATAGTTGGAAATGGTTTGAACTAATTCGCCATTTTTAGCTTCGTCATAGTATTTGTTCACATCGCTCACGACGTCATGGTCTTGAAATGTTTTAACTATACCTAAAATGACAAGCAGCGTAACGACTCCTTTTAATAATACTCTCATTTATAATCGCACTCCTTTTATTTATATACACTGTGATTGATAGATGGTCAATTTGAAAACTTATTTTAATTATAAAGCCCTAACATCTTAGTTTCATGCGTCTATAGTATTGATGTTAAGTGGTGCTAAAGTCGGAAATAGCTTATCTAAAGAATTTAACTGGTGTATGATTCAATTTAATTATAAATTAATTTGTTGTTTTGAAAAACCATTAAATGGGAACGAGTAAGTAAATGGAAAAGGAGTGTGTTTAAATGAATTTATTAGATTTTCATAAACAAATTAAAGGCTATACTCAAGATCAACAACCTGGTATTGAAAAAGATATGGACCCTAAACCAGTAGCGGAATTAGATGAATATAAAGCAGCAGGCAAGTTAAAAGGTAAAGTAGCATTAATTACTGGAGGAGATTCAGGTATCGGTCGTTCAGTAGCTATTTTATTTGCCAAAGAGGGAGCTAATGTTGCGATTGGTTACTATAATGAACACGAAGATGCAGAAGAAACAGTGAACCGTCTTAAAGAAATTGGCGTTGAAGCTAAAGCTTATGCACATGATTTAAAAGACGCTGAACAATCTAAACAACTTGTGGACAATGTAGTTAAAGATTTCGGTGGCTTAAATATTTTAGTAAATAATGGGGCAGTTCAATTTCCACAAGATAATTTCTTAGATATTACACCCGCTCAATTTAAAGAAACATTCGATACAAATATCTTTGGTATGTTCTTCTTAACGCAAGCTGCCGTTCCTCATTTAGGAGAAAATGATGCGATTATAAATAGTACAAGCATAACGGCATATCGTGGTTCAGGACACTTAATCGATTACTCTGCAACTAAAGGTGCGATTGTGTCATTCACACGTTCATTAGCAACTACATTAATGGAGAAAAATATTCGCGTTAACGGTGTAGCGCCAGGACCAATTTATACTCCATTAATCCCTGCTACATTTGATGAAGATAAAGTGGAAAATCAAGGTGGCGATACTCCGATGGGTAGACGTGGCCAACCAGCTGAACTTGCACCTGCCTATGTCTTCCTAGCTACAAATGCAGATAGTTCTTATATAACTGGTCAAATCATTCACGTTAACGGTGGAGATTTTATTACTTCATAATATAGCAACACTACTTATGGTCTAAGGCATTATTACTTTATTGATGTCTTAGACTTTTTTAATTAGATAATTTATATTTTATTCTACTCTTTTCAAACAATTAAAATAATTTGTAAAATATGGTTTACTTGTGAATTGAATGGGAATAAATAAACTACACCTAGAGATTCGTGGTAATTATGACACCTTATGATAGTTTTAAAAACATTTTAAGGAGGAATTTTTAATGTCTGAAGAGAAAAAAATGACGCACGAGGAAGCAGGCCAAAAAGGTGGAGAAGCCACATCGTCAAATCATAATAAAGAATTTTATAAAGAAATTGGCGAAAAAGGCGGTAAGTCACAATCAAGTAATAATAAGTAAAATCAATCATTAAAAACGCACAAAAGTAGCTATGAAGAAATCGATGTATGATGTGACAGATTTTTTTATAGCTATTTTTATGTGTATTTTTCATATATAGAGGTTAAAATTCAATGAGAAGATTAAAAGAAATAGGTGAAGCATATGACGGAAAAAGAAAAGATGTTAGCCCATAAATGGTATGATGCTAACTTTGATGAAGAGTTAAGCGATGATCGAAAGCGCGCAAAAGATTTGTGCTTTGAATTTAATCAGACGCGTCCTAGTCATACTAACAAACGCCTTGAAATTTTAACCGATTTATTTGGTTATCCTTTAGAAAATGTGGCTATTAATAGCCCATTCGACACGGATTACGGTTGGAATGTTAAATTAGGTCATAATGTATTTGTAAATAGTAATTGTTATTTTATAGACGGAGGCGGTATTACTATCGGTAACGATGTATTTATAGGACCATCCTGTGGCTTCTATACGGCGCATCATCCACTGACGTATCAAGAACGTAATAAAGGATTAGAATTAGCTCAACCGATTATTATTGGAAATAATATTTGGTTTGGAGGTAATGTGGTCGTCACACCAGGCGTAACAATAGGCGATGGTTCAGTAATCGCTGCCGGTAGCGTAGTAACTAAAGACGTCCCACCTAATAGTTTAATAGCTGGTGTTCCTGCGAAAGTCGTTAGAACTATTGATGAGAATGATGCACCAAATTTTAAGGAAAATAAATAGACAGATAAGCGTTTTTAGTATAATACTATTTTAAAACTTTTCAGACAATATAGTGTAAGCGATTGCAAAACATAGGGATTACATAGTAGAATGAAGTTAATGATACGAATTATCATTTTTATGTAAGACAATATTTTACTGATTTTAAAATATTTAAAAATAAATAGGGGGTAATTAAGAATGGTAGTACCTTTCAAAAATGAACCTGGGATTGATTTTTCAGTACAAGAAAATGTGGAAAGATTTCAAAAAACATTAGAACAAGTAAAAAGTGAGCTTGGTCAAACACTTCCGATTGTGATTGACGGCGAACACATTACTAAAGATGATACATTTGATTCAATTAATCCAGCTAATACATCTGAAGTCGTTGCGAAAGTATCTAAAGCAACAAAAGAAGATGTAGAAAAAGCATTTGAATCTTCAAATAAAGCATATAAAGAATGGAGCAGATGGTCACACAGAGACCGTGCTGAACTCTTACTTCGTGTAGCGGCAATTATTCGTCGTCGTAAAGAAGAAATTTCTGCAGTGATGGTTTATGAAGCGGGTAAACCATGGGATGAAGCGGTTGGCGATGCTGCTGAAGGTATCGACTTTATTGAATACTATGCACGTTCAATGATGGAATTATCAGACGGTAAACCTGTGTTAGACCGTGAAGGTGAACACAATAGATACTTCTATAAATCAATTGGTACTGGCGTAACAATTCCACCTTGGAACTTCCCATTCGCAATTATGGCTGGTACAACATTAGCGCCAGTCGTAGCTGGTAACACAGTATTATTAAAACCAGCCGAAGACACTGTATTAACTGCCTATAAATTAATCGAAATCTTAGAAGAAGCAGGTCTTCCTAAAGGTGTAGTTAACTTCGTACCGGGTGATCCAAAAGAAATTGGTGACTACTTAGTTGACTCTGTTCATACTCACTTCGTAACATTTACAGGTTCACGTGCAACAGGTACACGTATTTATGAACGTAGTGCCGTAGTTCAAGAAGGTCAAACATTCTTGAAACGTGTAATTGCTGAAATGGGCGGTAAAGATGCGATTGTTGTAGATGAAAATACAGATACTGACTTAGCAGCAGAATCAATCGTTAATTCAGCGTTTGGTTTCTCTGGTCAAAAATGTTCAGCTTGTTCTCGTGCCATCGTCCACAGTTCAGTATATGACGAAGTATTAGAAAAAGCAGTCGAACTAACTAAAGAATTAACAGTAGGTGACACTGTAAATAATACTTACATGGGTCCAGTTATTAATAAAAAACAATTCGATAAAATAAAAAAATATATCGAAATCGGTGGTAAAGAAGGTAAAATTGAAATTGGTGGCGACGCTGATGATTCAACAGGTTACTTCATCAACCCTACTATCATTTCAGGCTTAAAATCTTCTGACCAAGTTATGAAAGAAGAAATCTTCGGCCCAGTTGTTGGATTCACTAAATTCGATAACTTTGACGAAGCAATTGATATTGCCAATGATACAGATTATGGCTTAACAGGCGCTGTAATTACAAATAACCGTGAACATTGGATTAAAGCAGTAAACGAATTCGATGTAGGTAACTTATACCTTAACCGTGGATGTACTGCAGCAGTTGTAGGTTATCATCCATTTGGTGGTTTCAAAATGTCAGGTACTGACGCAAAAACAGGTAGCCCTGACTATTTATTAAACTTCTTAGAACAAAAAGTTGTATCAGAAATGTTCTAAGGCATGACTTGCAAATAAAATATAGTGTGAGGTAAAAATATCTTAGACTAAAATTAAACGACAATTTCTGTTCAATATACCAGGAATTGTCGTTTTCTATATATTATTTAAATGTATAGTTGAAATAGATTGGGGATTAACTGGCGAATTTTAAGTTAAATAAAACTATTCGCGTGCTTTAACATTTAAAAGTTTATGGAATATTTGATCCATATGTTGAGAATTAATGGTTGCGTGCTCATTCATTTTCCATTCTATAAATGCTGCTAATACTGAACCGAAAACATAAGAAATTAAACTTTTAGGGACAGTGTGATCTACTTCTAAACAATGCATATTGTTTTTAAAGTCGTTTTGAACAATCTCAATTAAATAGTCATTATATATCTTTTTAAATTCTTTATCGTCTTGTTGTTTCATTTCAATAAGAAATAACTCTTCTTTGTTAAAAGACTTGGCAAGCACTTGAAAAGGATTGTTTATTCTTTCTTTAATATCGGTTGAAAAGTAGTCATCGCCAGTTAACTTAAATAAATATACCAATATTTCTTTTTTGTCATAAAAATGTTTATAGAACGTGGTGCGATGAACATTAGCGTTCTCGCAAATTTTATTTACGGTTATAGTAGAGTACACTTCTTCCTCAAGCAAAAAGTATAAACTATCTGTTAAAGCTTTTTTAGTCTTGATGACTCTTATATCTTCATTATTCACATCTTTTCTCTCCCCACATGTATGCAATAGTGAAATAAAATAAGAAACACATTTTAAATAAGTATAAAATAGATAAATACATAAATAAACATGTAATTACAATTAATAAGGCCTTTAAGTATAAAAATTAAAACAACTATTTTTGTAAAGTAAATGTTGAGTTCAAGATAGCGTAATATTAGTTTCAAACAAGCTATAAAGGGTATATTATTTAAAATAAATATTTGAAAATAGAAGCATTAGTTAACTATTTTTAAAAATAACAGTGTTTTTATAAAGTAAGTTTATAAAATACTAAGATAAATAGGGATAAACATTAGGGGAGGAAGATGAATAATGAAAGGTAGTAAAAGATTAGAACAGATTAAAGAAGATAACAAAAAGCAATTAAAGAAATTATTTAAGTATGAAAAAGACAACGCGTTATCTTTTAGTAAAGAAGACCGTGAAAAAGTTCAAGATAAATTTGGGGTTTATGTTATTTTTGATAAAAAGAAACCAATATTTGTAGGTCAAACTGGCGGTTACTCAACTGGCTATCAACCTATCTCTAAAGATTTATTTAATAAGTTAGGTCAGTACAATCTAAAATCTGGTGTCGGCACTACAAAATTTAAAAAAGCTTTAGCTCATGAAAAAGGCTTAAAAGAAGACGATATTAAAACAATTACAGCTGAGGATTATAATTTAAAATTCCAATATGTAAATGTTAAAGATGAACCAGCCTTCATCAACGTTTTAGAAATTTTAGCGTTAGAATATGCTAAAGATAAAGGTTACGAATTATATAACTTTAGCTAAGAATGTAATCATATAAATGACTATATCAGGGCGGGACGAAATCTGTGAGATAACATTAGATTTCTGTTCTGCTTATTTTTAATTTCTAAAGCAGTTATAGGTAAGTAGGATTATAATAGTTTAAAAAAGAAATTAAGGATTAGGAGGAAGTCGATGCCTTATTCTATGCTTTATAAATCACCGGTAAAAAATTTAGAAATTATTAGTGATGGTTCCAACATTACTCATGTATTGTATAAACATGACACATCAACGTTAAGTTATCCTGAAAAACCTGATTTAAAGGTATTTCAAAGTGTGACAAGATGGCTAGATGACTATTTCTTAGGAAATAACCCTACAATAGATTTCCCCCTCGCTCCGTCAGGAACTGATTTTCAAAAAAGCGTCTGGAAGATATTACAAACTATCGAATATGGAGAGTTGAAAACATATGGCCATCTTGCACAAGAAGTCGGTCGACAGCTCAATAAACCTAAAATGTCAGCACAAGCAGTAGGTGGAGCAGTTGGAAGAAATCCCATCTCAATTATTATTCCATGTCACCGGATTGTAGGAAAAGATGGTAGTTTAACAGGATATGGTGGAACGATTGATAATAAAATTAAACTCCTTGAATTAGAACGAGTGAATATGGCCCAACTCTACAGACCCACCCATACTACAAAACCTTAAAATTATTTCGTCATAAAACTGCATGGTAAATGGAATATTGTTGACGAGACTCCTAAGGGAAGAGGATGAGCGTCGAGACCGAGGCTCGACCCATCCCCCCTAGGAACGCGAGATCAACAATACGGAATATTGACATGAAATATTGATAAAAAAAGCATAAAGATGATTCGTAATTGAATCATCTCTATGCTCTATATTTCGTGATTTATACCTATCATTTGTAATTATTCTGGTCTATGATATTGACGAATATCATCTTCAATTGTTTCTAAGTAGAAGACGTTTTTCTCTTCGTCAGATTTTTCAGTAGTATGGTCGAATTCTAGGTCGTCAAAACGTTTAAAGAACGTTTCATATTCATCGACTGATAGTTCTGTACGATGGTTTAATAATGCTTTATGACCTTCAATATCTAAATGACTTTCATAACCATCGACTAAAGTAGCACTAAAGAATTCGCCGACTGATCCAGAGCCATAACTAAATAATCCAATGGTTTGGCCACCTTTTAGGCTTCTATTTTCAAGTAGAGAAATTAAACTTAAATATAAAGAGCCTGTATAGATATTTCCAACATAGCGATTGTAGTATACGGCATCTTCGTATCCGGATGTTAAACGGTCTTGAGTTGTTTCGTCTGCATCATTAATAATTGAATCTAATGCTTTTTTACCCATTTTAGTGAATGGTACATGGAAACAAAGTGATTCAAAGTCAGATAGTGATTTACCTTGGCGTCGAGCATATTCATTCCAACTTTCTTGGAACGATTTGATATATGCATCTTTAGATAATGCACCGGCAACAAGTGGGTATTTATGGCCAGTTGGACGCCAGAAATCATATACATCTTCAGTATATGCTACGGCGTCGTCATTTAATTCTAAAATGCTAGGGTTATGTGAAATAACCATGGCTACAGCGCCAGCACCTTGAGTAGGTTCACCACCAGATTGGATACCATAACGTGCAGTATCACTTGCGATAACTAATACTTTTTCCTCAGGGCGTTGCGCAAGGTAATCTTTGGCAAGTTGAATACCTGGTGTAGCAGCGTAACATGCTTCTTTCATTTCAAAACAACGTGCGAAAGGCTGAATACCTAGTAAATTGTGAATTTGAACGGCTGCTGCTTTTGCGTTATCAATCGCTGATTCAGTCGCTACGATAACCATTCCAATATGTTTTTTATCATCTTCTGTTATAATATCTTTAGCAGCATTAGCCCCCATAGATACAATATCTTGAGATACTGGACTTACAGCCATTTGGGTCTGTCCAATCCCAATTAAAAATTTATTTGGATCAACTTGGCGCGCTTCTGCAAGCTTAGCCATATCTACATAGTATTTAGGGACGTAAAAATTAATTTTATCGATACCTATACTCACGGGCATTACATCCTTTCGAGATTCTAATATTTTAATCATATTAATAGTAGCTTTATTTTGAAATTTCATCTAAAATTCAGACTAATAGAAAGCGTTTTCATCTTATGTGTTGTATTTTGTAATAAATTATAGTTAAATGCTATTAAATATGCTATAAGACATGAAAAAACAATAAAATGTAACGTTTCTAAGGGCTATTATTAACAATCATATTAGTAATCATTTTACCAAAATAAATAACTAAATTACAATTATATAGAAACTAGATACAAGGAGATAAAGAATGAAAAAAATCGCTATTGTAAGTGCTAAAAGAACACCAATCGGCAGATATAAAGGGAAATTAAGAAATTATTCAGCAGTTGAACTAGGAACAACTGCATTAAAAGGGACAATCGATGCTATCGATATTGACCCTAGTACTATTCAACAAGTTATCTTTGGTAACGTACTTCAAAGTGGCGTGGGTCAAAATCCAGCACGTCAAATTGCTATTAAATCTGGGATACCTGATGCTACTCCAGCCATGACAATTAATGAAGTTTGTGGTTCTGGCCTTAAAGCTATTATCTTAGGTAAACAACTTATTCAATTAGGTGAAGCAAATGTAGTGGCAGTAGGTGGCGTTGAAAGTATGACAAACGCACCTCAACTCATTTTAAAAGAAGGCGAAGAACCAGTTGAAAGTTTTATGCATGATGGTCTAACAGATGCATTCCATTATGTACCAATGGGCGTAACTGCTGAAAATATCGCTGAAAAATATAATATCACACGTGAGATGCAAGATGAGTTTGCAAACCATTCACAAACTAAAGCAGCACAAGCCACACAAGATGGTAAATTCGATAACGAAATTATCGGTATGAGAGATGCTGAAGGTGAATTGATGACTTCAGATGAAGGTGTACGTCCAAATAGTAGCGTTGAAAAACTTGCTACGTTAAAGACCATTTTCAAGAAAGATGGAACGGTTACTGGTGGTAATGCTTCAAGTATTAATGACGGTTCATCAGCTTTAATCCTTATGGAAGAAACATATGCTAAAGAACATGGTTTCAATATTCTAGGCATTATCGGTGAGTATGCAGAAGTTGGCTGCGATCCACAATTTATGGGTTATGCACCATTCTACGCCGTTGAAAAGTTATTAGAAAAAACTGAGAGCAAGATTGATGATGTAGATGTTGTAGAAATGACAGAAGCATTTGCCGCTCAAAGTATTCCTGTTAAAGATAACTTACACATTCCTGATGAAAAATTAAATATCTACGGTGGTGCAATTGCTTTAGGTCACCCGATTGGGGCTAGTGGCGCGCGTTTAGTCACTACATTAGTTAACGCACTAGAACAAGAAGAAAAGCAAACTGGTATCGCAACAGCTTGTATCGGTGGGGGACTTGGCATCGCTCTAATGATTGATAAAGGGGAATAATAAGATGAAAAGTTTAGACAAAGCGTTTCGTCATTTATCACGTGAAGATAAATTGAAACAGTTGGTGGAATATGGTTGGTTAGATAATGATAACTATGAAATACTATTAAATCATCCTTTAATTGATGAAGAAGTAGCCAATAGTTTAATCGAGAATGTGATTGGACAAGGCACACTTCCAGTAGGTTTATTGCCTAAAATTATTGTTGATGACAAAGAATATGTTGTACCAATGATGGTAGAAGAGCCATCTGTCGTTGCTGCAGCGAGTTTTGGGGCTAAACTTGTTAATCAAACAGGTGGCTTTAGAACAGTTAAAAGTGAACGCTTAATGATTGGTCAAATCGTATTTGATGACGTGCATGATACTGAAACACTTGCACAGCGTATCAATGAATTAGAACCACAAATTAAACAGATTGCTGCAGAAGCGTACCCATCTATTATTGAACGCGGTGGAGGCTATCGACGTATTGAGCTCGATACCTTCCCAGAACACCATTTATTATCATTAAAAGTTTTTGTTGATACGAAAGATGCGATGGGTGCGAATATGCTTAATACTATCTTAGAAGCTATTACAGCCCATTTGAAAAATGAGTTCACAGATCGCGACGTGTTAATGAGCATTTTATCAAATCATGCTACGGCATCAGTTGTACGTATGCAAGGTGAAATTGATGTTGCAAATTTAAATAGAGGTGAACGTTCAGGTGAAGACGTTGCTTATCGTATGGAACGTGCCTCTGTATTAGCACAAGTAGACATCCATCGTGCCGCTACACATAATAAAGGGGTAATGAATGGCATCCATGCAGTTGTATTAGCAACTGGAAATGATACACGTGGTGCAGAAGCAAGTGCACATGCGTATGCTAGTCGTGATGGTCAATATAGAGGTATCGCAACATGGAAATACGACAAAGAACGTGGTCGTTTAATTGGAACTATTGAGGTGCCTATGACCTTAGCGATTGTAGGTGGAGGTACTAAGGTATTGCCAATTGCCAAAGCGTCGTTAGATTTATTAAATGTAGAATCTGCTCAAGAGCTAGGACAAGTCGTTGCTGCAGTGGGATTAGCACAGAACTTTTCAGCTTGCAGAGCATTAGTATCAGAAGGTATTCAACAAGGTCATATGAGTTTACAATATAAATCTTTAGCTATCGTAGTTGGTGCGAAAGGTGAAGAAATTGCGCAAGTTGCAGATGCCTTGAAGCAAGCACCTAAGGCTAATACAGCGACAGCGCAACAAATTTTAGAAGAATTACGTTCGAAAGCATAATAACTATTCAGAAAAAGCCACTAATGAAAGAGGGATAATCCCTCAATCGTTAGTGGCTTGTCATTTATGTTAATTAAAAAATATTAGTAAATATAGTTATAGTGACGGGCAGCTGATTTACTTATATAGCGCACGCCGTAACCTCTTGGTACGTTGTAGTTATATTCAGATACTTTGATACTACCATTATTATAGACGCGTTCCACAACAGCAACGTGACCATAGTAACCTGCAGTTGATTGCATCACTGCGTAGCGTTTAGGTTTATGACCCGTTCTATATCCAGAACGTTGTGCATTGTAGTACCAATTCTTAGCATTTCCCCATCTGTTTGAAACAGGTTTGCCTAATTGTGCACGACGTTGATAAGCCCACCAAGTACATTGTTTCTTCGTGTAATAATTATATGAAGCGGCTTCTGATACGTGTGTATGTTCAATATTTTGATATGTAAATGTCCCAGCAAACATGATTCCAGTAGCTAATATAAGACGTGAAATAAATTTTTTTAGTTTCATTTTGGTCCCCTCAAAATATACAAGAATTAAAAACTGTATTAATCATATTCTTAAAAAAGGTGTAATACAATATAAGAAACCAATAATACAAGTAACTGTAATATAGATGAAATATAACTGTATATTTTTGTAATTATTTTTACAAAAAAGTGATTTTAATCTGATAAAGGGGTATAAGGATAAAAGTAAAATGGGAGTGGTGACACAAACCTAGGGAACAAGACAGAAATCTAGGGAGCAGGACAGAAATCTAGGGAGCAAGACAGAAATCTAATGTAATTTCCAAGATTTCGTCGTCCTGCCCCGGCAAGGTTGACTAGAAATGAAGAAAGTGAGATTCGAACGCATCTTCATTTCAGACAACGACTGCCTAGATTAAACGAAAAGCTGAGCCATTTTTTAATGACCCAGCCTTTTCCGTGAGATGATACTTCCATGAATGTATAATTACATTACTAGAAATCATACATTTGTGAATTGGTTAAAAACAGCCAATGCTCTTTTAACTAAAGACACAGGTATGTTTTCTGGACATGGATTATTTCGAAAATATGACAATATTTCAATTTGGCTCTTCACTTCTTTAGGAAAATTGCTATCTTGATTCATCCAATTTACCAATTCACCTAATGGTGTGTCATCACCAACGAAATTTTGCATAAATTCATAAAAGCTCAATGCCTCACCTCATTAATCAAATTGACCCTATGTGATTATAACATTTTTTTGAAAATAAAAATATAGCTAGAATTATTTTTATAACGAAATAATTTAATTATGGAAGTCATCTTATTTCTGAAGAAATTCTGAATTAGTGATTGAGATGAGAGTGAGACACCGTTTATGGAGTTCATAATCCGCTACCAATTAATGTCTCTTCTCTTCTGTTCAGTCTCTGGTTTGAAATTTCTTCTTTTTTATTTAACATAAGTGCAATCTCTTTAATTTCATACTTTAATTAAAAAATACTTTTTTTATTTTCCGAAAATAAATCGTGTATAATGAAAGCGTAATAATTAAAAGAGAAGGTGAGCATTTGGATATCAAACATATGAAATATTTTATGGAAGTAGTCAATCAAGGCGGTATGACAAATGCTTCAAAATCATTATTTATAGCCCAGCCTACGATTAGTAAAGCGATTAAAGATATAGAGAATGAATTGCATATGACATTATTTGATCGTCAAAAGCGTTATCTTGTATTGACTGATGCAGGTAAAGTTTTTTATAAGAAATGTGAAGAAATTATCGCTTTATATGATAATATTCCATTCGAAATTAATGGCTTGCTTGGTTTAGAAACTGGGCACATCAATATTGGGATGTCTGCCGTTATGGATATGCAACAATTTATCTACATTCTTGGAGAATTTCATAAACTGTATCCTAATGTAACGTACAGCTTAAATGAAAGTGGGGGTAAATCGATTGAAACGCGGTTGATTAATGACCAAATTGATATCGGAATCACTACCATTCCTATTGATGAGAATACCTTTGACTACCTTTCATTATATAGCGAAGATTTAAGATTAGTGGTGAGTGAGGAACATGAACTTGCCTCTCGCGATTCCGTAAGTATGGCTGATTTGAAAAATGAAGACTTCATACTATTTAACGAAGACTTTTATTTAAACGATAAAATTATCGCCGCAGCAAAAAATGCCGGTTTCATCCCAAACACGGTATCGAATGTTTCTCAATGGAATTTTATTGAGTACTTATTACTTGCGCATTTAGGCGTTAGTATACTTCCTGAACATATCGCTAATATGCTTAAAGATAATATTAAAAGCATAAAAATCGAAGACACAGGGATGAGTTGGGAGTTAGGTGCAATTTGGAAAAAAGATAAATTGTTAAGCCATGCTACTTCTAAATGGATTGACTTTATGAGTGAACGCTTAAACTATGACTAAATAACAAATTTTATTGTTGTTAACAATAACAAGAAGTCCTAACTTTATATATTGAAACGGTTACATAGAAAAAAACTATAGATGGTATTTAAAATGAGTATTTTTCTATTTTATTATACAAGCGTATAATTATGAACATAGATTTTTAAATAACTGTAACAATTTCGACATATTTAGTGGAGGCTCAGTCATCTTGGAACACGCGTTAGTATTTGCCAAAATTATCATTCAAATAGCTATTATTTTAGTCATTAGTTTAATTGGTGGTTTTATACAGAAAAGTTTACACATCCCATTAGCCGGGAGCATTGTTGGGATGATATTACTTTATATCTTATTAGAATTAAAAATTATACGTATGAACTGGATATCAGAAGGCGCAGAGTTCTTATTAGCAACGATGGTCTTCTTCTTTATTCCTTCAGTTGTAGGTATTATGGATGTTATTTCTAATATTACGAGAAGCTACATTATCTTTTTCCTATTAATAATAGTAGGAACAAGTTGTGTAGCACTTGTTTCAGGTTATATTGCTGAAAAGATGGTCAAGCAACCTGATACAAAGAAAGGTCATCAATAATATGAATATTTTACAAGCAGTTTTAATGATATTGTTGACCGTCGTAATGTATATTGTAGCTAGAAAATTACAACAGAAATACGATAACCCATTTTTAAATCCAGCACTAGTTGGCTCAATTGGCGTTATCGTTGTACTTCTACTTACTCACCAAAATTACCATGACTATATGGCTGGCGGTAAATGGATTAATCATTTATTAAACGCTACCGTTGTCTGTCTGGCATATCCACTATATAAGAATCGACATAAAATTTTTGGGAATTTAAGTATTATTTTCTCAAGCGTGATGGCTGGCGTCATACTTAATTTTGTGTTAGTGTTTACCTCGTTAAAGTTATTGGGTTACTCTGAAGAAACAATTGTAACTATCTTACCAAGATCTATAACCGCTGCAGTAGGAATAGAAGTATCTCACGAATTAGGAGGTACTGATACGATTACAGTATTATTTATTATTACGACAGGGTTAATTGGTAGTATGATGGGTTCATTGTTGTTGAAAGTAGGTAATTTTCAAACTTCGATAGCCAGAGGATTAACGTATGGTAATGCATCACACGCTTTTGGTACGGCGAAAGCGTTAGAACACGACATAGAGTCTGGCGCATTTAGTTCAATTGGAATGATTTTAACGGCTGTAATTAGTTCAATTCTCATTCCAATTATGATTAGTTTATTTTACTAAAGGGAGTATATATTAAGTATTTGTTAAGTTAAGAAAGGAGCTATTGTAATAATGGCGAAGATCAAAGCAAATGAAGCATTAGTTAAAGCATTAGAAGCATGGGACATTGATCATCTTTATGGTATTCCAGGTGACTCAATTGATGCAGTAGTAGATAGTTTACGTACAGTGAGAGATTCATTCAAATTCTATCACGTACGTCATGAAGAAGTAGCAAGTTTAGCAGCTGCTTCATATACAAAAATGACAGGTAAAATCGGTGTTGCATTAAGTATCGGTGGTCCTGGTATTATCCACTTATTAAACGGTATGTATGACGCTAAAATGGATCGCGTTCCTCAATTAATTTTAGCTGGTCAAACTAACAGCACATTATTAGGAACTAAAGCATTCCAAGAAACTAATATTACTGACATGGTAGCAGATGTTTCTGTGTTTAATCACCAAATCCAAAAAGGCGACAACGTGTTTGAAGTAGTTAACGAAGCAATTCGTACTGCATATGAAAAACGCGGTGTAGCAGTAGTAGTATGTCCAAACGATTTATTAACTGATAAAATCAAAGACACTACTAACCGTGCAATTGATACTACTAAACCTAAAGCACCAACTCCAACATTACGTAGTATTAAAAAAGCAGCTAAATTAATCGATAAAAGTAAAAAACCAGTTATGATTATCGGTGTAGGTGCACAAAATGCTAAAGATGAATTACGTGAATTTATCGAAGCAGCTAAAATTCCAGTAATTCATACATTACCAGCAAAAGCTATTTTACCTGATGATCATCCATATAGTATTGGTAACTTAGGTAAAATCGGTACGAAAACATCTTATCAAACAATTCAAGATGCTGACTTATTAATTATGGCAGGTACAAACTATCCTTACGTTGACTACCTACCTAAGAAAAATATTAAAGCAATCCAAATCGACACTAACCCAGCTGTTATTGGACACCGTTTCAATGTAAACGTTGGCGTAGTTGGCGATGCTAAACTTGCTTTCCACCAATTAACTGACAGCATTAAACACGTTCCACAACGTGCGTTCTTAGATAAAACATTAGAACGTAAAGCAGTGTGGGATAAATGGATGGAACAAGATATGAACCAAGAAAGTTCACCAATTCGTCCAGAACGTTTAATGAAATCTATTAGCAAATATAGTAACGACGACGCTGTATTCTCAGTTGACGTTGGTACTTCAACAGTTTGGTCTACACGTTACTTAAACCTTTCTGTTAATAATAAATTCATTATTTCATCATGGTTAGGTACTATGGGTTGCGGTCTTCCAGGAGCTATTGCTTCTAAAATTGCATTCCCTAAACGTCAAGCTATCTCAATCACTGGTGACGGTGCATTCCAAATGGTAATGCAAGACTTTGCAACTGCTGTTCAATATAACTTACCAATGACAATCTTTGTTATGAATAACAAACAATTATCATTCATTAAATATGAACAACAAGCTGCTGGTGAATTAGAATATGCCATTGATTTCTCTGATATGGACCATGCTAAATTCGCAGAAGCTGCTGGCGGTAAAGGTTATGTCTTAAAAGACCCTAGCCGTATTGATGAAGTTGTAGAAGCAGCATTAAATGAAAATGTACCAACAATCGTTGACGTACACGTTGATCCTAACGCTGCGCCATTACCAGGTAAAATTGTAAATGAAGAAGCAATTAACTATGGTAAATGGGCTTACAGATCAATCACTGAAGATAAAAAATTAGACTTCGACGAAATTCCACCACTTTCAGTTGCAGCTAAACGTTTCTTATAATATAGATTCAAAAAATAATATAGGATATAAATCCTAAAATATAGGCTTAGAGGCGATTCAATTATGAATCATCTCTACGTCTTTTCGTTTATTAATACTCCGTATTGTTTGGGAGCGGGACAGAAATCTAATGTAATTTCTAAGATTTCGTCGTCCCGCCCCGGCAAGGTTGACTAGAGATGAAGAAAGTCCAGGTTGGACGCATCTTCATCACAGACAACTACTGCCAAGCTTAGCTATTGAGGATGTTCCCCTAGGAGTCTCATCAACAATACTACGTTTTTACGTATAATTTTATATTAAAATGCTAAAAAATAAATCAAACAATATGGAACAGCAACTTCACATTATTCAACATTGAAGTTTTATTAAAATTATTTTTATTTAATTTCATAAACAGCGCTTTAAATGATTTTTATTTTTAGAGTTCTAAATAAATATAATTATTTTCCATAAAAAAAGGTATTGAAAACGGTTTTACAAATGTATATAATTGGAATTAATTAAAAAGAACTGCGTGTTACTATTAAATTAGGCATAAGCAAATTAAGAGATTAAGGCATTAAAGGTGTCTTGATTAGAATATAAATTAAATGAGGATGGCAAGAAATAAAAGTAAGGTACCTATAACCGGTATCGTTGTCTATGAATTTCTCGTAGGCAAATCATTTATACTTGCAAATATTAATTTATATTCTTAAAAGTAGACTAGGAATTATTGGGATAGGTGTACGCTCATTGATTTAATGAGTGACACTAAACAATTCCTAAAACGTACTTTTCTCTTTTTGCTTATGTCTTTTTTATTGTCATAAAGTTCAATATATAAAGAAGGGAAGAGGATTATGTTTAAGAAATTTTTCGGTCAATTGCAACGTATCGGTAAAGCCTTAATGTTACCAGTTGCGATTTTACCAGCCGCAGGGATTTTACTCGCATTTGGTAATGCCATGCATAATGAACAATTAGTTGGTATTGCTCCATGGCTAAAAATGGATGTCTTTGTCATGATATCATCTGTCATGGAAGCATCTGGACAAATTATATTTGATAACTTGCCGTTACTATTTGCAGTCGGTACAGCATTAGGATTAGCAGGTGGCGATGGTGTAGCAGCTTTAGCCGCATTAGTTGGTTACTTAATTATGAACGCAACAATGGGTAAAGTAATGGATATCTCTATTGATGATATTTATAGTTACGCTAATGGTGCGAAAGAACTAAGTCAAGCCAATAAACTACCAGCCAATGCTTTAATTTTAGGAATACCAACCCTACAAACTGGGGTGTTTGGTGGTATCATCATGGGTGCAATCGCCGCATGGTGTTATAACAAGTATTATAATATTACATTGCCGGCTTTCTTAGGTTTCTTTGCTGGTAAACGTTTTGTGCCAATCGCAACTTCAGTCGCAGCGATTATTGCAGGGATTTTACTAAGCTTCATTTGGCCTCCAATTCAAGACGGGTTAAATAGCTTATCTAACTTCTTATTAAATAAAAACTTAACATTAACGACATTTATCTTTGGTGTAATTGAACGTTCATTAATTCCATTTGGTTTACACCATATTTTCTATGCACCATTCTGGTTTGAATTTGGTGAATATACAAACCATGCCGGAGACTTAATTCGTGGAGACCAACGTATTTGGATGTCTCAATTAAAAGACGGTGTTCAATTTACAGCTGGTACGTTTACAACAGGTAAATATCCATTTATGATGTTTGGTCTTCCAGCTGCAGCATTAGCAATTTATAGAAATGCACGTCCTGAACGTAAAAAAGTTGTTGGTGGTTTAATGTTATCAGCTGCCTTAACTTCATTCTTAACAGGAATTACAGAACCATTAGAATTCTCATTCTTATTTGTAGCACCATTATTATATGTTATTCATGTACTATTAGCAGGTACATCGTTCTTAGTAATGCACTTATTAGATGTTAAAATCGGTATGACATTCTCAGGTGGATTTATTGATTACATTCTTTATGGCTTACTAAACTGGGATCGTACGCATGCCTTATTAGTTATTCCAGTAGGTTTAGTATACGCAGTTGTTTACTACTTCCTATTCAGTTTCGCAATTAAGAAATTTAACTTGAAGACTCCTGGTCGTGAAGATACTGAACAAGAAGTACGTAACTCTAGTGTAGCGAAATTGCCATTCGATGTATTAGATGCTATGGGTGGTAAAGAAAACATCAAACACTTAGATGCTTGTATTACACGCTTACGTGTTGAAGTGAATGATAAATCTAAAGTAGATGTCCCAGGATTAAAAGCATTGGGTGCTTCAGGCGTGCTTGAGGTAGGTAATAACATGCAAGCAATCTTTGGACCTAAGTCAGATCAAATTAAACACGATATGGCTAAAATTATGAGTGGAGAAATCACAAAAGCGAGCGAAACAACTGTTACTGAAGAAGAATCAAATGAACCAGTACATGTTGAAGATATTAAGGGAACTGAAATTTATGCGCCAGGTACTGGACATATCATTCCATTATCAGAAGTGCCAGATAAAGTATTCTCTGAAAAAATGATGGGCGATGGCGTAGGCTTTGTACCAGAAGGTGGAGAAATTGTAGCACCATTCGATGGTACAGTTAAGACAATTTTCCCAACGAAACATGCGATTGGTTTAGAATCAAATAGTGGCGTCGAAGTACTTATTCATATCGGTATCGATACAGTTAAATTAAATGGAGAAGGCTTCGAAAGTTTAGTCAATGCTGATGAAACAGTAACTCAAGGTCAACCATTAATGAAGATTAATCTAGCATACTTAAAAGAACATGCACCAAGCACAGTTACACCAGTAATTATTACAAACCTAGGAGATAAAACATTAACAGTAGAAGATGTAACATCTGTTGACCCAGGAAAAGTAATTATGACAATTAAATAAAAGAGTGAAATAGATAACTACTGCTAAATATAACGAGACTAAGCCATTTCTATAATAATGGTTTAGTCTCTTTTTTTAGTATTTTAATATAAAACTACATGTAACTCACGAAGTATTAATAAAAAAGAAGTGTAGAGATGATTCGTGATTGAACCACCTCTACACTATCGTTTTTAGATTTATGCTCCACACTTGTTATAACATTAGAAATTAAATGAGGTTACGTCATTATTTCTTATTTAGTGATATCATTTTCAATTAATATTTTAATAGCTTTATGATCAGTAGCATTTCTGAATAAATCATATGCTTCTTCAATTTCACTTAGTTTGCTATAGTGTGTAACTAATTGTTCTGGTTGAATTGTTTTACTTTTTAGTGATTCTAACAGTTCTTCAGTTGTGTTACCTGATACTAAACCAGTTGTAACATTGATATTTTTAATCCATAATTTGTCGATATCAAATTGAACAGGTAAACCGTGTACTCCAACGTTCGCGATTGTACCGTCAACACCGATAAGTTTTTGACATAAGTCAAACGTTTGTGGAATACCTACTGCTTCAATAGCAACATCTACACCACGATGATTTAACTCTTTAACTTTTGCGATAGCTTCTTCAACATTACTTGAATTAATTGTATGTGTAGCGCCTAAACCTTTCGCAGTTGCTAAACGGTTGTCATCTAGATCTAACATAATGATTTTAGAAGGAGAGAAGAATTGTGCAGTAAGTAAAGTAGCTAATCCAACTGGACCAGCTCCTACAATTGCAACTGTGCTACCAGGTTTAACCTTACCTTTTAGCACACCAATTTCATAACCAGTTGGTAAAATATCAGATAACATAACAAGGGCTTCGTCTGGCAATGATTTAGGTGCATGGTATAAAGAATTGTCCGCGAATGGAACTTTAACATACTCTGCTTGAGTACCATTGATTAAGTGACCTAAAATCCAACTACCATCATTTTCGCAGTGAGCATAGATACCTTTTTTACAGTAATAACATTTACCACATGATGAAACAGCAGAAACGATAACTTTGTCGCCAACTTTGAAGTTATTTACGTTTGAACCAACAGATTCTACGATACCAATTCCTTCATGACCAAGTGTTGTATTTTCAGGAACTTCTGGTGTGTCTCCTTTAATAATGTGTAAATCAGTACCACAAATTGTTGTTTTAACCATTCTAATAATTGCATCTGTACTTTCTGTAACGACTGGTTTTTCTTTCTCAATTAATTGTGCAACTCCAGGTTTTTCATAATTATAAGCTTTCATAATATGCCCTCCAAAATTTTGTGAATTTTTTCACATACAGTATACCACGATTTTTTTACTTTGTGTGTATTTAAACGCAACTAAATATAAAAATAAATCGATAAATTTATTATAAAAAAGTTCGGAGTCTGTTAACTATTTTGTATTACGTTAGATTAGGAGGTATAATGCTTTTTCAAAGAAGGTAAGAAGATGCAAAATATAGATGAACGACGTAAAATAGACTATACAATAAATTAAAGGAGATTATAACTATGGCTGAGCAATTAACAAGTATTGAACATTTTCATCAATTCTTAGAGACACATGAATTAGCTGTGATACATGTGATGCGCAATAACTGCTCAGTGTGTCACGCTGTATTACCCCAAATTGAAGACATGCTCAAAGATTATCCACGTGTACCATTAGGTGTGATTAATCAATCTGAAATCGAAGCAATCGCTGGAGAGCTATCTATCTTCACCGTGCCAGTAGATTTGATCTATATGAACGGTAAAGAGATGCATCGTCAAGCACGTTTTATAGACATGCAAGGCTTCGAATATCAATTGCAGCGTATGTATGAAAGCTTAGAAGGATAAAAGTAGGTATAAGTTTAATGAAAGTTAAGTTAACTATACTAATGCGGGACAATAATATCTTTAAATATTAATAAGATATTTGTCCCGCTTTTTCATATTGATCAATTAACTTAGAAGCTTTTCAATAATTCTATCGGCACGTTGTTGGTAATCTTTAATGACATTAGCAGATTGCTTGAAGCGTACTAATTCATCTTCTTCCAATGCCAACTCGATGACTCTATCAGCACCGTTCCCATTGATTACTGTTGGTGTACCTATATACAATCCATTAAGACCATATTCGCCTTCGATGTAGCTTGATACATTCATAATAATATTTTTATTGAAAAGGATGGCTTCAACAATTCGGACTAAACTTAGCGATATCCCAAAATTGGTTGTGCCTTTTCGAACATAAATATCATAACCCACCTGGGTCGTTTGAGTTGAAATAGATTGCATGAACGTTGCCTTATCAACATTAGGAGTTAATAAGTCCAATACAGGTTCACCAGCAACTTGTGCGTGGGACCATACTTGCACCTGTGAATCTCCATGCTCTCCAATTACAGGAGCATAAACGCTTTGAGGTGCGACATTTAAAGCACGACTGAGAAAGAATTCGAAGCGGGCTGTATCTAATGAAGTTCCTGAGCCGATAATTTTATTTTTTGGAAAATGCGATACCCGTTTAATAACATAGCTCATAATATCTACGGGATTGGAAGGTAATACGAAATACCCGTCAAAGCCATGATTTATAACTTGTTGAATCATAGGTACAAAAATCTCTACATTATCTTCTAATAATTGAAGACGCGTGTCTCCCTTAGCCATTATCGCACTAGCACAAATAACGACAATATCAGCATTAGAACAATCTTCATAGCTACCTACATGAACATCTGTATAACTATCACTAAAGGGAGTAGCATGATTTAAATCCCAAACATCTGCTTTAGCTTTATCCTCATCAATATCTATAATTGCCAGTTCGTCTACAAGTCCTTTCGCTACAATAGCATGCGTAAACGCAGAGCCGACATAACCACTTCCGATTAACACAATCTTATGACGTGACATAAACATAACCTACTTTCTACTTAATATTGAAAATTCTGATAATTATATTATAGATTAATATTTTCAATAAAAAAACAAAGAAAAAGGTTTAAAATGTGGTTTACTAAAATTTAAGAGCGATTAGGTTTATAATTAATTATTGTATAGGAGGGCATGATATAAAATGAAAAAGAGAATGTTTACTGTTGCAACTTCAGCTTTATTAGGTACGTTAGCGTTTGTAAAAGTAAAAGAAAAACGCAGCTATAAAAGTGTCTTAATGGAAAGCTATATCCGTATGTCTGGAATGAAGAAACCATTTGAAAATGTTGAAGATGCTAAGAAAGCTTTACAAGAAACAAAAGAGATTACTGCTGGTAAATATGAAGGCACAAATTACGAATTTAAACATGATGTTAAAACTAAGAGTTGGAATGGTTCAGTAACATACGTAGTGAATGCACAACGTAACCGTCAACAAAAAGTTATTCTGTACATTCATGGTGGCGCATGGTTCCAAGACCCTCTAGATGAGCACTTTGAATTTATCGATCAACTTGCAGGACAACTAGATGCGCGTATCATTATGCCGATTTACCCTAAAGTGCCACACCGTGATTACCGTACAACGTTTGAGCTATTAAAAAGTATTTATGAAAAACAATTGACTGAAGTTGAAAGTTCAGACCAACTTACTATTATGGGTGATTCAGCCGGCGGACAAATCGCGTTATCTTTTGCTGAATATCTAAATGAAGCGACACAACTACAACAACCGGGCCACATCGTCATGTTATCGCCAGTCCTAGACGGTACACTAAGTAACCCTGATGCAAAAGAATATGAAAAAATTGATCCGATGCTTGGTATCGAGGGCAGTAAATACTTTATTGAATTATGGGCAGGCGACTTACCTATTGAGGATTATAAAATCTCTCCAATCAACGGTAATTTAGAAGGCCTAGGACGTATTTCAATCTTTATTGGCACAAAAGAAACATTGTATCCGGATGCTTTAAAACTATCTCAAATGCTAAATGAAAAGGGAATAGAACATGACTTTACGCCGGGATATAACTTGTTCCATATTTATCCAATATTCCCGTTACCAGAAAGACAGAAATTCTTTGCGCAACTTAAGAATATTATTCAATAATGTAAAATAACAAGGTAAGAAATTGAAATATAATTAACAAGGTGCTAACGACCCTCATTGGAGGAGTTAGCACCTTTTGTATTGCCATTAGATTTTAAGGTTTTATAATCAGTTTTTGTTGTTGTCTCGTCCTTTGCTACTTCAGAAGTGGCTGCTGACGCTTTATTTAATTCTGTATTACTTATATTCTCAGTTGAATCTTTAGTCACACTATTAATATGACGATGATCAGAATCTAAGACTGAATTACTCATATCATTGCCTTGTAAACTGCCTACAAGAATAAGTGCTAAATAACTTGAACACATAAGTAATACAATTGCCAGATAAATACCCACTGCTATTTTAACAGGTTTAGACATTGGTTTATTCATCAATACCCTCCTAAAGTCGTAGCTCTATTTACCTATAAAGTAACATGAGAACGTTAAGTTAATGTAAATAAGAAGTAAATATTTCATGATTTAACAACTGTATTTGATTAAATATTAGGTTTTGGAAAATATTTCTAAAAGTTTTTATTATATTAACGGGTTTATTATTTATAATTTCTTAAAAAATTTATATTTGTTAGTATTTTTTTACATTATATTTACATTGTTAAAACTGACTCAACACATAAATGATAGCATACCCTTATTAGAAGTAATAAAAAGTTCGGAGATTAACCGTTTGGTATTTAAAAAGCTACCAATATGTTGGTCTAGTCCTTAATATTATTCATTTCTTCTATATAGAGTGTTCCACTTGAACATATTCATTATACATACTTATTTAGAAAGCGTTTTACTAAAAACTTCATATTAAATTTTCAAAGAGAGGGACAGTATTGTGATTCTCATTATAATTTGTATCGCCTTGATTTTATGGCTTGGAATAAAGGAGAAAAACCGTCATACAAATCGACTTAACAAGATTCTTTTAAGAATCAACATTAATGGTATTCGTGGAAAATCTACGATAACAAGAATGATTTATAGCGTATTAAGAGAGGATCATTATCGCGTGATAGGTAAGACGACTGGTACAGATGCTCGGATGTTGTATTGGTTTACAGATAAAGAGTACCCAGTCATTAGAAAGCCTCAAGGTGCGAATATTGGAGAACAACGAGATATTATACGTAAAGTAGTAAAACAAGATGCGAAAGCCTTAGTTAATGAATGTATGGCCGTTAATCCAGATTATCAGATTACTTTTCAAAAAGATTTAGTAAAAGCTAATATTGGCGTAATTGTTAATGTGATGGAAGACCATATGGATGTCTTAGGTCCAACGCTAAAAGATGTAGCTCAAGCATTTACTGCTACGATTCCTTATAAAGGTAAGTTAGTAGTTATGAAAGATGAATATACGAAATTTTTTGCGAAAGAAGCGAAAAAACGTAAAACAGAAATCATTGTGGTGGATAAAGACACGATACCTGAATCTTATTTAAGAAAATTTAGTTACCTTGTGTTTCCAGATAATGTAGCTATTACATTAGGTGTGGCGCAAGCTGTAGGTATTGATAAAGAGACTGCATTAGAAGGGATGTTAAATGCACCACCTGATCCTGGAGCTGTAGAAATCAAATACTTTAATGCAAATCATTCGCGGAACGTGTTTGTTAATGCCTTTGCAGCAAATGAACCACAATCGACGAAAGCTATCTTAAATAAAGTTGAATCTTATAACTATCCATATACTAAGAAAGTCGTTATTTTAAATTGTCGTTCAGATAGAGTCGACAGAACGCGTCAATTTGCCGAAAACTTTATTGCAGATGTTGATTATGACACATTAATTTGTACTGGTAAAAGTACACAACAGGTGACAGAGGTTATGCAACACTTACCTGAGAAAAAGTATCTTAACTTTGAAAATAAAGACTTTGTAGAAATTGAAAAAGCCATTATGAGAGAATCGCAAAATACACTTGTTTTCTGTGTCGGTAATATTCACGGACCAGGTGGTAGAATAGCAGAATTCATAGAAGGGATAGAATAAAATGATAGGTTCAGAATTATACTTTTCCCTATTTGTCGGTATTGTATTGAGTTTAATTTTTGCAGAAAAATTTGGGATTAATCCAGCAGGACTTGTAGTACCTGGTTACTTAGCACTTATTTTCGATCAACCTATTATGTTGTTGTCAGTGTTAGTGATTAGTTGTTTAACATTCTTCATTGTGACATATGGAATTAGCAGATGGGTCATTTTATACGGAAGACGAAAGTTCGCAGCCATGATTTTAACAGGCATGGTGCTTAAATTTATCTTCGACTTAATTTATCCACTGACGCCTTTTGAAATGGTAGAAGTGTCAGGAATCGGCGTAGTTATACCTGGCATTATTGCGAATACAATTCAAAAGCAAGGTGTCGTGATTACGTTATCAACGACTATGTTATTAACATGTATCACATATGTCATCTTATTTTTATATAGCTTTATTAATTAATCGCGAGCAAGGAGCGCATAATAATGAAAAAGAAAAAACGATTATCAGCGAGCGAATGGTTACTTAAGCAATCTAAACGACATAAACGTCGGAACTTTATTTATACACTTATTGTTTTAATTATTGCATTAATACTGTTAGTCATGGCTATTCGGGCAGTAAAAGTCGAACCAGTAGAAGCGATGCCAAGTTCGAATATTAACAATATACGTAGTACATATCTAGGCAATGTTACCTTAAATAAACATATTAGAAAAATGAACCTAAATAAGGTGTTCGAAAGTTTAAATGAGCCGCTTCGACATAGTGATTTTTCAACGGCTTCATTATTGGTAAGCAATTTTTCAAATAATCAACCAGAGAATATTCGAAAAAATTTAGAAAACATTATGTTTCTAAAAAAACAAAATATTAAAAGCGTAAATTTAATTAATAACACAATTGATAATGTGCAAGCGCAAGAATTAAGTAAACGAGTAGAAGCCCAGACGGATTATAACTTTATGACTGGAAATGGCTCCAACTTGATTAATAGTAAAACTGTTCAACAACAAGTTAAAGGTAAAAAAATCGCTAACGTGTCATTTACAGATGTAGGGTCAAATTATGAAGACCCGTTAAAAAATACGACATCAATTAGTTTAGATCCAAGTATTTTTGTGCCGCTAATTAAAAATCTGAAAGAGAATAATGACATGGTTGTAGTTAACGTCGACTGGGGTATTGCGAATGAACGTAATGTCACTGATCGTCAACAAGAATATGCCCATGCGTTAGTTAACGCGGGGGCAGATGTTATTATCGGTCATAATTCAGTCGTTCAAAAAGTTGAAAAGTATAAAAATGCTAGTATCTTTTATAGCTTGGGTAATCTTACTTCTGATTCATTTTTATCTAAAAACCAAAAAGGCATGGTTGTTCAACACGATTGGGATGGCCAACACAATCAATTTAGCATTACACCCGTCCGCTTAGCAGACGGTAAAATCACTAAAGATCACATGAGTAAAATGGAAGCACAACGGTATTACAATAATATTGAAGATAAATCGATTCATCTAAAAGAGAAGAATGGAGGGTACACCTTTGAATATTAAAAAGCATTGGTTAGGTATTGTAACTACGCTCATTATCGTTGCCATCCTTTTAATGGTGACATTTGCTAAAGCGAATGAAGGCCTAGATAACTATGAAAAAGAAGAATTAAAAAACTTAACGGAGCAATATTTATCTAAAGGGGCCAGTTAGTATGAATATTTACAGTAAAGGTACATTATCCGTCATTTTAATAATAACCATATTAATCTCATTCACTTTTTATCATTTCAATAAAGAAGACAAACCAGATAAAGATAATTTATTTGAAAATAAAATCGCCAAACATAAAGCATCTGGCAGTAAGAAAAAGTATGGCGTTGCTTCCAATAATGCCATCGCCACAAGAGTAGGAAACAAAATTATTGAGGATGGCGGTAATGCTGTAGATGCTGCAATGGGTGTGTCATATGCGCTAGCGGTAACTGAGCCACATTCTTCAGGTTTAGGTGGAGGTGGCGCCACATTAACTTATAATGGTAAAGACGGCGAAGAACCTAAAATGTATGAGTATAAAACAATGTCATCATTTAAATATAAAAAAGGTGATGAAATAGGAACACCAGGTTTTGTACAGGGCTTACATGATATGCACCAACGCGAAGGTAAGATGGATGAGAAGAAAGTTTTGAATTATATTATCCCACTAGTTAAAGATGGCTTCGAAGTGGATTCAGAACTAGAACGTAGCATGAAATTATTTGGTTCAGATATCGACCGTGACTCTCCGTTTTTTAAAGGAAAGCGGACTGTTCGCGAAGGTGATGTCGTTAAACAAGAAGCATTGGCTAAGACATTAGAGGGAATTCGCGATAAGGGTCCTTCATATTTTTATAAAGATATTGCTAAAAGTGTATCCAAACAAATTGACGATGAACTTACTGAAGAAGACTTTAAAGCTGTGAAGACGGAAGAGAAGCAACCAGTATCAACAAACTACTTGAATAATAAAATTTATTCAGCGTCTAACCCACTCGGTGGTACTTTAATGTTACAAGGATTGAAAATTGATGAGAGTGTTAATTCTGGCGGGAATTCAAGTGAGGCACGTAACGATTATATTTCAGGCATCATTAAATCTCGTGACGTAATGTATCGCAATAGAGATATCGTTAATGGACAAGAATCAAGCAGTGATACATATCTATCTCAAGACTATTTATTAGATAGTCTTAACAATATTAATAGTGGAGAAACAAGTAGTAACTTCGACCCTACACTTAGCACGACAAGCACGACACACTTTGTAGTAATTGATAAGCAAGGTAAGCTCGCAAGTACAACTAATACATTATCTAGTTTCTTTGGTTCAGGAAAATTTGTAAAACAAGGGTTCTATATGAACAACTCATTAACCAACTTCTCAAGTGATCCTAATAGCCCGAACTATGGTAGTAAGCATAAAGCACCACGCTCTTATACATCACCGTCTATTGTAGTAGGCCCAGATTTTTATATGGGTATAGGAACACCAGGAGGAAATAAAATTCCAACGCTCCTTAATGAAGTATTGATTGATTATTTACGTAACAATGGTACATTACAAGAATCTATTAATAAACCACGTTTCTATAATGATGGTGGTACTATTTATTATGAAAATGCCACAAGTGATGAAGACATTAATGTTTTCAAAAGCATGGGTTACGGTGTAGAAGAAAAACGTAATGATCCTAACTTTGGTAGTGTTCAAGGTGCAATATATAATAAAAATGATCAAACCGTTGAAATTGGTCATGACGTGGGTAACAGATAATATCATAAGTAGAATTAAAAATGGAACAGGAATCTTTAGTATAACTTTAAGTTTCTGTTCCATTTTCTATTGAAATTATAGCTAAAATAGATATCATAAACATATAGGTAAATGAATTTTATTATAATATTATATAAACTGAAGATATATTGAATTGTCTCTAAAATATTGTAAACAACTTTATTAACGAGCAGAGTAAAGGATGGATGCGTCGTGGAAGATGTTGTATTAGGAATTGATTTAGGAACAAGTGCAGTAAAAATCATAGCAGTTAATCGACAGGGTGAAGTTGTAGCCTCAACAAGTGAACCGTTAACGTTAATTCAAACACGTGCAGGTTATAGCGAACAAGATCCTAAAGAATGGGTAGAAGCGGTCACACAAGGCATTAAAAACATAACTCACTCTAAAAACATGGCGCATCGTGTCGTTAAAGGAATATCATTTTCAGGTCAAATGCATGGCTTAGTAGCATTAGATGCTAATCATCAACCTGTTCGGCATGCAATACTATGGAATGACACACGTAACTCGGAACAATGTCGCCAAATTAAAGAAGCCTACGGCGAAAGATTAAATGGAAACCCAATATTAGAAGGCTTTACTATGCCTAAGATGTTATGGGTTAAACAACATGAGCCAGATATATGGGACCAAGTCAGTGTCTTTATGTTGCCTAAAGACTATGTGCGTTATTATTTGACTGGAGAAATTCATATGGAATATTCTGATGCGGCAAGCACGCTCTTACTCAATCCAGAAACCCATGATTGGGCGCGCGATGTAGGCACTCATTTCGGAATTGGAGATATTTATCCTCCTTTAGTTCGTTCAACAGCCTGCGTCGGCTAGGTGCGTACTGATCTTGCTCAAGAAATTGGCTTGACTGATGAAGTTAAAGTCTTCGCTGGGGGCGGGGACAACGCCTGTGGAGCAATTGGCGCCGGAATTATTAACGATAATGATACGTTATGCAGTATAGGTACCTCAGGTGTAGTACTTAATGTTGAAAGTGACAGTTATACTGAATATCGTAACAATATTCATTTCTTTGATCACAGCGTGCCTAAAACTTTCTACGCGATGGGGGTAACACTTGCAGCAGGCTATAGTTTAAATTGGTTGAAGAAGACGTTCTTTGAAGATCAGTCATTCGACGATATTGTGAAACAAGCGAGTACATCACAGGTTGGGGCTAATCATCTATTATTTGCCCCGTACTTAGCTGGCGAACGGACGCCTCATGGTGATGCGTTTATTCGTGGAAGCTTTATTGGCATTAGCGGCAGTCATACGAAAGCTGATTTTGCACGCGCAGTACTTGAAGGCATTACCTTCTCACTATATGATTCTATTCAACTAATAAGAGAAGCGGGTAAAGAAATCACTCACATTACGTCGATTGGTGGAGGCGCTAAAAGTGAATTTTGGTTACAAATGCAAGCGGATATCTTTAATGCTACAATTAGAAAATTAAAACATGAAGAAGGACCTAGTATGGGAGCGGCTATGATTGCCGCATATGGTTTAGAATGGTTTAACTCCTTCGATGACTGTGTCGCTCAATTTATTGAAATTGAGCGTACATTTGAACCTAATAAAGAAAAACATGATAAGTATGAAGCTTACTATAATATCTACCGTCAAATCTATCAACAGACACATCACCTTACAGAAGAATTATTAAAAATTGAGGATTAATACCAACAATATTCATTTTACAAAGAGTAAAGACTAAAAGTTATGGTCTTTGCTCTTTTTTAGTAGAAAATTAAGTATTTTGGATAATTACAAACTTATTTTAACTTCAAAAGTGAGCAGAATTTATGGATAGATGCATTATAGATGTTAAAGTAGATGTACAAATAGTGAAGTGCACAATATATTTTCTTAGCAAATATCGAACTAGTTGATGATACGCTTCATCGATAGACAACTTAAAACGTGGATAATTAATTATTAGTTTACAAATTTTTTCAAAATGAAAATTTTTAGCCCTCAAAAAGTCTCTAAATGTGATTTACTTCACATATTAGTCTCATTTCACTCTAGAGAAATCTTGAAATCGGTTTCTATAGGGTGTACTATGTCAATGACTAATAAATAATTAGAAAGAGGTTTTGGGGAATGAACATTATTTTAGGAGTGGGAACACTCGTACTCGTACTTGTCGTTATGACGTTATTCTTAAACTTTGCGCCATACGGCAAACAAGGACTACAAGCTCTGTCGGGAGCTGCTTGTGCAACATTCTTACCACAAGCGTTTCTAAGTTACGCTATTGGTGGCGTATTTCATATTGAATTCTTTCAAACGATTGGTGATTTAGCAGGAAGCTTAGCAGGTGTAGCAGTAGGTATCTTAACTGGACTTAAACTTGGTATCTCACCTGTATTCGCAGTAATTGTTGGTTTAGTATTACATGACTTTAAATTATTACCAGCATTTATCGCAGCATACATCATTTCATTTGGAATTAAACTTGTTGAAAAGAAAGTACCAGAAGGTTTAGATTTAATTGTTGTGATTTTATTCGCTCCAGCAATTGCGTTCGGTTTAGCAACTTTAATTAGCCCAGGGGTTATGGCTATTTTACATCAAATCGGTGGCGCAGTAACATCAGTTGGAGACAGTAACCCTTACGCATTAGCGGTTATCTTAGGTTTAGTTATCCCAGTAACGGGAATGACACCACTAAGTTCAATGGTATTAACTAGTTTATTAGGATTAACTGGTGTACCAATGGCTATCGGTGCATTAACATGTACAGGTTCTTCATTCGTTAACTTTGTATTATTCGATAGACTTAACATTGGTGGCAAATCTAAAGCGTTTGCAGTATGTATTGAGCCATTAACTCAAATCGACTTAATCGCAAAATACCCACTTCAATTATATGGAACTAACGCAATTATCGGTGTTGTAAATGCTTGTATCGTAACATTCAGTGGACTAGTAATCGGTGTTAAAGGTATGGCTACACCAATTGCAGGTGCAATCGTATTATTCGGATTTAATGACGCAGTTAGATCAGTGATAACAATCATTGCAGTTGCAGTAGTAAGTATTGTATTAGCGTTTATCTTTAGTACTTTAATTAAAAAATTCAACTTAATGGATATGACTATTAAAATGCCTAGTAAACAGAAACAACCTAAGGAGAGTGTTTAATAATGGCTACTAAAAAAAGCTACGATTATCAAAGTGCATTTGATATCATCGGCCCTGTTATGATGGGACCTTCAAGTTCTCATACAGCAGGTGCTGTTAAAATCGGTAATGCTGCATACGCAGTATTAGGCGGAATACAAGCAGAAAAGTTAACAATTCATTACTATGAATCGTTTGCTAAAACACACCAAGGTCACGGCACAGATTTAGCAATTGTTGGTGGCGCTATGGGTTATAGTACATTCGACAGCCGTATTAAAGACGCTTTAACAATTGCAAGAGATCAAGGCATTGACGTAGAAATTGTAGAAGAAGATGGCGACAGTATCGGTGGACACCCTAACTGTGCACACATCGTTGCTGAAGCAAACGGACGTCATATTGAAGTTATCGGTAACTCAATCGGTGGCGGTACTATTAAATTAAGAAGAATTAATGTAGAAGGACAAGAAGTTGAATTCGACCATGGTTTACCTATCTTAGAAATAGATGGGGCGGCAAATAAATCAGAGGTTAATCACTTATTAAATGATATTAATGAACTTGGCGCAAGTATTGATGACGAATTGACAGAAACGGGCGAAAACCATAGCTTAGTAGTATTAACACTAGCTAAAGCAATATCTGAATCAACGTTAGACCAAATCAAAGATAAATACAGTCACTTAAACGTATCCTATATTAAATAGAGGGGGATTAAAGATGTTTGATTCAATTAGAGAAACTATAGACTACGCAGTTGAAAACAAGATGTCTTTTGCAGATATTATGATTCAAGAAGAGATGAACCTTTCAGGTAAATCTCGCGAAGAAGTTAGAGAAACAATGAAACAAAACTTAGAAGTTATGCGCGATGCCGTAGTTAAAGGGACTACTGGCGAAGGTGTTAAAAGTGTAACAGGCTATACAGGTCAAGATGCTATTAAACTAGCTAAGTATAATGAGAATAATCATGCTTTATCAGGCCATGAAATGGTTGAAGCAGTGAAAGGTGCCGTAGCTACAAACGAAGTTAACGCAGCAATGGGTATCATTTGTGCAACTCCGACAGCAGGATCCTCGGGTACCATTCCTGGCGTATTATTCAAATTAGAAAAAACACATGATTTAACTGAAGAACAAATGGTAGACTTCTTATTCGTTTCTTCATTATTCGGCCGTGTTGTTGCTAACAACGCAAGTGTAGCCGGTGCCACGGGAGGTTGCCAAGCAGAAGTTGGTTCAGCTTCAGCTATGGCAGCAGCTGCTGCAGTATCAGTATTCGGTGGCGAACCTGAAGCTTCAGGTCACGCAATGGCATTAGCAATTAGTAACTTACTAGGTCTTGTATGTGACCCGGTAGCAGGATTAGTTGAAATCCCTTGTGTTATGCGTAACGCAATCGGTTCAGGTAACGCATTAATTTCAGCTGACTTAGCATTAGCAGGTGTTGAAAGTAGAATCCCTGTTGACGAAGTAATTGAAGCTATGGATAAAATTGGTCGTGGACTACCAGCAGAACTTAGAGAAACAGGCCTTGGCGGTTTAGCTGGCACACCAACTGGCGAAGCAATTAAACAAAAAATCTTCGGCGAAACAGGCGCTGGCACAGTTAATAGTTTTTCTTAATATCAACTATTTACCATTCTCGAATGTTATAGTACATTCGAGAATGGTTTTTTCTTTGAAAATTAAGGGAGTTTAATATAAATATTAGAGTGTAATTATTGTTACTATAGTTTTACTTTTTACATATTTAATAGTACAAATATACTTATCTGAAAATTAAAAATAATATTGCAAAATTTCACCCTTGAGTATAAAATAACTCAAAAGGGGATGATGATATGCTTAGACTTAGTATCATCTTTTTAGCATTTGTCATTAACACAACGATGACGTATTATTTTACTCAAACAGGGACATGGGAGAATCTGTTATTACAATCGATGTCATTAAGTATGATTGTAGTATTTTTAGTACATTACGTGCGTTTTGTTATTGCAGATAAAAAGAAGAAGCAAATTAACGAATTAAGGGAAAAAATTCGAGAAGAAGTTCAAGAAGAAATACAAAATAAAACAAGAGAGCGAGACCGAAAGATACTGTAATTTTAAAGATGTCATAAGTCTTGCTCCGGGGTATAAGTGATTAAAGATGAAGTAAGTAAGATATTTCACAACATGTACTCATTTCAATGCCCATTACAAAGAGGCTAGAACTATTACAAAAAAGTTCTAGCCTCTTTTAGTTTTAAAAAGTGAATAGTAAGAGAAAGGGCGATAAAAATTTTATGTAATAAATGAAAAAAATAATTTAATATAGTGAAATAATAATGATATACTATGAGCTAACAAAGTTATGATTAAAGGAGTATCATCAATGAAAAATTGGACTAATAGATTGATGACAATTATAGGTGTAATATTAATTCTAGTCGCAGTATATTTATTTGCGAAACCTCACATCGATAATTACTTACAACAGAAAGATAAAGATAATAAAATCGAACAATACGATAAAAATGATTCAAAACAGCAATCAAGTAAGCAGGAAAAGCCAACGATATCAAAAGATAAATCTAAAATGACGGGGTATATAAGTATACCTGATGCAGATATTAAAGAACCTGTATATCCTGGACCAGCTACGCCAGAACAGTTAAATCGTGGCGTAAGTTTCGCTGAAGAAGATGAATCATTAGATGATCAAAATATTTCAATAGCAGGTCATACGTTTACTGATCGACCAAATTATCAATTTACAAATTTAAAAGCTGCAAAAAAAGGTAGTAAAGTGACCTTTAAAATTGGCAATGAAACACGTAAGTACAAAATGACAAGCATTCGCGATGTTGACCCAGATGCCGTGGAAGTATTAGATGAGAATAAAGGTAAAAAGAATCAACTTACTTTAATTACGTGCGATGATTACAATGAGAACACTGGCGTATGGGAAAAACGTAAAATATTTGTTGCCGAACAAATAAAATAACGGATTAATTTAGAATCTAGAACATTACTCAAAAAAATGTTCTAGATTTTTTTCTTATTATTGCAATAAGTTTGGGTGTGAATAGAATGTTTTAATAGTTACTAATAGAATATATAAAAAATAGTATTGTGCTTAATTTAAAAAGGTACTATTCTATTGGAAGTTACACAACTAGAATTTACAACAAGGACGTGAATTATTTGGAACCAAAATCAAAACAAAAAGTAGGATCGTTTTTGAATAGGTATAATTACTATTCTATTAGGAAATTTACCATTGGTACGGCTTCAATACTCTTAGGCTCGACCTTAATATTCGGGTTAAGCAATGAAGCCCAAGCTCAAAGTGAAGATGGCACTCATACATCTGAACAACAAGTAATTGAAAAATCTCCTCCGAATGTTCCATCGACTGAGGCGATAACTAATGAAACGATTAAAGACAACGAGAATGTCCAAGGCGACTTAAAGCCTACGACGAATACATCTAAGGAGAAAGCAACGACTGAGCCAACCGTTGACTCAACGTCTACAACAACTACTCCCTTAAATCAAGATTCAATTCAAACACCCACTGAAACAAAAACTACTCGTTCTAACGACAACCAAGATGCTAATACAGAAGATAAAAACGAACTAACTACCCAATATAAAACTACAATTCAAAACTCTTCAGATAATAACTCTCAAGATAAACAAAGCACTAATAAAAATGAGGCAAATGAAGAAAGAAATACTTCTAATAATAGTGAACAAGATTTAAATGAAAGTAGAGCAATTAGTACTCGTTCAATAACTAGAGAAGCATCTAATGACACAACTACTCCGTCTACACGAGAAATCAGTGAGGATAGCGTTGATGAAATAGAAGTACCTCAAGAATTTATAGACAGATATAATAACGCAACTGATAAAAGTCAATTTGTACATGAATTACTGGCAGACTCATATGACAATGAAGATGTAGAGGAAATACTTCAACGCGTAAGTATAGATTATAATTCAACTAGCGCTAAAGAAGCTTTTAAAGAAATAATGTATGCAGGTTTACAATACGCTAAAGAAAAATCTTCAATGTTCTCAACATATGCAGTGAGATCCGTAGGTGAAGGGGTTAACATTAACAATACAGAAATTAATTCGTTAGAGGATTTAAAACGTGTAATTGGCATTGATCCAAACTCTGGTCTCACAATTAACGGAGACGGTATTACCTCTTCTACACAAAAGTCTGCGCATTACACAGTACATGTTCAACCTAACCGTCGTGCCAACCGAATGAATTTTACGGTTACTTGGAAAGTAGATCGTTCAGCGGGGGAAGCATCACATAATGCAGATTTAGGTGGATTTAATTTTGGGTCAGGATACAATGTACCTGGTTCAATTCAAGGTAACTATAGTGTGTTTGGTGCTAGAAATGATAACGGCAACGTAGAAATGACTAGAGGTGGACACCCAAGTTACCCAGCAGGATATGCATTAAATTCTAGAATTCCGATTACGAAATATGCTGTTGAAAGAGATGGACGTGTGGAATACCGTTTCAGCTTACCTGTAAATAACTGGAATGGAGATTTAAGCTTTAATGGCCATGTAATGATGTTCCAAACAGGTACTGGAAAAGCAGAACCAACATCACATAATAACTATTTCTACGATTCGTCAAGTATTCAAGGTACTAACAATCCTGAAGAAAATGTAATTACAACTGATGATGCTTCTGAAGTAGAAACAATACCTTACCAAATTGAATACGTTATTTCTAAAGACGTTCCACTAGGCCAACAAGTTGTACAACGAGAAGGTCAAAATGGTAAACGTGGTGTACTTTATTCAATAGTAAAATATAAACATGATGTTATCGGAAGAGTTGTTAAAGAAACTTATGATAATACACCAGCTGTAAATAAAATAATTAAACTTGGGATTGGGCAAGTTGATGATTCTAATATTAATGGGCCACTAGCGCCAATTTTAGAACCACAATTATCAGGCACAAATGTTGTTAGTGGTGAAACTAGTCCTAACGCACAAGTTACGATAAATGTAGGCGGTAAACAATTTAATACTACTGCTGATAGAACAGGACGTTTTAACTATACGTTGCCTAATTACACTTTACAACAAGGTGATCACATATCTGCAGTAGCCACATTAAATGGCAAGAATAGTATCCCGGGTAAAACTATCGTACCAAGAGACGGTAGAACGCCTGACATTAATACTAATGTAGTACGTGGTCAAGATAACCATAAACCAGGTAGTTGGGTAACAATAACAAACGCCACTACAGGTCAACAAATCAGTCGTTTCTTTGTGCCAGATGGTTTACCTGGTCGTAATGGAACATCTGTAACAATAACGAATGACTACCAAGATACTAATACAGGAGAGCATGTTGTAGAGTTTAGCGACGGTAGAACAATTCGCATCCCTAAAGGTGATAAGGGAGACAAAGGCGACAAAGGTGATACAGGTGCACGAGGTCCTGCAGGTGCTCGAGGTCATACTGGACCAAAAGGTGATACAGGCGAACAGGGTGCAACCGGGCCAAAAGGTGATAAAGGTGATAAAGGAGACACTGGTGCAAGAGGTCCCGCTGGACAATCAATCACAATTACTAGTACAACAGTAGATCCTGATGGAAATACAATTGTACAATTTAGCGATGGTACTACAATTAGTATTCCAAAAGGTGCCAAAGGTGACAAAGGAGACACAGGTGCTCAAGGTGTAGCCGGACCAAAAGGCGATAAAGGCGATAAAGGCGATAAAGGTGATACAGGCGCACAAGGTGTAGCCGGCCCAAAAGGCGACAAGGGCGATAAAGGTGATAAAGGAGATACAGGTGCACAAGGTGTAGCCGGCCCAAA
>NZ_PPRG01000023.1 GCF_002902625.1 Staphylococcus devriesei
CTATCATCTTATATATATAATAGCATTTCTTCAAAGATTAGAATAAAGTAATTATATAATATTATTTAAATATTAATATTTTGCTAAGATAATTTTTTTAAGAAAAAATAGATTTATCTTAAGTAACTCAAGAAGAACTTAACTATGCTTTAGATTCAATTAAATATGGACCAAGAAAGTGTTAAAATTACCTTATGAAGTTTTATCTAAAAAATGTTGCACTTAAATTGACAATCTAATATATAAAGATACTAATTTTCTTCAACTATATTATGAAATGTTAATATTAATCTCCCTTTGAACTCGAACAATTTCTTCCCCCTTAGGTGTATTTTGACATTTTTAAAGAACTATATACACTTTTGGTAGCGTTTTCAAAAAATATGATAAAATAATATGGTAAAGTAACTATTCAACAAAGGGTGGGGGAATAAAAATGAAAAAATATCGTTACTTTATTATTGTCATGATTATTATTATGACTATGATTAATTACATAGACAGAGGTGCAATTTCGTATGCACAAAAGGATATTATAAGTGAATATGGTTTTGACACTATAGCTTGGGGCAAGATTCTGGGTTATTTCGGATATGGGTATATGTTTGGTTCTCTTGTAGGTGGGTTAACTGCTGATAAGAGGGGGCCTAAATTCGTTTGGATTATAGCTGGAACGTCATGGTCTATTACTGAAATAGCGATGGCATTTGCTGGAGAGCTAGGTATGGCATTATTTGGCGGTTCAGCAATCTTAGGGTTTGGTATTTTAAGAGTACTGTTTGGAGTAGCTGAAGGACCAGTATTTTCAATCATTAGTAAAACAAACGCAAACTGGGCAGCGCCAAAAGAGCGTGGTTTGTTATCTGCGCTAGGTCTAATTGGTGTGCCACTTGGTGCTTTAATTACAGCACCTATTGTTTCTGGATTTTTAACAATAGCGAGTTGGAAATTGTTATTTATTATTTTAGGGGCGCTAGGGTTAGTATGGGTCGTGATATGGGCTTTTGTATTCACTGACTACCCAGAAGATAATAAGCGTGTATCTAAAGAGGAATTAAAAGAAATTCGTTCCACTGCCAATAGCTTAAACGATGAAAAGACAATTGAAACTGAGACGGTAAATAACGAAAAATGGTATCATTTCTTTAAAAGTCCAACATTAGTTGGAAATATGTTTGGCTATTTTGGTTTTCAATATGTTAACTTTTTAATTTTAACGTGGACGCCTAAATATTTACAAGATGAGTACCATTTTGAAATTCATTCATTATGGTATTTAGGGATGGTCCCATGGATAGGTGCATGTTTCACAATTTATTTTGGCGGTCATATATCTGACTGGCTTCGTGAAAAAACGGGAAGTCTGCGTATAGCAAGATCTTATTTTGCGATGGGTGGCATGATTTGTGCAGCGATTTGTTTCTTAATTATTCCGTTTACACATAGTATTGTTGCCATTATGATATTGATGATGATAGGTAATGCCTTTATCTTTTTACCTAATGGTGTATATTGGTCTGTTATTATTGATACAGCACCGAATAAAACAGGTACATATGGTGGGATTACTCATTTCTTCGTTAACTCTGCAACCGTAATTGCACCTACATTAACAGGTTATTTAGTGGCAAGTTTTGGTTATTCATCAATGTTTATTTCCGCCGTAATTGCCTCAGTCATCAGTATTGTAGCCATGAGTTTTGTTAAACCTGGACAGAAAAGAATGGCAAAACATTAATATTTTCATACATTATAAAAAGCAGTTACCTCATTTTTTTCGAGGCAACTGCTTTTTAGTTTAGAATAAATAAAGACATTTATAAGTTATGCATTTAGAAAATGATTAACGAAATTAAATAAATAACTGTCCTAAAATACTCTATTTTCTATATTTTAATTTAGCAAAAGCGTCATGTTGGTGGATAGATTCTTCATTGCGACATTCAATATCGAAGCCGTCAATCCAATCAAATTCGACTAAATCAGCAGCAACCAAACGAATTAAATCTTCAACAAAACGAGGATTTTCATATGCACGTTCAGTCACACGTTTTTCATCCGGACGTTTTAAAACTGGATACAAGATTGAACTTGCATTAGCTTCCATGGCGTCTAGGATTTTATCTTTATAGTCATCAACTACATCATTATCTTTGTCTAAATATACTTTTACAGTTACGATACCACGTTGATTATGTGCAGAATACTCGCTGATTTCTTTAGAACAAGGACATAATGTTGTCACGCTTGCTTCAATTGTAATTTCTTTACGTGTAATTTGATCTTGTTCAATCGCTAAACCGTACGTTACATCAGCATTGCCCACAGCTTTAATATTAGTTACAGGGCTAAAACGGTCGAAGAACCATTTACCAGAAACATCGACGCCGGCAGAATTTTGTTTCATATTCGTTTGAAGCGTACGTAATACTTGATAAAGTGTGTTGAAATTTAGTTCTAAACCATTATTGTAGTGCTTTTCGACACTTTCCAAGATACGGCTCATATTAATGCCTTTTTCATCTTTATTCAAACTTGTTGAAAAGCTAAAACGACCGGCAGTTTGAAAGCGATCAATATTAACTGGGTAAATTAAATTTTTAATACCAACTTCTTCTATTTCAAATAAGAAGTTTTTATGAGTACTTTGCAAGTCTGTCATTTCACTTTTAGTTGTAGGTTTTGTACCTTCAACTGGGTCAACTGAGCCAAAATGTTTCCAACGACCCTCGCGTGTGGATAAATCAAATTCAGTCATCATTTACCTCCCCTTAAGATTCAAAATGATATGTCCAATAAGGTTCAACATCTAAGAAACTCTGTGTTTCTCCACCAACTTCAGGACTAGCAAGTTGTTGTAAGAAAGGACCAGTTTGAGATGCATGAGCCTCAAACGCTTTCATTTTCAGTTCTTTATATTGACTAATATCATTTAAAATATCTGGTTCACCTAATACTTCAGGTGCATCATTACTAAATGCCACAAGTTGTAATCTTGGACGTTGTTCTTTTGGCATGCGTTCAACAGTTCTAACTACTGCTTCGGCTGTAGCTTCATGATCTGGATGGACTGCAAATTTTGGATAGAAAGAAATAATAACTGAAGGATTCGTTTCTTCAATTAAATTCTTCACCATATCGTCCATTTGATCATGGGGCTCAAACTCTACCGTTTTATCACGTAAACCCATTTTGCGTAAATCAGTAATACCAATTATCTTCATCGCTTCTTCAAGCTCACGTTCGCGGATATCAGGTAGCGATTCTCTGGTCGCAAAAGGAGGATTTCCCAAATTACGTCCCATTTGACCTAATGTTAAGCAAGCATAAGTGACTGGGACGCCATTATCTATATAGCTTGCAATCGTGCCAGCTGATGAGAAGGTCTCATCATCAGGGTGTGGAAATATCATTAACACATGTCTTTCATCTTTCATGAATAACCCCCCTATACCGTAAATGGCTTTTCACTAATTTCGAGTGTAGCAGCCAATTGTCCTTCGTAGTTAAACCCTGCAATTAATAACTCATTATTATCATTTATTTCATAATGAGTTAATCCTTGAACATATCCCCAACCGCCGTCGCGAAGTTTTAGCCCAACACGATAGGGATCTTTGTCTCCGCCTTTAAGTTGCGCATGTTCATATGTTACTTGTATATTTCTTAAAAATGTTCCCGCATTAAAGACACGCTGATCGAAATGGTTAGCATATGCACCATTAGTCGTTTCAACGTGTAAGAATACAGGTTTATTTTCGAATGATGTTAATAATTGTTGTACTTCTTCAGCGTTAATGAGTTCCAACACTTTCACTCCTTGCAACCATTCAATGTGTTTATCTATTCATTTTACTAAAAAGAACGGATGAATTGTATATCTCTGCTCAATTTATTTATAAAAAATTGTATTTTTAGTCAAAATAAGATAATTTCCTTTAATAATATGAAGGAAATGAACATGATATGGGCTTATAAAAACGATATCGTTTAAAATGTGTCCAAATGGGTAGACTATGAAATGTGAAATAAAAAACTAGAGTGTTGAGATTGAGTGGCGTTAATTGTTTTTTAAGAGTATAAATAATTAATAGCCAATCTTACAACTCATCGAAAGGATGTTTGCATTGGAATTACAATTAGCAATTGATTTATTAAATAAAGAAGAAGCAGCAGAATTAGCTAAAAAAGTTGAGGAATATGTAGATATCGTAGAAATTGGTACACCTATCGTTATTAATGAAGGTTTGCCATCAGTACAACATTTAAATGAAAATATTAATAATGCAAAAGTATTAGCTGATCTTAAAATTATGGACGCAGCAGACTATGAAGTTAGCCAAGCAATTAAATTTGGTGCAGATGTTGTTACAATTTTAGGCGTAGCAGAAGATGCTTCAATTAAAGCAGCAGTTGAAGAGGCACACAAACATGATAAACAATTATTAGTAGATATGATTGCAGTTCAAGATTTAGAAAAACGTGCGAAAGAATTAGATGAAATGGGCGCTGACTACATTGCAGTGCATACTGGTTATGACTTACAAGCAGAAGGACAATCACCATTAGATAGTTTACGTACTGTAAAATCTGTAATTAAAAACTCTAAAGTAGCTGTAGCTGGTGGTATTAAACCAGATACTATTAAAGACATTGTGGCAGAAGGACCTGACTTAGTTATTGTTGGTGGCGGTATTGCCAATGCTGATGACCCTGTAGAAGCAGCTAAACAATGTCGTGAAGCGATTGAAGGTAAGTAATGATGTCTCAATTTACAAATTATCGTCTGATTCTTGATGAATTAGATCGTACATTATCTCATGTTCAAGACGAACAGTATGATCGTTTTGCTAATGATATTAATGGCGCACAAAGAATATTTACGGCTGGTAAAGGCCGTTCAGGGTTTATTGCGAACAGCTTCGCTATGCGTCTTAATCAATTAGGTAAAGAAGCGTTTGTAGTAGGTGAATCTACTACACCTTCTATTAAAGAACATGATTTGTTTATTATTTTATCTGGTTCTGGTTCAACAGAGCACTTGCGCTTGTTAGCAGATAAAGCACAATCTGTCGGTGCAAAAGTAGTCCTATTAACTACAAAATCCGATTCTCCAATTGGCGAATTAGCAGAAACTATCATTGAGCTTCCAGCTGGAACAAAGCATGATGCAAAAGGATCAGAACAACCCTTAGGCAGTTTGTTCGAACAAGCTTCACTTTTATTTTTAGATAGTGTTGTACTTGGATTAATGGAAACGTTCAATGTTGATGAAGAAACAATGCAAAGTAATCATGCGAATTTAGAATAAAATATACAGTAAACAGTCCAAGACAGTAATGTTTTGGACTGTTTTTTATATGCGTATTTTATTAATGCTTTGTATTGTTTAGCTCGCGTTCTTACAGTAATGCAAGCTTTTCGTAGGGACAGGCTAAACCATGGTCTCAACCTAATCCAGTTCTCCGAGAAGTCTCGCTTCTTTAATGTCTGTTACCGCTCCCTATTTTTTATGTGCGCGAAATTTTATATAATGTTAACATATTATAAAATAAAGTTGACATTAAGAGGGTTAAATTATGTTAGAAATTTTACGTAAACTTCAAGATTATGCTATATCCCAACCTGATTGTATTGCACTTCAATTTGATGACGAAACGTTAACGTATAAAGAGTTATATCAAACAGTGATATATACTAAATCTCAGTTTCCTAATCTAACAGAAGGCACACGTGTAGGTTTACTAAGTGATGTACCTATGAGTAATATGATTCATTACTTCGCTATATTGATGAGTCATGGTGTGCCTTGCTTTTTAGATGCACAATGGTCGCAAACAACCATTGATGAATTAATTAGCACATACCATATTGAGTACATCATTTCTTCAGATAAAAGATTACTGCCTACATCTTTATGTGAAGCCCAGACATCCATCGAAGAAGAACAATCTCAAATTACGCAATTATTACATATTGGTTTTACTTCAGGCACTACTGGGTTACCAAAGGCCTATTATCGTAATGAACCCTCATGGCTTGCCTCTTACGTTGAAAATGAAAAACTCTTACACCATAATGAACGTTTACTAATTGCGCCAGGGCCGTTAGCACATTCGTTATCATTATACACTTGTATTTTTGCATTGTATTCGGGCAGAACGTTTGTCGGACAGTGTAGTTTTAACGCACGCAAGTTGATGCTTTAATTACAACAACAAACTCAAAATTGTGCACTCTTCCTTGTGCCAACGATGTTGTATCAACTTATTAATTTAGATATACCTTGTCCTTGTCTTACCTCGATTTTTAGCAGTGGCGCTAAGCTATCACCACAATTATTTCAAAAGTGACGCGTCAATTTTCAAAAGCCAATATCATTGAATTCTTTGGTACATCAGAAGCGAGTTTTATTAGTTACAATTTTAATCAAACTGCGCCTACACAATCAGTCGGTTATATTTTTAACAATGTAAATATACAACTAGAAGAGCAAGATGCTAACAACATCGGTCTCCTCAAAGTACAAAGTAATATGATCTATTCGGGTTATGTTAATCGTAAAGTTGTCACACCAAACAGTTGGATTGAGACAGTAGATTTCGCTTATATCAAGGATAATCATCTTTATTTAGTCGGTCGGAAAAGCGAGCGTCTAATTATAGGAGGCAAGAATGTTTATCCTAATGCAATTGAACAACGCGTTAAACAGTTGGAGGGCATAGAGGAAGCGATAGTAATTGGGGAACCGCATCGGCGTTTTGGTGAAATTGCGGTACTAATTTATATAGGAGATTACGAACTTGATTATGTAACTTTACGACGTTATTTACAACAAACTTTATCACGATATGAGGTGCCTTCTAAGCTTGTGAAGGTAAATACGTTGCCTTATACCAATAGTGGTAAGGTTGCGCGTGGTAGCGTTCGATCACTTTATTTAAAAGGGGAGTTTAAATCGTGAGAGAAGCAGTCGTAGTATGGGCTAAGCGGACACCGTTTGGTAAATATGGTGGAACGTTAAAACATTTAGAACCTGAGGCCTTACTTTTACCACTTTTTCAAAAAATAAAAAAAGAATATCCTGCTATAATGAATCAAATCGATGATGTAATATTGTTGGTAATGGTGGGAATATTGCGCGTAAGGCGTTGTTGGAAGCGGGTTTGGGTGATGCAATCCCTGGAGTAACGGTGGATCGTCAATGCGGTTCGGGTTTAGAGAGTGTTATTTATGCGTGTCGGATGGTACAGTGTGGTGCTGGGCGTGTCTATATTGCCGGGGGTGTGGAAAGTACGAGTCGTGCGCCATGGAAGATTAAGCGTCCACAATCAGTGTATGAAACGCAGTTACCTCAGTTTTATGAGCGTGCATCGTTTGCGCCTGAAGGTCAGGATCCAAGTATGATAGAAACGGCGGAACGTGTAGCGCAGTATTATGGAATATCGCGTGAAGACCAAGATGCGTTTGTGTTGCGAAGTCATCAGCTGACGTCTCAACATTTTGACAATGGAGATATTAGTCGTGAAATTGAGCCGTTGAAAGTGAAAGGGGAATGGTTTAATAGGGATGAAAGTATTAAACCAACGTTAAATGAGAGACGTTTAAATCGCTTGCGTCCTTTATTACCTGGAGGTACGGTAACAGTTGGTAATTGTTGTATGAAGAACGATGGTGCGGCGCTAACTTTAATCATGGATAAAGAAATGGCAGAAGCGTTAGAGATTTCTAATGGTCTTCTTTTTAAGGATGCAGTTACAATAGGGGTGAATCCTACTGTTTTAGGTATTGGTCCAGTGCCAGCTGTTTCTAAATTATTACATAGACAGGGAGTAGCGATAGAGGATATTGATGCTATAGAGTTAAATGAAGCGTTTAGTTCACAAGTATTAGCTTCTATAAATGAGTTGCATCTATGCATGAATCGAGTAAATCGCTGGGGTGGCGCAATTGCATCCGGACATCCGTATAGTGCAAGTGGTGCAGCTTTAGTCACGCGACTTTTTAATATGCAAGACTGGAAATTAGGTATTGCTACTATGGGCATTGGAGGAGGAATGGGTAATGCAATTCTCTTTGAAAAATGGTGACACGGAAGCTCAACGTGTGATATTTAAGGACCAAGACGTACGTAACTATTGTGAAATGATAGGGTACGAATACGATAGCGTAGTACCAACTTTAATGTGTGCACAACTTTGGTCGGAGTTTAAAGTATTTCAAAGTTTTTCAAATGAAGAAATAATGCTAGTTCGCACAAAAGTTGAAAAGTACGAAAATTTAGAAAGCGACATGCAATATTGTGCATATTTAACGTATAAAAAGTCTTATAAGGTAAAGCAATTTGACCAATTTATCTTCGAATTAAAAATAAATAATAATAAAACATGCATTATTATCGAACAAACTTTTTTAAAAGAGGTAAAGATGTATGACATTTAACCATGAGTTAGTGACACGATATTTAAAGTTAGTAAATGATAATAATCCGATACATAATCACATTGTTCCTGGTCAACTTATTGTTGAAAAAGCTTTTTTAATATGCAAAGTAAATTGGAAATCATATAGCATTAAATACCGTAAAGCCACTATTATTAACGAAAATGTGAGATTTGACAAAGAATTAGAAAATAAAATCACAGTAAAAAACGATAGAAATGAAATAAAAATTGTTATCACTAAAAAAGTATAATTTTTCTGCGTTGAAGAATAAATTTTAGTTTTTCAATATCTAAAATATAAAGAAATTCTCTAATTTTCTTTATATTCTGTAAAGTGAATAATATTGTAATTTTAAAATTAGATTAAAATTAATAAATTTGACAAGGTTCATTAGGTCTGTATAATTATGTAACATAAATAGAAGGAGTGTTACAGATCATGGACTTTGAAAAAGATAGAATTAACATGGTGGATGCTCAGACAGCGAAGAAAACGGTCTTTGCCACGGGTATTGGTAACGCCATGGAGTGGTTCGACTTTGGTGTGTACGCTTATACAACCGCCTACATTGGTGCGAATTTCTTTTCACCAGTTCAGAATCCTCAAATCCAACAAATATTTACTTTCGCGGCATTAGCGATTGCTTTCCTATTACGACCAATAGGAGGCATAGTATTTGGTATTATTGGTGATAAATTTGGACGTAAAGTTGTGTTAACAACTACGATTATTTTAATGGCCTTATCTACATTGACTATCGGTGTTTTACCGAACTATGACATGATAGGTTTATGGGCGCCGGCGCTCTTATTACTTGCTAGAGTACTACAAGGTTTCTCAACTGGTGGGGAATACGCAGGTGCAATGACATATATTGCAGAAATATCACCAGACAAAAAGCGTAATAGTTTAGGTAGTGGTCTTGAAATAGGGACATTATCAGGTTATATCGCAGCTTCGATTATGATTGCCTTACTTAGTTTCTTTTTAAATGATGCACAAATGGAAGCATGGGGTTGGAGAATTCCCTTTATATTAGGTTTATTCCTTGGACTATTTGGTCTTTATTTACGTCGTAAACTTGAAGAGTCTCCAATTTATGAACAAGATGTAGAAGCACCGGCACGTGATAATATTGGTTTCTTTACAATCATTCGTTACTATTTCAAAGATATTCTCGTTTGTTTTGTAGCAGTAGTTTTCTTTAATGTAACAAATTATACTGTAACGGCTTATTTACCAACTTATTTAGGCCAAGTTGTTAAAGTAGATGAAACCACAACAAGTTTATTAATTACTTGTATTATGGCCATTATGATTCCGTTAGCTTTATTCTTCGGTAAACTTGCAGATAAAATTGGTGAGAAGAAAGTATTCCTAATCGGTACAGCTGGTTTGACATTATTCAGTGTTATAGCATTTAGTTTATTAAATACACATTCACTACCATTTATTATTTTAGGTGTATTTATCTTAGGCTTCTTCTTATCAACATATGAAGCGACTATGCCTGGTTCATTACCAACGATGTTCTTTACGCATATTAGATATCGTACATTAGCAGTTACGTTTAACGTCTCTGTATCATTATTTGGTGGTACGACACCATTAGTGAATTCTTGGTTAGTACATGAAACTGGTAATATTTATGCGCCAGCATATTATTTAACTGCCATTAGTATTATTGGCTTTATTGTGATCGCATTACTTCACGTAAGTACTGCAGGAAAATCACTTAAAGGTTCATACCCTAACGTCGATAATAAACAAGATCTTCAATACTATGAAACGCATCCTAAAAAAGCATTGTGGTGGATTAGTAACAAGAAGAAGAATAAAAATGCATAGGTTTTAGCATCAATCCATTGACGATAGTTTCGTCAGTGGATTTTTTAAATAATAATAACTATAACAATTTTCTTTCATGTCTAGCCGAATTAAAATAGATTAGAAGATTAAGTAGAAATAATAAGTCAATACATAAAAAAATATAGCGTCAAATGTTAGTTTAGCTTAAAGTTACTCTCTAAGCTTCCAAAGGGGGACAATCCTTGGCTAACATTGACGCTATTTTTATAAGGTGAGTTAGGAATGATTAATGACTTTTAAAGCTACTTAGTGTTAGGGGGCATAAGTACTTAAAAATCAATTTTTAGGAATAATTCATCTGTTTGAATTCTTAATCTGGAAAACACTTTTTGTACTTCTTGGTGTAAACTCGACTTAATAATACACTTTCATATTATCAAGGTCACTTTCAAGTAGAGAGAGCAATTTGTAAATCTGATTTTTATTAAACGTTTCATCGAATTTTACCGTAATTGTCTTGAAAGTTTTAGTGATGATTTCGTACATTGGGGTACCATTTTCTATATTTTGTTTGTAGATAATCATGATGTGTGATTTCTCCTTTGCCTCTCTACACTTAATATAGTAAGATATTTTTCTAATTAAAACATGAACCCCAAGTACCAACTTTCAATACGACGAACAACTGATAAATTACTACGACTAAATACCTAGATTTTGAAGTGATTTTACTTATTCTTCGGTAAAGTAATGAGTTTCTTTATTCCTTTCAAAAATATAGATTAATTCTAAAAAATAGATAAAAAGCTTTTAATTCTTACTTAACACTTTGTATGATAAGTGCTAAGAGAATTAAAAGCTAATAGCTAAAATTTATATAAAAAAGTTGTTATTTTCTTGTTTATACTTCTGTAACTTCAACATCAATATGTTCTACACGATTGAAGGCACCGTGGTCTACTGGACCTACGAAGTCGTTCATTTTCCAACCATTTTTAATTGCTGAAGCTACAAATGCTTTAGCACTAACTACAGCATCTTTAGGCGATTTACCGTTTGCTAGATAAGCTGTTGTAGCAGCTGCAAATGTACAACCTGCGCCGTGGTTATAGCTTTGTTGGAACATGTCTGTAGTTAATTGATAATATTGGCTACCATCATAGTATAAGTCGTATGATTTATCTTGATCTAAGGCTTTGCCACCTTTAATAATAACATGTTGAGCACCTTGATTGTAGATAATCTCAGCTGCTTTTTTCATGTCGTCAATTGAAGTTAATTTACCTAAGCCAGAAAGTTGACCGGCTTCGAATAAATTAGGTGTTACAACTGTTGCTTTAGGTAATAAATGTTCAATCATTGCGTCAGTATTTCCTGGGTTAAGTACTTCATCTTCGCCTTTACATACCATAACCGGGTCAACTACGAAATATTGTGCACCTGATTGCTCGAATGCTTCGCCGGCACGTTTAATAATCTCTTGAGTGCCTAGCATAGCTGTTTTTACAGCATCTGGTCCAATAGAAATTGCTGTTTCAAGTTGTTTCTCGAATAAGTCCATTGGAAGAGGAGTCACATCGTGAGACCATGTTTCTTTATCCATTGTTACGACAGCAGTTAAAGCGACCATGCCGTATGTGTCTAATTCTTGGAATGTTTTAAGGTCTGCTTGCATTCCAGCTCCCGCGCTAGTATCTGATCCTGCAATTGTTAATACTTTTTTTAAAGCCATATCTATTCACTCCCGATAGTTTCTAATCTATGTCCTATCATATCACGTTTTTCTTAACTCTTGCTAGCTACAAGTTATGGTAGAAATCGGTAACTGATAAGTGGTTGATTATGTTAAAATATGGCATGAGGTGAATGCGATGGAATGGTCAGAAATATTTCATGACATTACAGAACGACACGACTTTAAAGCAATGCACGATTTTCTAGAAAAAGAATATACCACTCAAGTGGTTTATCCGGATAAAGAGAATATCTATCAAGCATTTGATTTAACGCCGTTTGAAAATATTAAAGTAGTTATACTAGGCCAAGATCCTTATCACGGTCCAAATCAAGCCCATGGTTTAGCGTTCTCAGTACAACCGAATGCGAAGTTTCCACCATCATTAAGAAATATGTATCAAGAACTAGAAGATGATATTGGTTGTCATAGAACGTCGCCACATTTACAAGATTGGGCACGCGAAGGTGTATTATTATTGAACACTGTCTTGACTGTACGTCAAGGCGAAGCACATTCCCATAAAGACATTGGTTGGGAAACATTTACGGATGAAATTATTAAAGCGGTCTCAGAGTATCGTAAAGATGTAGTGTTTATACTGTGGGGTAAACCTGCCCAACAGAAGATTAAATTAATCGACACATCTAAACATCATATTATTAAATCCCCACATCCAAGCCCGTTATCTGCATATCGTGGCTTCTTCGGCTCGAAACCGTACTCACGTGCCAATGAGTTTCTAGAGTCTAAAGGTAAAACGCCAATACAATGGTGTGAAAGTGGGGAAAGCTAGATGAATAGAGATGATATTATTCGATTAATTGAACAGGAATTAGTACAAGCAGATGAAGCTGCGAATGAATACCAATTTGAAAAACATATGTATACGATTCATACGTTAACATCACTATACGCTAAAGGTTCTTCTAGCAGTACGCAAGGTCATGATTTTACAAATACGGTAACTGCGAACTCATTTTCAAAAAATAAACTTAAAACGACTGATTATGTAGCGCATCAAACGACTAATACGCCTCAAGATAAACCTACAGTGACGGCACAAGAAATTGAAGCGATGGGTGGTAAGGTACCTAATTCTATGAAATCATCAACTAATGAGAGCTTGCCATCGAATACTATGGTTACGGATGACGAAATTGGTAATGGAGACTCGATATTTGATTTTTAGATTAAAAAGGGAGGTTAGTAATAATGATGAAAGTATTTATAATTCTAGGTGCATTATGTACGATGATGTCGGTAGGTACAGGTGCATTTGGAGCGCATGGTCTTGAGAATAAACTTTCAGACAAATACAAGTCTGTATGGGAAAAAGCGGTAAATTATCAAATGTATCATGGTCTTGGATTGCTTATCATCGGAGTGATTGGTGGTACAACGTCAATTAATGTGAACTGGGCAGGATGGCTTATTTTCTTAGGTGTCGTGTTCTTCAGTGGTTCATTATATATTTTAGCGTTAACGCAGATCCGTATATTAGGAGCAGTAACTCCGATTGGCGGGATCCTATTTATCGCCGGTTGGTTAATGCTCATCATTTCTACATTTAAATTTATTGGATAATTAATCATATTCTATTTGAATATTGAATGATTGAATCGAGATTAAATCGCTCACCTTAAGGGTATTAAATATACTTGAGGTGAGTTTATTTTATGGGTAAAGAAAAAGAGAATCCGAATATAGATAGAGGGGATTTGAAGAAAAACCTTTCCGAAAAATTTGTATGGGCAATTGCTTATGGCTCATGTATAGGTTGGGGTGCGTTTATCTTACCTGGCGATTGGATTAAACAATCTGGCCCGATTGCTGCATCGATTGGTATCGTTATAGGGGCATTACTAATGATTTTAATCGCAGTAAGTTATGGCGCACTAGTTGAAAAGTTCCCCGTTTCAGGTGGGGCATTTGCATTTAGTTACTTAAGTTTCGGAAGATACGTTAGTTTCTTCTCATCTTGGTTTTTAACGTTTGGATACGTTTGCGTGGTAGCATTGAATGCCACCGCATTTAGTTTATTAGTTAAGTTCTTATTACCAAATATATTAAATAATGGGCGACTTTATACCATTGCAGGCTGGGATGTGTACATAACTGAGATAATTATAGCGACCGTCTTATTACTTGTATTCATGTTCGTTGCGATTCGTGGCGCAAGTGTTTCTGGTTCGTTACAGTATTATTTCTGTGTAGCGATGGTCATTGTAGTTATTTTAATGTTTGTCGGTTCATTCTTTGGTAATAATTTCGATTTTGGAAACTTACAACCATTAGCAAATCCTAAGAGTGGATGGTTTACTTCAATTATTATGATTGTAGCCGTGGCACCGTGGGCTTACGTTGGTTTCGACAACATTCCACAAACTGCTGAAGAATTTAACTTTCCACCAAATAAAACATTTAAACTAATCGTGTATAGTTTGTTAGCAGCTTCATTAACTTATGTTGTTATGCTTCTATATACAGGTTGGTTAAGCACAAATAATGCTAGTTTGAATGGTAATTTATGGGTCACTGGTGCTGAGACACAGAGTGCATTTGGTTATGTAGGTTTAGGTGTATTAGCTATAGCCATTATTATGGGAATATTTACAGGTTTAAATGGTTTCCTAATGAGTGCGAGTCGTCTACTATTCTCAATGGGACGTTCTGGCATTATGCCAAAAGCTTTTAGCACATTACACAGTAAATATAAAACGCCTTATGTGGCAATTATCTTCCTAGTAGCAGTAACATTAATTGCGCCTTGGTTAGGCCGTACTGCCTTAACTTGGATTGTGGATATGTCATCAACAGGTGTATCTATTGCCTACTTTGTAACATGTTTATCAGCAGCTAAATTGTTTAGTTACAATAAACAAAGTAATACGTATGGGCCAATCTATAAGACGTTTGCAATTTTAGGCTCAATCGTGTCATTCATTTTCCTTCTATTATTATTAGTGCCTGGTTCACCAGCAGCACTTTCAACGCCATCATATATAGCGTTAGGTGGTTGGCTTATTATCGGATTAATTTTCTTTGCGATTCGTTATCCTAAATTGAAGAGAATTGATAGTGATGAATTAAGTCGCTTGATATTAAATCGTTCTGAAAATGAAGTTGAAGAAATGATAGAAGATACGAATAAATAGATAGAAAATAATATAAATAGGTACAGTTAAAGCTTCGAATGGATTGTCTAAATACCATTCGAAGCTTTTATATTTAAAATGAAGTTAAATACGTTTCCTTCTTATATCGAAGCCGGATATGATAATTTTAGAGATTTGGTCTGCGAATAGTAACCCCAGAGCAATTCCTCCAGCAATAAGCGTCACTTCAAGCATTGTGTTAATCGCTTGTCCGAATTCTAATAAGACGAGGTTCTTTGTCGCATCGAAAGCTAGACCTCCTGGCACGAGAGGGATAATACCTGGGACCATAAAGATAATAGCCGGTTCTTTCTTTCTACGGGCCATGTAATGACTAATTAGACCTAATGCTAGGCTGCCAAGAAAGCTTGAATAAATCGTATGAATACTAAAACCATGATAAAACAGAATATAAACCATCCAACCAAATGCGCCTACAAAACCACAAGATAAGTATAATCTTCTAGGAGCATCGAATATTACACAGAAAAAGAATGAAGACATAAAACTAAATAATAAATTTAATATCCAAAACATGCGTGTGCACTCCTAAACTAAAATTAATACTGAGCCTACGCCAGCGCCGATACCAAAAGCAGTAACGAGGGCTTCTAGCGATTTCGTAGTAAACATCAACATATGACCACCGAATAAATCTTGAATGGCATTGGTAATAAGTACTCCGGGTACAATCGGCATTACAGAGGCAATGATGATAGTGGCTAAATCACCACTAGGAGCAAGTGAATGCCCGAGAACAGAGATAATTCCAATGACTAAGGAACCTATAAATTCTGGTATAAATTGTGCATGTAAACGCCGATCTAGAATTTCAACGACTAAATAACCTAAACCACCAGCTAGTAAAGCAGTAAAGACATCAATAAGTAGGCCCCCTTGTAAATAGAGGAAGCTAATAGCAATAATAGCTGCAGCAATTCCTTTAAATAGTAAACTGCTGTCTCGCTTAGCCACGTAAATATGTTCTAGTTCTTTCTTTGCATCTTCGAGAGAAATTGCACCTTTAGTAATAAGGCGAGAAATTTCATTTGCTTGAGAAATTTTAATGAGATTAGTATCACGTGAGTTAATTCTAAAAATTCGTGGATACGATTCGTTATGTAATGTAAATTGAATTACTGTATTGGTAACGAAACTATTACTTTCGGAATAACCTAATTTACGGGCAATACGTGTCATCGTATCCTCGACCCGGGTGCCTTCTGCTCCTGACTCTAATAAAATACGGCCGGCCATCATAACCACATCTTTGATTAATTTTTCATTTGCGTTTTCATTTGTTTTTATTTTATCCATTTCATCACCATTTGTTAATATGTACTCATTATTATAGTGTATGCATATTGAAAATACTACTTATTATTAATGAAATGTTTACAATTTGATAAATTAATTTCATAAAAAGTCGAATTCATAATATTGTAGTAGACTTAAACAAAAAAGTATAAACAAATTTTCCACATAATGTTTCAAAATATTACAATTTGGTTAAATAATAATTAGTTAACAATTTGTGAACAATATTGGGTAGTGACAATGTTGTTACAAATGTTAATGATTCAGAGTAGTAATTAAGTTCTCCCAACACATACTACACGAAGAAGCTAGGGGATAAGCCCTAGAGACAGAGGGTTCAAATTGGAAACAGTATTTCCAACTTGAACCCTCATTTTATATCGCTATTTCGTTTGTAATTAAATTGCAAAGAATGTTTCAAAATCTTCAGTGTTTAAGATGTGACCTATATAGAACCCGCCAAAATCGCCGTAGCGAGCAGTTGTTTCGTCAAAACGCATTTCGTAGACGATTTTCTTGAATTGTAAGACGTCATCTGCAAATAATGTTACGCCCCATTCGTAATCATCGAAACCTACAGAGCCAGTAATAAATTGTTTAATTTTACCTGCGTATTTACGACCAATCATGCCATGATTGTACATTAGTTTTTTACGATCTTCCATTGGTAGCATATACCAGTTATATGTTTCATTACGGCGTTTGTCCATTGGGTAGAAACAAATATATTCTGATCTTGGTAGTTCAGGATATAAGCGCGCTCTTACATGTGGATTTTGGTAAGGATCTTCATCGGATTTACCTGCTAAATAATTTCCTAATTCAATTACAGAAACATAAGAATACGTTTGAATAAAGAAATCGGCAATGCGTAATTTATTTAATTCATTTTCAATTTCATTTAATTCTTTCATTTCTGGACGTAAATACCATAATAAAATATCGGCTTTTTGCCCAGTAATATTGTAGAGCGCATAGTCACCTGCTTGGTTATCTCTAGCGCTAGCTTTATCATTAATAAATGTTTTAAACTCATTAATCATCGCTTCGCGTTCATCTTCGGGCACTAATCTAAACGTCGCCCAATCTACAGCGTAAAATAAATGAAGGCTATACCAACCATCTAAAGTTTCAGCTGCTTCGCTCATGTTTATCGCTCCTTTAAATTAAGATATTTATCACTTAATACAGGTTAAATTTTATCATAAAGCATATGAGGAGACATACCTAAATGATTACAAATTAGTGAAATGGAAATCTCTTATAAAATAAAGTATAATTAAGGTGCAAACATAATTATGAAATTATTTAGGAGGGCCTTATGTCTAGTTTATTAGATGTATTACAAGAAAAACTTTCAGGAAAAAATGTGAGAATCGTATTACCTGAAGGTGAAGATGAACGTGTATTAACAGCTGCTACACAATTACAAGCAACTGATTATGTAACACCTGTTGTATTAGGTGACTATGACAAAATTAATTTATTAGCTCAAGATAAAGGATTAGATGTTTCAAATATCGAAGTCATCAATCCATCTACAAGTGAATTAAAACCAGAATTAGTTAAATCTTTCGTTGAACGCCGTAAAGGTAAAGCAACTGAAGAACAAGCGGACGAATTATTAAATAATGTGAACTATTTCGGTACAATGTTAGTTTATGCAGGTCACGCTGACGGATTAGTAAGTGGTGCTGCACATTCTACTGGTGATACTGTACGTCCTGCTTTACAAATTATCAAAACTAAACCAGGTGTATCTAAAACTTCTGGTATCTTCTTTATGATTAAAGATGACCAACAATATGTCTTTGGTGATTGTGCTATCAATCCAACTTTAGAATCATCTGACTTAGCAGAAATCGCGGTTGAAAGTGCTAAATCAGCTAAAAGCTTTGGCATGGACCCACGCGTAGCAATGTTAAGTTTCTCAACTAAAGGTTCAGCTAAATCTGACGACGTTGATAAAGTTGCAAATGCTGTTCAATTAGCACAAGAAAAAATTAAATCTGAAGGATTAGATGATGTAGTTATCGACGGTGAATTCCAATTCGACACTGCTATCGTACCTTCTGTTTCTGAGAAAAAAGCACCAGGTGCAAAACTTCAAGGTGATGCAAATGTATTCGTATTCCCAAGCTTAGAAGCGGGTAACATCGGATATAAAATTGCACAACGTTTAGGTGGATTCGACGCAGTTGGCCCAGTATTACAAGGCTTAAATTCACCTGTAAATGACTTATCACGTGGTTGCTCAACTGAAGACGTTTATAAATTATCAATTATCACTGCTGCTCAAACATTACAATAATGGATTTAGCAAGCAAATATTTTAATGACATTGATTGGCGCTATATAGACCATTCTTCTGGCTTAGCGCCAATGCAGTCATTTGCGTTTGATGACACGTTTTCAGAAAGTGTAGGAAAAGATTTATCATGTAACGTAGTAAGAACTTGGATTCATCAACATACCGTGATACTTGGTATTCATGATTCTCGTCTGCCGTACCTTAAAGACGGTATACAGTATTTAACCGATGAGATTGGTTATAATGCAATTGTGAGAAATTCAGGCGGACTCGGTGTGGTACTTGATCAAGGTGTTTTAAATATCTCGCTTATTTTTAAGGGACAAACTGAAACAACTATCGATGAAGCATTTACAGTTATGTACTTATTAATTTGTAAAATGTTTGAAGACGAAGATGTTGAGATAGATACTCGAGAAATTGAGCATTCTTATTGTCCTGGGAAATTTGATTTAAGTATTGATGGCAAAAAGTTTGCAGGTATATCACAACGACGCGTACGTGGTGGTATTGCCGTTCAAATATATTTATGCGTAGAAGGCTCTGGTGCCGAACGTGCTGAAATGATGCGTGTCTTTTATGAACATGCACTTAAAGGTGAGATAACTAAATTTAGTTATCCAGATATTCAACCAGAGTGTATGGCATCATTAGAAACGTTGTTTAAACGTGAAATTAAAGTGCAAGATGTAATGTTCCAATTACTACATGCGATTAAGGATTTAGGCGGCAAGTTAAACATGGACTCCATTACAGATGATGAATGGCAACGTTACGATGGTTATTTCAATAAAATGATCGAGCGTAACGAAAAGATGAACCGTTCCATGGCCGAATAATGAATAGACGTTAGAGACTTTTTATTACTTTTTATTAGTAGTGAAAAGTCTCTTTTTTTGAAAAGATGACAAAATTGGATTGGTTTTATTTTTCGCATCAAAAAAACAATTTTAGACCTAATAATCTATGAAAATCATCGCAAATTGCTATATTCCTAATAATTTTTATAGTAATATAGTTTAGGTGGACTAATTTAAAAAAATGTCATAAGGCATAAGATTATGTTATTAAATTCGAATTTTAGGGTATTTATATTTTTAAGTTTTGAACTAAATTCAACAAAGTTTTATACTATTTATTGGTATGAGTTTTATAACATAATTTTTTATTAAAATTAATTTTGATAGATATAGCTAAATATATTTTTATAGAAAAATAGATATTTAAACAATTAATGATAAATAAACAAAGTAGGAAGGCCAGAAGGTGCCCTTACTTTTTAAAGTCGGTTAATCGGATGTAGAGAGTATGAGTTTATAGTGTCCTAGCGTCCTACATAATTACAGACAATACGGGATAACAATTGAGGATGTATAGCACAATGGATGTGTATGCGAGCCTCGAAATAATTTTCAGAAAGAATATTAAAGGTGAGATATCATGGTACAACGTGGCTATGGGGAGTCTAACGGTAAAATAATATTAATCGGTGAGCATGCGGTAACATTTGGACAACCGGCAATTGCGATTCCGTTTACTTCAGGAAAAGTTAAAGTATTAATTGAAAGTTTGGAAAAAGGCAGTTATTCAGCGATTCAAAGTGATGTCTATGACGGACCTTTGTATGATGCACCAGAACATTTGAAATCATTAGTCGGTCATTTCGTTGAGATTAAAGAAGTAGAGGAGCCTTTATTAGTTCGAATCCAAGCAAACTTACCTCCTTCAAGAGGATTAGGTTCAAGTGCGGCAGTAGCTGTAGCATTTATTAGAGCGAGTTATGATTATTTAGGTTTACCATTAACAGATGAAGAATTATTAGAGAATGCGGATTGGGCTGAACGTATTGCTCACGGTAAACCTAGCGGAATCGATACTAAAACAATCGTCACCAACCAACCTGTATGGTATCAAAAAGGGGAAGTAGAAATCCTTAAAACATTAGATTTAGATGGCTATATGGTTGTTATTGATACAGGCATTAAAGGATCGACAAAACAAGCGGTTGAAGACGTTCATCAATTATGTGATAACGATGAAAAATATATGGACATTATTAAACATATTGGCTCTTTAGTATATTCTGCAAGTGAAGCCATCGAACATCATAGTTTTGATCAATTGGCGGATGTTTTCAACCAATGCCAAGATGATTTAAGAACATTAACTGTAAGTCACGAGAAAATTGAGATGTTGCTTAAATTAGGCGAACAACATGGCTCAGTCGCTGGTAAGTTAACTGGTGGCGGTCGTGGCGGTAGTATGCTAATTTTAGCGAAAGAGTTAAAGACTGCTAAAAATATTGTAGCGGTTGCAGAAAAAGCTGGAGCACAACACACATGGATTGAGAAGTTAGGAGGATAAACCATTGAAAAAGAGCGGTAAAGCACGTGCACATACGAATATTGCACTGATTAAATATTGGGGTAAAGCAGACGAAGCGCTGATTATTCCGATGAATAATAGTTTATCAGTTACATTAGAGCGTTTTTATACTGAAACGCGTGTAACATTTGATGAGGCATTAACTGAAGACCAGTTAGTTCTTAATGGCGAACAAGTGAATGCTAAAGAAAGTGTCAAGATTAAGCGTTACATGGAAATGATTCGTAAAGAAGCGGGCATTACTGAACATGCACTAATTGAAAGTGAAAATTTTGTCCCTACAGCGGCAGGGTTAGCTTCTTCAGCTAGCGCATACGCAGCATTAGCTGGTGCATGTAATGAAGCTCTCCAATTAGGTTTATCTGATAAAGACTTATCTCGCTTAGCCCGTCGTGGGTCTGGCTCAGCCTCACGCAGTGTCTTCGGTGGCTTTGCCGAATGGGAAAAGGGTCAAGACGATGCGACTTCATTCGCACATAGCATTGATGCAAAAGGTTGGGAAGACGACTTGGCTATGATCTTCGTTGTGATTAATAATAAATCTAAAAAAGTTTCAAGCCGTTCAGGTATGTCGTTAACACGTGAAACTTCACGTTTCTATCAATATTGGTTAGATCATGTAGATGCGGATTTGAAAGAAACTAAAGAAGCAATCTCTAATAAAGATTTCAAACGTATGGGTGAAGTGATTGAAGCAAATGGGTTACGTATGCATGCGACTAATTTAGGCGCGCAACCACCATTTACATATTTAGTTCCAGAAAGTTATGAGGCAATGCGTATTGTCCATGAATGTAGAGAAGCAGGGCTTCCTTGTTACTTTACAATGGACGCAGGCCCAAATGTTAAAGTTCTTATTGAAAAGAAAAACCAACAAGCAATTGTAGATAAATTTCTACAAACATTTGACCAAGAACAAATTATTACAAGTGATATCACTAAATCAGGAATTGAAATAATTAAGTAAGGAAGAGATATAATGATTCAGGTGAAAGCGCCAGGAAAGCTTTATGTAGCAGGTGAATATGCAGTGACTGAGCCAGGCTATAAGTCGGTCTTAATCGCGGTAGACCGTTTTGTTACAGCTGCCATTGAAGCTTCAAATGAGATAACGGGTACAATTCATTCTAAGACATTACATTATGAACCAATCACCTTCTATCGCAATGAAGATAAGATTGAAATTTCGGATTCTCATGCGGCTAATCGATTAAAATATGTCGTCACAGCGATTGAAGTTTTCGAACAGTATGCTAGAAGTTGCAATGTTAAGTTAAAACATTTTCATTTAACGATTGATAGTAATTTAGATGATGCATCAGGCCAAAAATACGGCTTAGGTTCAAGTGCAGCTGTATTAGTATCAGTTGTGAAAGTCTTAAATGAGTTTTATGAAATGCAATTATCTAACTTATATATTTATAAATTGGCAGTTATTGCAAACATGAGATTGCAAAGTTTGAGTTCTTGTGGTGATATTGCAGTGAGTGTTTACAGTGGTTGGCTTGCTTATAGTACATTTGACCACGACTGGGTTAAGCAACAAATGGAAGAGACTTCTGTAAATGATGTATTAGAAAAGAACTGGCCAGGGCTTCATATTGAGCCACTTCAAGCTCCTGAGAACATGGAGGTATTAATAGGCTGGACAGGTTCTCCAGCGTCCTCTCCTCATTTAGTAAGTGAAGTAAAACGCCTTAAATCAGATCCTACTTTTTATGGTAAATTTTTAGATCAATCACATTCTTGTGTTGAAAATTTAATTTACGCTTTTAAAACTAATAATATTAAAGGTGTACAAAAAATGATTCGCCAAAATCGTGGCATTATTCAACAAATGGATAATGAAGCAACCGTTGATATTGAAACGGAAAATTTAAAGCTATTGTGTGATATTGGTGAGCGTTTCGGTGGTGCTGCGAAGACTTCGGGTGCTGGTGGAGGCGATTGTGGTATTACTATTATTGATAAAAAAATTGATAAGCAACGCATTTATAGTGAGTGGGAAGCACATGGTATTAAACCATTAAAATTTAGAATTTATCACGGTCAATAATGAGTTGAAAGGAACGAGTGAGTCAGAATTCGGAAGAGGAATTATGAGCTTACTCTTTTTTTAGAAATATGTATTCTTTGAAACAGTGCTTGAATTTTCCGGTAAAAAGAGTAAAATTATTAGAGTTAAATTAGTCGATAGAGGTTAGAGTGAGCTAGTAAATTTTCAGGTTATCTTTAGAATGTTCGATAATGTGCGTCTTCTAAAGTAAAGATATAAATAGTCTAACCTCGCTACATAGTTGTGGCTATAGAGAGAAAGGTGGGTAGCAAGGTGAAAAATAAATTCTTAATATGTGATGAATGTCAGGCGGTTAATCTAAAATCATTAAAGCGAAAACTTGAAAAATTAGACCCTGAAGCTGAAATTGAAATAGGATGCCAATCTTATTGTGGCCCTGGACGTCGTAAAACTTTTGCGTTTATTAATAACCGTCCACTTGCTGCGCTAACTGAAGATGAACTAATGGAGAAAGTGACAACGCAACTTAAAAAACCGCGTGATCCTGAAGAAGAAGAACGTTTGAGAAAACGTAATGAAGAACGCAAGCGTCGTAAAGAAGAACAGGATAAAAAATTAAAAGAAAAATTGGCTAAGCGTAAAGCCACGAAATAAGACAGAAGACTAGAAATAATAATTGCATATCGTTTTAAAAGAAGAGGATCTTCAAAATTCTAGGTTAAAGTTAAAATTCGAAGAGCCTTCTTTTTGATGCATTATTATTTGGGAAAAGGGATGACGCTATATTCTGAATTACATTAGTTGTGAGTTTTGCTCATAAAAAAAGAACTAAGAAGAATAAATTCTTCTTAGTTCTCAAGTAAGGTTTAATCCTATGACATTACTACAACGTTAGTTGCTTGTTCGCCACGTTGACCTTCAGTGATTTCGAATTCAACTTTTTGGCCTTCTTCTAATGATTTGTAACCTTCGCCAGCAATACCGCTGAAGTGTACGAATACATCGTTACCATCTTCTCTTTCGATAAAACCAAAACCTTTTTCTGCGTTAAACCATTTTACTGTACCGTTATTCATATAGAATACCTCCATGTGCTTTTGCACGAATATTTGTAACAAATTCATTTATTAAAAAGAGAGCATTCTAGATAAACACACTACAATTAAATACACGAGCTTTTATTACGTTAGATTAACTATAACTCATATTTATTAATAAGTAAAGCTTTTTATCAATAAAAATAATGATAAGTTTAATTTATATATTAATATAGCGTCTTTAACCCTTGTAACTCATGAGATTGATCCTAAGCTTATAGTTTAAAACTTATCGAAAACTAACTAAATAATCACATAAAAAAACACTAAGAAGAAAATGATTCCTTCTTAGTGTTAATATAGGTTCAATCCTATGACATTACAACAACATTAGTTGCTTGTTCGCCACGTTGACCTTCAGTAATATCGAAGTCAACTTTTTGACCTTCTTCTAACGTTTTGAAACCTTCACCAGCGATACCGCTAAAGTGTACGAATACGTCGTCACCGTCTTCTCTTTCGATGAAGCCAAAACCTTTGTCTGCGTTAAACCATTTTACTGTACCGTTATTCATATAGAATACCTCCATGTGCTTTTGCACTTAATATTTGTAACAAATTCATTTATAAAAAGGAGAGCATTTCTAGATAAACACACTACAATTAAATACACGAGCTTTTATTACGTAAGTCCAACTATAACTGATATTCGTTAATAAGTAAAGATTTTCATTATAAAAAATAATGATAAAAAATTTTTATACTTGTTAAAAGTGCTTAAAATACTGATAAGCTAGGGTTAATTATGCTTCATAGTTAAATTGAAAATTTAATTTTAAAGTTTTATCTAATGTAGTTCTTATATATTGAATAAATCATTAAATGATTCAACCATAGTAGGATGTGTATAAATATTATCGCGTAATACGTGATAAGGGATATGTTGATCAATGGCTAATTTAATTAAATTAATGATTTCTTCAGATTCTTTACCATACAAGGTAGCCCCTAAAATTTCATTATTGTCTTTATTAATAACTACTTTAAATATACCACGTCCATCATTATTAATTTTGTGACGAGGTACAGTGTTAATTAGAATTTTATTTTCTACATAGTTGTAATGTTGCTCTTGCGCTTCTTTAGCAGTTAAACCGACACGAGATAATGGCGGATCGATAAATACTGTGTAAGGAATGACACTACGGTTATCTGTCGTACGTGAGTGATCACCAAATATTTCGGATTTTAAAATTCTAAAGTCATCTAATGAAATATAAGTAAACTGTAGGCCTCCTTTGACATCTCCAGCTGCATAGATATGTTCTACTGAAGTTTGCAAGTGGTTATTTACTTTAATTTCTCCGCGTTCACCTAGGGAAATATCAGTGTTTTCTAACGCTAAGTCAGTATTTGGAATACGGCCAGTAGCTAATAATACAGCATCAGCAGTAAATATACCTTTAGATGTTTCTACAACTGTACGTGAATCGTCATTTTTAAATTCATCTATGTTCGCGTCTGTAATAAACGTAATGCCTTTAGCTTCTAAATCAGCTATAGCATGTTCTACTACTTCTTTATCTTCTCTCGGCATAATTTGATCGCTATGTTCGATAACAGTGACTGTGGAACCGAAATTTGCGAACATAGAAGCAAACTCCAGTGCAATATAGCCGCCACCAATAATGACTAAATCTTTAGGTTGAAACTCAATATTCAATAAACCGCGTGAATCATAAAGATTTTGTGCTGTATCAATCCCTTTAATAGACGGTATATTAGATTTAGCGCCAGTATTAATAACAATCTTATCAGCAGTAACTGTATGTGCTACCTCTCCATTCTTATCTACTAAATTCACTTCAGTATTAGATTTAAATTGAGCTTTGAAATCTAGAACATCGATATTATCATCATTTGCTAAGTTGCCATAGTTTTTCTTATTTAAGGCACTTACCACTTCTTTTTTTCTTGAAAAGGCAGTCTCAAAGTTTACATTCTCTATACCATCATAAACAAGGACCTTTGAAGGAATGCAGCCATGATTGATACATGTGCCACCGTAGTTCTCCGATGATTGTTCTACTAGGGCGACGCTTTGTCCTTGTGATGCTACATATTTAGCAAGTGTTTTTCCTGCTTTACCAAAGCCGATAATCAATAAATTATAATGTGACATGTGTTGTATCCTCCTTAATAATATCTTGAATAACGTCATTAATTGTTAATTGACTGTAAAAATCGAGTGTTAATGCTAACTCTCGTTCTTTATAGTGAGACATAGTATGTGCGATGTTTCTTGAAATAGCACAATGACTATGTTCGCTACCTGTGAAAATTCGTTGTGATTTGGTTTTCTCTACTACAAACATTTGATACAAAGTAGATAATTTAATTGTAGGTGTAGTGTCATTTGCACGATATCCGCCTCTTTGCCCACGAAGGGTAGTTATGAAACCATGATTAGTTAGTATGGTCGTTACACGACGTAATTGTACTGGATTAAGACAAGTAAGCTCTGCTAATTCTTGACTACTGAAATGTTCATCATTATGTTTAGTTAAAAAACTAAGTACATGAACAGAAATATTAAATTCTAAATTCACTACTTCACCACCTTTAATGTAACTTCGTTAGTTACATTAAAATATATTATATGAGAAAAGTCAATATGAATGACTTTAAAAGGAAACGGGTAAATCATATAATAAGAGAAATTAATTCTAAAGTGATAATAGAAGGAGAGATCTTTAATGCCAGAGTTAGTACAATTAGGTAAATCAGATGTACATGTATTTCCAATCGCGCTCGGTACAAATGCAGTAGGTGGCCACAACTTGTATCCAAATTTAGATGAAGAACAAGGTAAAGAAGTTGTTAGAAATGCCATCGATAACGGTATTACTTTATTAGATACTGCGTATATTTATGGACCAGAACGTTCTGAAGAGTTAGTAGGGCAAGTCGTTCAAGAATACCCTCGTGAAAAGGTTCAAATTGCTACTAAAGGCTCCCATGTTATTAAAGAAAATGATGAAGTCATTCAAAACAACGATCCAGAATACTTAAAACAACAAGTTGAGAATAGCTTGAAACGTCTTCAAGTAGATTATATTGATTTATACTACATTCATTTTCCAGATGAAAATACTCCAAAAGATAAAGCGGTTGCTGCGTTACAAGAACTTAAACAAGAAGGTAAAATTAAAGCAATTGGTGTTTCTAATTTCTCATTAGAACAACTTAAAGATGCTAATAAGGATGGTTATGTAGACGTAGTTCAATTAGAATACAACCTATTACACCGTGAAAATGAAGAAATAATGAAGTATGCAGCTGACAACAATATTACTTTCGTCCCTTATTTCCCATTAGCATCTGGAATATTAGCAGGTAAATATGACGAAGACCAAACATTCAATGATCATCGTGCAACGCGTCGTGACTTTCAACCAGAAGTATTTAAAGATAATGTGCGTCGTGTGAAAGAATTGGGAACAATTGCAGATGCACATGATACTTCTATAGCTAACATAGTCTTAGCTTTCTATCTTACACGTCCAGCACTTGATGTAGTGATTCCAGGCGCAAAACGTGCTGAACAAGTTGTAGAAAATATTGAGGCGGCTAAGATAACATTAAGTGATGAAGAGATTAAAAAAATTGATGACCTATTTCCAATTAAATAATGAAAAATAAAGTAATTAAGACTCCTACACCGTTTATATATGTGTAGGAGCTTTTTATAATTAGAGACTGTTTTTAAGTCCTTAAATCATGAAGAAGTTTTTTTGCTTCTAGAATAAAATTTAAGGAACTTACATAAATATGTACTGAATAGGGTACTAACACATTGTGTAAGCAATAAGTGAGGCATAAAGTTAAGTTATAAATTTCTAACATAATAATAAAATAATGAACGATATCTTATACATAAATGGATAAATTAATTGAAAGCGAGGAATATTAATGATTACAGTTTTATTTGGTGGTAGCCGCCCAGAAGGTAATACTGCGCAATTAACAAAGTTAGCGTTAGAGGGGCTAGAATATGACTGGATAGATTTAACGGAATATCAATTCAATCCTGTGAGAGATTTACGTCATGAGAACGAAGACATTACTACATATCAAGATGACTATAAAGGAATTATAGATAAAGTGCTAGAAAGTGACGTAGTTATTTTTGCATCTCCAGTTTATTGGTATAGTGTATCAGCATTATTAAAAGCGTTTATTGATCACTGGTCTGAAACACTTATAGATCCTAATTATAGTGATTTTAAAGAGAAGATGGCGAATATAGATTTCCGTTTAGTCTTAGTGGGTGGAGATTGCCCTAAAGTAAAAGCGAAACCTTGTATTACTCAAATGAAATATACATTAGGTTTTATAGGTGCAGAATTAAACGGATATATTATTGGTACGGCTGAAAGACCAGGCGATATTTCTAAAGATGTATTTGCTCTAGAAAGAGCTAAAGAATGGAAAGAAAGTTTAGGCAACGCAACTAAACTATAATAAACTTCCAGTCATTTTTAGCTTAACTTCTATATTGAGCGCTTGCTTGCGGTCTGTGATATAATTTCATTATTAATTCCATTGTAGAGTCAGGAGAATCAAGTATGTATAAAGTCAGAGAAGCGACAGCAAATGACGTAGTAGCTATTAGAGATATTGCTACTAAGGCATGGTATAACACATATTTAAATATTTATGCCGCATCAACGATTAACGAGTTACTTGCTGCTTCATATAATGAACAACATTTAAAAAAACGTTTAGAAGAACAATTATTTTTAGTTGCTATAGATGGAGAGGAAATTGTAGGGTTTGCAAACTTTATATATGGTACAGACTTATATTTATCCGCACACTATGTTCATCCAGAGTGTCAACATAAAGGCTATGGTACAGATTTACTTAAAAATGGATTAGCTCATTTCAAAGGTAAATACGATGCCGTCTATTTAGAAGTAGATAATAAGAATAAAGGTGCCATCGCTTATTATCAAGAACAAGGTTTTGAAATCATTCGTTCTTACCAACCGGAAATGTATGGGGAACAACTCGATTTAGCGCTAATGAAGAAAAAAATATAATTTATTAATATACTAATATGAAAGGAAGGATAAGTTTGACGCAAACATCATATGTTGAACAGAAATTAGCTGAAGAGAAAGTATTTAAAGATCCAATTCATAAATACATTCATGTTAAAGATCAGCTTATTTGGGATTTGATTAAAACTAAAGAATTTCAACGTTTACGTCGTATTAAACAATTGGGTACTTTGTATCTTTCCTTTCATACTGCAGAACATAGTCGTTTTGGACATTCTCTAGGTGTTTATGAAATCGTACGTCGTATGATTGATGAAACTTTTGTAGGGCGCGAGGCGTGGAACGATGAGGATAGACCACTAGCGTTATGTGCTGCGCTTCTACATGATTTAGGACATGGGCCTTTTTCACATAGCTTTGAAAAGATATTTAATACTGACCACGAGGCTTTTACACAGGCAATTATCACTGGTCCAACTGAAGTAAATCAAGTATTAAGCCGTGTTTCTGAATCATTTCCGCAAGATGTGGCTGATGTTATTAATAAAACGCATAAAAATAAATTGGTAATTTCTATGATTTCATCTCAAATTGATGCAGACCGTATGGATTATTTACAACGTGATGCTTATTTTACAGGTGTATCTTATGGAACATTCGATATGGAGAGAATACTGCGTTTAATGAGACCATCTAAAGATGAAGTGCTTATTAAAGAAAGCGGTATGCATGCTGTTGAGAACTTCATTATGAGCCGATATCAAATGTACTGGCAAATTTACTTCCATCCGGTTAGTAGAGGTGGAGAAGTTTTATTGAATAATTGTTTGAAGCGAGTAAAACAATTGTATAAAGAAGGCTATCATTTTAAAATGTATCCAGAAGATTTTGTACCATTTTTCGAAGAAACTATTACTATAGAACAGTATGTAGAATTAGATGAAGTCGTAGTGCTATATTATTTGAAAAAATGGGTTAATGAGAATGATGCAATACTTAGTGATTTAGCACGAAGATTTATTAATCGTGATTTATTTAAATACATACCATTTGATGGTTCGATTATTACGATCACTGAATTACAAGAACTATTTATTGAAGGTGGCATAGACGCTGATTATTACTTTGTTAGTGAAGCTTTCTCAGATTTACCATACGATTATGACCGACCTGGTTCAAATCGACAACCGATTCATTTATTAAGAAGAAACGGGAGTATTAGAGAAATAAGTAGTCAGTCCCTTGTAATTTCAAGTATTACAGGTATCAATCGTGAAGATTATAAATTATACTATCCAAAAGAAATGATACTTAATATTAAAAATCCACAGATTAAAGGTTCTATTATTAATTTACTAAATGAAATGAATTAAATAGATTCGTTGAAAGTTTCATCAATAACTCATAATATAATAAATATAAAAATTAAGTTTTTGGAGGTGTAACAGTGTCTGAGAACAAAGGTTTTAAATTTAATATTATTAAGAATGATCCTTTAGATGGCCATAAGGGTACAAATATTGGATCAATTAGTTTAGATAATATTGCTCCTGTCTTTATAGATGTTGCGAAGAAAGAAGCGTTTATTGATATTGGAGGCATGCATGCGCGTGCTCAAGTTGAAAAGGGCGTAAAATGGATTACTGATAAAGAAACAGTAGAAGGCGAAGAAGCTAAAGAATACTGGCTATGTTGGGTAACTACCGAACGTGGCGAAAATGGGCCTTACTATGCAGGTGTTACAGCTTGCTATTTATTGGTTAATAAAAGTATTCGCCGTGGATATAAGAGTATGCCTGAACACGTTAATATGATGGACAAATCTATGAAACATAAAATTATCGTTGATCATATTGGAGAAGATAATAAAAAAGTTTTAAAAGATTTCTTGAAATCACATAATGAAGAAATGTGGAATAATTCTAGCGAAGAGTTATTCGAAGCATTAAAATAAATTTAAAAGTTAAAGATATCTTAGTTTTTAGCTTAGAAATCGTTGACTGAAATAAAGAGGCGTGAAGAGGGATTCTACTTAATTATCTTCTTCACGCCTCGTTTTATACAAAACTTTTATTCTAAAGCGAAGGCTATTCTTCAGTTAATTCGTCGCCCACTTTATAATGATTATATAATACTTTCATAACCTCGTTATAAACGTTTTGTAAAGGAATACTTTCTTCTGTACTTACTTTTTTCATCTCTTCATACTCAGGTTTCATTTTTAAAATCTTGCCGTTTTTTAAAGAGAATTTAATTGTAATTTCGCCGTATTGAGTTTTTATTTTACGAAAAGCACGACTTAAAATACGACGATTTACTGTATAGCTTCTTACACCTAATGATGAGGTATGACTCAGTACTATATTTTCAATATGATGTTTTTCATTGACCTTACAAATGATAGTTAATTGAATGGCAGGTCGATTCTTTTTCATTGTGATAGGTGTGTAGTACACGTCTAACGCCCCGTCTTTTAGCGCTATATCCATAAAATGTCCTAGCATTTCAGGCGTCATATCATCAATTTGGCATTCTACCACTTGGACTTGGTCATTTGTATTTTCTCGGGCATCTTGAAATTGAATAACACGTAAAATGTTTGGAAATTCAAAATCTTTATTTCCTGCGCCATATCCAATTTCGGTCATCGTAGCAGCGGGAAAAGGTCCAAAGTTGGAAACTAAACTTTTAGCAAATGCAGCCCCAGTTGGTGTTGTCAATTCACTTTGAACATCGAAATCGGCTAGTGGGATGCCTTTTAGAATTTCAGCAGTAGCAGGCGCTGGGATAGGGTAAATACCATGAGCAATATTGATTTTGCCATTTCCTGTTGGAATGGCTGAACAATATAATGTTTCAATATCGAGTTGTTCAAGTGCGATACAGCCACCAATAATATCGATAATTGAATCCATGGCACCGACTTCGTGAAAGTGCACATCTTCGAGGGTCATGCCATGTATTTTCGCTTCAGCATAACCAATAGTTTCAAAGATTTTTTTACTCCGTGCTTTAACCCGATCTGCTAAGTGACTTTCATCAATCATTTTGAAAATATCTGAAGCTTTACGATGATGGTGATGTTCATGAAAGTCGATATTCAACGTCATAGCGTTGATACCTTGTTTAACTTTCTTTTCAAAATGTAATGCAAAATCATCAATAGGTAACTGTTTTAGTTCATTTTCAATTTTTTTAGCATCGGCGCCTAAGTCAACTAAAGCAGAAAGTAGCATGTCACCTGCTATACCAGCATGGCAATCTAAATATAAAGCTTTACTCATAATTTTAGCTCCATTCTATGTGTTTTCTAGCATGTTAATAATCATCGCAGCGTTATAACCAGCTCCAAAACCGTTGTCAATATTGAGTACACTTGTTCCTGGAGCACAAGAATTAATCATCGACAATAGTGTAGTTATTCCATCTAAATTGGCCCCATAGCCAACACTAGTCGGTACTGCGTAAACAGGATGATCTACTAAACCACCTACAACGCTAGAAAGCGCGCCCTCCATGCCTGCAATGACGATAGAAACCTTCCCGTGACGAATATCTTGGATATGAGCGAATAAACGATGAATTCCAGATACACCTACATCATAAAAACGTTTTACTTGAATGCCCATCACTTCGGCTGTAATAGCCGCTTCTTCGGCAATGGGTAAATCTGATGTACCTGCACATAATACAGAAATATAATGTTCTGACTTCTCAATTTCATCTAACGGAGTACATACAATATTAGCCTCTGCATAATGTGCTAAATTTGGATGATGTTCTAAAACATAGGTTGCTTTATCTTGATCAATTCGCGTGACTAAAATAACGTTATTATGATGAAGTAAACTAGTTATAATTTTAACAATTTGTTCTTTCGTCTTTCCTTGACCGAAAATAACTTCAGGGAAACCTTGACGTTGTGCTCTATGTAAATCAATTTTAGCAAAGCCCAATTCGTCATAGTGACTGAGTTGGGCTTTAGCTTCATCAATTGATATTTGATTTGATTTTACACTTTCGAGCAAGTCTTCGATAGAGCTAGGATCTTTACTCATGTGTATACTTCCTTATACTAATTTAGTTGAAGTTGTATCGATAACTTCATTCATACTACCAGTTCTGTAACCTTCTAAATCTACAGTAACATAGTCAAAACCAAGTTCTTTTAAGCGCAATGTGATATTATCTTTGTTTGTAATAACAGTTGCTAAGTCCTCTTGTGCTACTTCAATACGTGCAATATTATGGTGATAACGTACACGTACATTATTAACTCCTAAATTTAAAATGTGTTTTTCAGCTTCATTCACTTTGTTTACTTTAGTAAAGCTTAGCTCTTCACCATAAGGAATACGAGACGCTAAACTGCACAATGCAGGTTTATTCCATACTGGTAAGTTATATTGTTTACTTAGTTCTCTAATTTCTGTTTTATATAATTGAGCCTCTTGTAAGACGCTACGTACGCCGAATTCTTCTCTCGCTTTTAAACCAGGACGGAAGTCTTCTAAATCATCCATAATCATACCGTCTAATACATAATTGAGACCTAAATCTTCTTTGATTTGAGACAAATTGCTATACATTAAACGTTTACTATAGTACCAACTTTCAGGTGTATTCTTAACAATATTAGCATCGTTTAATTCAGACATTTCAGTTTCTATTACTTCGATACCCATTTCTCGACCTAAGTCAATTGCTTGGTTAAATTCTTCATTTCTGAAAAGTTCAGATTTCACAACGACTGGTTTTACATTATCAATACCTAAAACATCAATCGCTTTTTTTAGAACAAAACTACTGTCCACACCCCCAGAAAAAGCGATAACTACACTTTTCATTTCTTGAAGTAGTGAATCTAATTTTAATTCTTTATTTTGTAATTCAGTCATGTATATCATTCCTTCCAATTATTCTTCGTCTTCTACGTATGGGATAGTTAACGGGCCTTGTGGCATAACCCCAATACTTAGTTTACAACCATATTGTTTTTCTAATTCTGCAATCGTTTGTTCAATATTTGAAGTTGGATTTAACATTGAATCTTTTAATTGTTGGTCAGTTAATTCTGAATAAACATATACATTGGCAAATGTTTGAATACTTGCTTGTTTCTGGACTTGCCATTGATCGACTTCGGAAAAGTTCGGATCATGAATTAAATCTAAAATGCCTTGTGGGGTATCAGCCATTTTAAATATTTCAGCGAATTTTCCGTGATCTGGGAACCCATCGGCACATTCAGATACCATAATAATGTTTCCATTTTCTTTTACGACTTTACTAGCTGCACTCATACCTTTTACCGTTTGATATAAGTTTTGATCGAGTGGATAGCCTGAGTTAGAGGCAATTACGACATCAAATCGATCCTCGCATTTAAACATGGCATGTTCTTTAACATATGCACAACCTTCTTTATGTGCTTCGAACACATCGCCACCAAATGCAGCGGTAATTTTTTTATCTTTGTTTAAAGCAACATTTAACATAAAATCCGGTTTACACATTGTGTTAACTTCTCGTGCCATATCTTGCACTGGATTATCTTCTAAGTTTCCCCAAGTTGAACGTGGGTCACCAATCATCTTCGCATTATGGAATGTTTGAATTGTCTCGATACCAGCAATACCAGGCATAATACCTTTAGGCCCACCTGAAAAGCCAGCGAAGAAGTGGGGTTCAATAAAACCAGTAACAATTTTAAAGTCAGATTCCACATACTCTTTATTTAAATAAGCGTCACAACCATATTTACTGTGTCCCACTTTAACAAGACTTTCTTTTTCATTACAGTGGTTATGCACGATTTTTACGCTATCAACAATATCTTCGCCTAACATTTGAATAAGTTCATCACGTGTTTGATCACGATGTGTACCTGTGCCATTAATAATTACAAAGTTCTCACGTGGCACATGATTTAATTCTTCAATTAATAAAGGTACTAATATATGATTAGGCGTTGGGCGCGTAATATCACTAATAACGATTGAAACGATATCATCGCTTTTTACAAGTTCTTTTAAAGGCTTAGAGCCCGTAGGATTTCTCAGAACATTTTGAATTGTTGAAGTATAGTCATCTATCGCGTCGATAGTTTGGGGTTCAATTACTGTGCTATCATCGGGCACATTGACTTCTACTTCAGACTTGCCATATAGGACATGCGTTTTCACTTTCTATCCCTCCATAAGTCTTGATGTCAAACCGTAATAATTATAAAATTACTTGTTTATTACATGTTAAATTATAGCATAATATATATCTTATTTTAATGGTAAGGAATAGAGGGCAATAGATTGTAAACTGGTTTTAAGAGGTTTTGCATCGGTGATAAAAATAAAAAGTCGGGAGATGTAGTTATTATTTAAGCAGGTTAGAATTATTCAGTCTAGTTTATTATAAATTAAATTTTCACAGTACTAAATTGACTCAATGTATGGGAAGTTGACGACTACAAGCACTATGGGATTTGTGCTATAATGTGGTGTATTAATTAGGAATTAGGGTGAGTTAAACGTTGGATAAGAACATAGATATTCAAACGAAGCAAGTCTTAAAACAAAATGATGAAAAGCAAAAATTCGAGTTTGCTACTCAAGGCTCATGGCAAAAAAAGAGTGCAGACTTTATACGCTATCAAGAACGGATTGAAGAAGCGATTGTTAATGTAACAATCAAGATTGAAGAACAAGGTGTAAAATTAATACGCAAAGGTGATATTAATATGAATCTTCATTTTGTTGAAGGTCAAGATACGGTAACACTCTATGATATTCCAGCTGGTCGTATTCCGTTAACGGTTAAAACACGCAGCATACTACATTTTGTAAACGATAATGGTGGGAAATTAAAAATTCAATACGAATTACATCAAAATAATGAAAAAATGGGCTCATATCAATATGAAATTAATTATAAGGAGATAAGCTAATGAATATTATTGAACAAGTAAAAGCCACGTTAGTACAAGAAATTGAAGCAAGCATTAAAAAAGCTGGTCTTACAGAAGATGTACCGGAAATTAAAATTGAAATTCCAAAAGATACAAAAAATGGCGATTATGCTACAAACATTGCTATGGTATTAACTAAAATTGCTAAACGTAACCCGCGCGAAATTGCTCAAGCAATCGTAGATCATTTGGATACTAGTAAAGCTAATGTTAAACAAGTAGATATTGCTGGACCAGGTTTTATTAACTTTTATTTAGATAATCACTATTTAACTCAAGTCATACCAGAAGCCATTAATAAAGGTGATAAATTTGGTCATGCTGAAGAATCAAAAAATACTAAGATTCTATTAGAATATGTTTCTGCCAATCCAACAGGAGATTTACATATTGGTCACGCAAGAAATGCAGCGGTAGGAGACTCTTTAGCGAATATCTTAATAGCAGCAGGTTATGAGGTCACTCGTGAGTATTATATTAATGACGCTGGTAATCAAATTACTAATTTGGCACGTTCAATCGAAGCACGTTATTTTGAAGCACTTGGTGATACAAGTCATGAAATGCCAGCAGATGGCTACAACGGCAAAGATATCATTGAAATTGGTAAAGATTTAGCTAATAAACATCCTGAGATGAAAGATTACTCAGATGAAGAACGTCTTAAAACGTTTAGACAATTAGGCGTAGATTATGAAATGGATAAGTTAAAGAAAGACTTAGCAGATTTTAATGTGCACTTTGATAACTGGTTTAGTGAAACATCATTATATGAAAATGGCGCCATTGATAACACACTAGCTAAAATGCATGAACTTGGTTACACATATGAAGCGGATGGTGCAACATGGTTACGTACGTCTGACTTTAAAGATGATAAAGACCGTGTATTAATTAAAAAAGACGGTAATTATACTTATTTCACTCCAGACACAGCATACCACTATAATAAAATCAATCGTGGCAACGATATCTTAATCGATTTAATGGGCGCTGATCACCATGGTTATATCAATCGTCTTAAAGCAAGTTTAGAAACATTTGGTGTTGATAGTGATCGCCTTGAAATTCAAATTATGCAAATGGTACGTTTAATGCAAGATGGTGAAGAAGTTAAAATGAGTAAACGTACAGGAAATGCTATTTCATTACGTGATATTATGGATGAAGTGGGCATCGATGCAGCACGTTACTTCTTAACAATGCGTAGTCCTGACTCACACTTTGATTTTGACTTAGAACTTGCAAAAGAAAAGTCACAAGACAACCCTATCTATTATGCACAATATGCACATGCGCGTATTTGTTCAATCTTAAAACAGGCTAAAGAACAAGGCGTTGAAGTAACTAAAGAGGCAGACTTTAGTACTATTACTAATGAAAAAGCAATCGACTTATTGAAAAAAGTTGCAGAATTTGAACCTACAATTGAACATGTAGCGGCAAGTCGTGCGCCACATCGTTTAACTAACTATATTCAAGACTTAGCCTCAGCATTCCACAAATTCTATAATGCTGAAAAAGTCTTAACAGACGATGTAGAAAAAACTAAAGCACATATAGCATTAGTGGAGGCAGTTAGAATTACATTACACAATGTTTTAGCATTAGTAGGAGTATCTGCACCAGAAACAATGTAAATTAATTAGATTATTTATAAATAAATATACCTTATGTGAGAGGCTGAGACATTAATATATAGTGTCTCAGCCTTGTATTATAGGTAATTATTTAGGGAAAAGTAAACATGGTTAAGTTATCAAATTGTGATAAATGGAGGGAAAGCATGCCAATGCTAACAACAGAAGAACTTTATAAGATATTGTACCAACATATGGGTCCTCAAGGTTGGTGGCCTGGGAAAACGCCAGAAGAAATTATGTTAGGTGCTATTTTAGTTCAAAATACGAATTGGAAAAATGCAGATATGGCTTTGCAACGGTTAAAAGAAGAAACGCAATTTGATCCTTATCACATTTTAAAAATGCCTTTAGAAGAATTACAAGAAGTGATTCGTTCTAGTGGTTTCTATAAAAATAAAGGTAAAGCGATTCACGCTTTATTTCAATGGTTAGAGAATTACCGATTTAATTATGAAGAAATAGCACGTATTCATGGACAAAATTTAAGGCGAGAATTATTAAATATTCGAGGTGTAGGTAGCGAAACAGCAGACGTTTTAATTGTCTATATTTTTGGGGGAATCGAGTTTATACCAGACAGTTATACACGTCGTCTTTATCATAAATTAGGTTATACGCAAACTGAAAGTTACGATAAATTTAAAAAGTATATAATCTTGCCAACATATTTTACTAATCAAGATGCTAATGAATTTCATGCGTTGCTAGATAATTTTGGGAAAAATTATTTTAACGGAAAAGGAGTACAACGCTATACATTTTTAGATAATTATTTTATAGATAAGGATTGACCTTCACGTTTCGTCATAGCTCATACTCCTTATTAGATGATATATTGAAGTTAAGTGATGTTGAAATAAGTTGCGAAAGGACAGGGGGAGTGCCGCTTAATGTTAAATAATGAATATTTCACTCCTAAAGAAGTACATCAGATTACAAATATTAGTACACGGACGCTACATTACTATCACGAAATTGAGTTATTAGTACCCAGTTATATTGCAGAAAGTGGCTATCGCTATTATTCTACTCAAGATATTGCTAAATTGCAGGTTATTATCTTTCTTAGACAACTTAATTTATCGTTGCATGACATCCAACAATATTTTGATAAAAGTATTAGAGAGAAAAATCAAATTTTAGAAAACAATTATATGCAAATTATTCAACATCGTAATCAGCTTAATCAAATGATTACTTTCCTCGATTATCATCTTACTCATAATAGAGAAGAGGAGATTAATATGGAGAAATTTAATGATTTTAATGTACAGGATCAATACGACCGAGAAGCAGAATTAAAATATGGAGACACTGAATATTATCAAGCGTTTAAAACGCAACGTAAAAATTTAAGTGATTCAGATAAGCAAAAATCTGACAGTAATGTAAATCAGCAGCTGAATCAGTTTTTCGAAAAGATGAATGTATTGTTAGAAGAAGGTTATAATGCCAACGAAATACAGGTATACCGTTACATTTCAGAATTAAAATCGATTCTACAACGTCAAGTACCCAATGTTGATGGACAATTTTTGGAATATATGGCGTTAACTTATGAGAATGATGAACGCTTTGCGCAAAATATCAATAAAAGTCGTAATTCTAGACTTAACCAGTATATCGCTCAAGCTATACGAGCGTATAACCAATAAACTATTTTAATAAATCTTTAAATGTGTAATGATTAAATTAACATACAATTAATTACATATTTAAGGAGAGAAGACAATGATTGAAGCGTATAAGCTTTTTTGGCAAAATTACCTAAATATCGAAGGGCGTACAAGACGACGTCATTACTGGTTAGCTACGCTATGCAACATCCTTGTATTAATTTTGTTAGGTCTAATTTTCGGTATCTTAACCTCGATTTTTAAAGATGGCGAAATATTTTTCGGCATAGTCTATGAAATAATAGATTTAGTTCTCTTAATAGGATTATTTACGATGTCGGTGCGTAGATTTCATGATGTTGGCCATACAATGACGATTCCTGTCATCATGCTTGTTTGCATGTTAATTCGCGAAATAGAAACACTTGCTGACACATACTTTCACGTATCTTTAGATAGTTTCTTTACAGGCGTAGTTGGAACGATAGTTACGATTGTAATAGGTGCTATTTCATTTGCATTGCTTATTATCTCAATAATCGCCTTGATTTATTGTATAAAAGATAGTGAACAGGGTTCTAATACCTATGGTCCTAATCCTAAAGAACCTGAATATTATTAAATCATTGCTTAACATACACCATTTTATAAATGAGGCACCTTAATAAACATAAAGGTGTCTTATTTTTTGTTTAAAAAATAAGTACAATACATAAATATGAATACTAGAGTTTAAACTTTTTGAGGTCTAAGTCAATACTATGGTTAAAGTGTAAAATTCCTTATTTAAATAGCATGGAATTTAATTAATTATAAAAGTAATTTGTTATTATAAAGGCATAAACTTCTATCAAGAAAGGCAGGTTTTAGTAGTAACATGTTACATAAGAAAATATGGTTAGTGCTTGTAGCGTTAATGCTTGTGTTAGCGGCTTGTGGTCAAAGTAATCAATCTAACAAGTCATCAGAATCAAATCAATCTTCATCCAATAATCATCAATCTTATAAACGTATTGTCTCACTTATACCTAGTAATACAGAGATTTTATATGAATTAGGCTTAGGAAAGAATGTTGTCGGCGTGTCTACAGTTGATGATTACCCAAAAGACGTTAAAAAAGGTAAACAACAATTTGATGCGATGAATTTAAATAAAGAAGATTTACTTAAAGCAAAACCCGACTTGATTTTAGCACATGAATCTCAAAAAGGAACTTCTAAAAAAGTGCTAGATAGTATAGAGAAAAGTGGTGTTAAAGTAGTATATGTTAAAGATGCGCAATCACTTGAACAAACATATGATACTTTTAAACAAGTTGGAGAAGTAACTGGGCGTGAAAAGCAGGCTGATGAATTAATTAATGAAACAAAGAAAAATGTTGAAAAAGTAGTTAAATCAGTGCCGAAACATCATCAATCACAAAGTGTCTTTATGGAAGTATCTTCTAAACCTGATATTTATACAGCAGGAAAAGGTACGTTCTTCGATGACATGCTTAACAAACTTGGTGCTAAAAATAGCTTTTCAAACATTGAAGGTTGGAAAGCAGTAGATAAAGAAAGTATAATTAAAAAAAATCCTGATATTTTAATTTCTACAGAAGGCTTGTCTAAGTCAGATTATTATAAAGTAATTAAAAAACGTGGAGGCTTTGAACAAATTAAAGCAGTTAAAAATGAACGTGTAGAAACAGTAAATGGTGATGAAATTTCGCGTCCAGGTCCACGTATCGATGAAGGGTTAAAAGAATTACGTGATGCGATTTATAAACGATAATTCATATTGTTAAGGCGGGGCAATGAAATCTTTGAACTTTCAAAGATTTCTGTTCCGTTTTCTTTTTGACGTATCGGTTATAATATAGAAGATGATAGAAAGATAGTTGAAGAGTTGATAAAATGACGAAGACAATTTATTTAACATTTATAATATGGGGATTTTGTTTGTGCCTCACTATTATAGCTAGCTTATTTTGGGATTTAGGCACATTGAATGATACTTTTAATCAAACTATTCTTTATAAAGTCAGATTACCAAGAGTATTAGAAGCGATATTGACTGGCGCAATTCTAACGTTAGCTGGGCAAATGTTTCAAACTGTATTAAACAACCCTTTAGCTGATAGTTTTACGCTTGGGTTGGCTAGTGGTGCTACATTCGGCTCAGGTCTTTCGGTGTTCTTAGGATTTTCATTTATTTTGACTCCTATTTTTTCTATAGGATTTAGTTTAATTACTTTAATCATTGTTCTTATAATTACAGCGGTAATGTCTCGAGGTTACCCAATTAGAGTATTAATTATTACTGGTTTAATGATTGGATCGTTATTTAATGCGTTACTCTATATCCTTGTATTAATTAAGCCGAATGCCATGAAACAAATTGCGAATTATTTCTTTGGCGGATTTGCAACTGCAGAAATGCGGGAAGCGATGTATATTGGAAGTGTAGCCATCCCGGTTGTTATTATCTTATTTTGTATGATACCAACTATTAAGCTTTTACAATTAGGAGAATTGAAAAGCCGGTCTTTAGGGTTAAAAGTGCAGCGTGTGACATTTATTGTACTTATACTCGCATCAATTATGACAGCGATTGCTGTAGCGTATATCGGAGTCATTGGTTTTATAGGTATGATTGTGCCTCAACTTATACGACAACGTTATTGGCACTATACATTAAGCGTACAAATGACATTAAATATATTAATTGGTGCTACTATTATGCTATTCGCCGATTGGATAGGCAGTACGATAATTCATCCAGTACAAATACCTGCAAGTATTATTTTAGCATTAATTGGTATTCCAACATTGTTTTACATTTTGATTAAACAAAAAGATGTAATAAGTTAAATAAGATAAAGAATTAAAAGAATAATTATAGAACTAAGAGGGAAAAATCATGGATTTAAGCCATATAAAAGCAGTTGTGTTTGATTTAGAAGGAACCTTATTAGATAGAACTAAATCAAGAGATAAATTTATTGAAGAACAATATGAACGCTTTCACGATTACTTTGTGCATGTTCAATTAGCGGATTTTAAGTGCAAATTTATCGAGTTGGATGATGATGAAGATAATGATAAACCTGATTTATATAAAGCGATTATCAAACAATTTCATATTGATAGATTGAGTTGGAAAGATTTATTTAATGACTTTGAGATGCATTTCTATCGCTATGTATTCCCATACTATGACACGCTTTACACTTTGGAAAAACTATCTAACAGTGATTACACATTAGGCGTGATAGCGAATGGAAAATCTAAGATAAAACAGTTTCGACTACACTCATTAGGCTTAGGGCATGTCATTAATTATTTATCTACGTCTGAAACAGTTGGATATCGTAAACCCCATCCTAAAATATTCGAAGATATGATTGATCAATTAGATGTTGAACCAGAAGAAATTATGTATGTAGGGGACGATGCCCTTAATGATGTAGCACCTGCTCGAGCAATGGGAATGGTAAGTGTTTGGTTTAAACATGACGATGCTGAAATTGAACCTCTCGCTGAAGAAGTAGACTATATTATCTCTACTATCGAAGAATTACTATCTATTTTACCAATTAATATTAAGCAAGAAGGAGAGGATTGAAATGGATTTATTTACTAGAAAAGGTGGTTTATCACTCCATTACGATACGATGGGAGAAGGTTACCCGGTCGTATTAGTTCATACTGCTTATGAGAATGCTTCAATTTTCCAAAATGTAGCAAAAGAGTTGGCGAAGTCATTTCAAGTGGTATTAATGGATTTACGAGGGCATGGCTATTCTGATAAGCCAAGGGAGATTAAATTTAATGAATTTGCAGACGATATTATCCAATTACTCGATTATTTATATATAGATGAAGCTGCATTCATTGGGCATGAAATGGGGTCGGCGATTATTGCTGATTTATCCGAGCGTTATCCTAATTACGTCTCTTCACTAACGATGGTAAGCCCGACATCTATTGAAGGGGAGTTGCCAGAAGAACGCTTGTTTAGAAAATATTCTCATAAAATCCGCAACTGGGAAGATAATAAACAAGATAAGTTCTTGGAAAAACGTAGATATTTTAAACCACGTAAAATTAATAAATTCCTAAAACATGTTGAAGATACCAATGCTATTTCAACCAAAGAAGAAACTCAAGCGATTGAAGATGTCTTTAAAGAAACGAATATCGCAAGTGGGTTTAATCGAGTAGAAAAACCAACATATATTATTGTAGGAGAGTATGGAGAGAGAATTACCACTGTCGAAGCGAAAGAAGTAGCTGATTTAATCGGAGAAGTACAATTTGAAGTTTATAGTCAATCTAGCTTGTATCCATTTGAAGAAGAAAAAGAAAAATTCATTGAGGACATCACTCCGTTTATAAAAAAACACATGCCACAACGTTAAATTAATTGGCTTGGCGAATTAGATTAACTAAGGTTTGTTACATAAAAAAATAAAAATGTAACATTTTTGTAATAATGCTGTTATTTTAGTAATAATGAGGGTGTACTATAAATAAGCACAAGACGAGAAAAGAGATAAAGGAGAGAGTGCTTATGAAAAAATTAGTAGCGGCATTTTTAGTTTCAGGACTAGTAATGACAGGAGTAGGCGTAAATCATGCCGAAGCGGCTAGTGGTAATTCAATTCAAACAGTTCAACAATTAACTCAAGGACAAAAATCATTAGAAAATGTTACACTTGGCGAGTCAATCAAAAATGTTACACACAAATACGGTACACCAATCTATTCTAAAAATCCGAATAACCGTGAAAGTTATTATGAATATCGTACAAATAAAGGTGTGTTAGTTGTAACTGCGAATGGTAAAAAAAATCAAGGTTATGTAACTAGAGTATCTATGACTTATAACGAAGCGAATGGTCCAACTTATAATCAAGTTAAAAAAAGCGTAGGTCAAAATGCGTTGACACGTGTGCAATATAACAAAATAAGTGGTAACTTTGGTTATATCCAAAAAGGCAATACAAGTTATCAATTTGGTTCAAACGGGACACAAGATAAAAACTTAAAATTATACCGTATTGATATAGCTAAATAATAAGTTCTAGAGTAGATTAAAATTCATTTTCGAATTTTAATCTACTCTATTTTTTTATAGCAAAAGAAATTAATATCAATATATGATAAAATGCTTAATTGAACAATGAAACAATGAGAGGGATAAGATATTGTAGATATTGCAAAGAGAATTATATCTTAACCTTCGATTTATAAAGGAGTAACTCATGAGAACTAACGACAAAGTGTTACTTGAAAATATCAATGACTACTTTAGCCATAAAGGAATGGCTCCTAATCTAATTGATGATGCAAAAGAGAATTTACGCACAGATTTGAAAAAGTCTGAAGCGAGAGATCAAGATTATTTAGAATATAGAGGTAAATCACCGGCTCAAATTATTTTGACAATTCAACGTAACTTATTTGGTTTGCAACTTAACCCGGTTGTATTTTTTATAGTAAATTTTGTCTTGATTTCTTATTTATACGATAAACAATATGTGCCCTTCCAAGCGGCGACGACAATTTCAATCTTTTATTGTATTGTTGTCTTTCCGCTAAGTATAATTATTAATCTTCGAGTAGAAAGGAAGAAATATCTCTATAGCAACCGACCTGAAATTCTTATTGGTTATAGTATAGCGATTATAACGCTCGTCTTAATTATTATGCGTGCCTTTAATTTTACGTGGGGAATTATTCCTATCACAATCTACAGTCATCAATTTGTATTTTTTGTAGGAATTATTTTAGGCTTAGCAGGTGTTTTCTTTAAAAGATTAGAATATACAGTGATTGGTTTATTATTCTGCCAAAAAACAATTGACGCTGTAATTACAAATCCTGAAATTGCACAAATCTTCTCTCTTCTTATTTGGATAATTATTGTGGTGTTAATTATTTTCTATACTATTCGATTATCCTCAAGAACTAAAGTTTAATAGATGAAAATGAAGCTCAACCAGTCAATAGAATAATGACGGTTGGGCTTTTTTTGATAAAAAAACTATTAAATAAAAATAAAATTAATAGTATGGATGTTCATAGCGTAAGCGCTGATTAAAGGGGTATAGTAAAAACTAAGGGAGGTGCCACTATGAAAAAAATTCAAACGGTAAATCAAACGAAAATCGCTTACCAAGATGAAGGACAAGGCATTCCCATTATATTAATTCATGGCTTAGACGGTAATTCCGCAGCTTTTTATTTATTAAATAAACAATTACAAGATCAATATAGAGTAATAGCATATGATGTTAGAGGGCATGGTAAATCTAGCCGACCTAATTCATATAGCTTAGATGATCACGTGAAAGACTTATACATCTTAATGGATAAATTAAATATTAATCGAGCACATATTTTAGGTCATGATATGGGAGGCATCATCGCGAGGGAATTTACAGAAAAACATGAGAAAAAAGTACACTCTTTAACAATAATATCTTCAAAAGTTGAAGATATTATTCATGGCTTTACAAAGTTAATGATTGAACAACAAGATGAAGTCGCTGGATTCAATAAATCAGAAGCACTACTCATACTCTTCCCATTTATTTATAAAAATTATGGGCAAGCGATGAAATGGTTTCAGCGCCAACGCTTATATAGTAAACAGAGTCCAGAAGATAGCGCGGTAGCAAGCCGAGCACTTTTAGAAACAGTGAATGCTAATAAGAAATTTACACATAATATCGAAGTGCCAACTTTAATTATTAACGGACGTTATGATCCGATTATTAGAGACAAGAACCATTACGAAATGGAAGAGCATTTCCAAAATATCGAAAAAGTATTATTTGAAGATTCAGGGCATGCACCTTATGTAGAAGAAGCAGACAGATTTTTAGATTTATTTTTAAGTTTTATTGAAAAATATAAATCATATTAAGAAGGAAAATCATTTAATAAGTAATGCTTACTCAATAAACTATACTAGTCCTCCGAAGATAGAAGGTAACTTGTGTATAGTTTATTTTTTTATGAAGATTAGATCGATGCTCATACTTTTAAAATGCCATTTATCATCCTTCTAAGGTGCTAATTATTAAAATTTCAGGCACACTCCTAAATAATAGAATCTATTAATACAAAAAAAGACATGAAGATAATAACAATCATCCTCACATCTCCTATAATCATGGGATACATTCCCAATACTCTTTAAATAATTAGAATTAAAACCTAATTATAGTTTGAAATAGCTTCAAAGAATTATAATTCTGTTTCCTTGTTAGCTTGTTCAATACGAGTGTTAACTCTAGCTAATAATTCATCGATCTTCTTACGTTGTGTACCATTTACAAGAATCAATACTGTTCTTTCGTCATGTTCATTACGTTTTTTATCGAAGTAATCTTCTTGAGATAAATTTTTAACAGCTTTAACTACTTGTGGTTGTTTGTAGTTTAAGTGGTTAATAATATCTTTTAAGTAGTACTCATCTTCCTTACTTTGACTAATGTAAGTTAGTACTGCGAATTCCTCAAAGCTAATTGAAAATTCCTTTTTAATGATACTTTTTAATTTATCTGCATAAGTAATCATAGCTAATAGTTCGAAACAATCATTAATTTTTGATATAGCCATTTTGTAACCTCCCCAACTAGTGTCCTCTCTATTTTGTGTTGCGCCCGTTAACTCTATATATAACGTCTTTTAATAGTTAAAATTACTTTAATAATTTAGATTAAAAGAATTTTATTAAATTAATTTAATGCTATATTATTTAGTTAATTATAACTAAATAATTTTAAGAAGTAAACAAAAAAGCACTTAATAAAACAATATTTTGATTAATAAATACTTTGTTTGGAAATGAAAGCAATTTTTTAAAAGCAATTATTCACGAATGATTATTGCGTAGCTCCATATAATAAAAAATAAACTGAATATTTTGTAAGATAAAATATTACTCGTTATTTTGCAGAAGTGATGAAGTTGGGTTCACTATAATTTTATCGCCAATATTTATTCCGTTGAATACTATAATATACCCACTTTTTTGACTTTTGTTGTATTTTATTTTTCTTTTAATAATTTTGTTATTTTGTGTAACAAAAATATAATGTTTATCATAGATAACACTTGTTGGCACTTGAAATTCAATAGCACCTGATTCAATTTTAAAATGATAGCCGATAGGATATTGAGCTTTTGTTGAAACAATAATATGATACATAGATTTATTTTTTTCAATTTTGAAAGGTGTTGAAGATATTGAAAGTACTCTTCCTGTAAACAATGGAGAAGATTTCGGAGTAATCATAACTGTTTGGTTGACTTTAATGCGAGACAGTTGAGATTCAGTAATAGTAGCACGAATAATACGTTTTTCGCTATTAATTTGCATTATTTTAGTATTACTTTTTGAGGGGAATGAATGAAGTATAGTTACTTTTCCTTGAATTGGGGAGCTAAGTTGGATGCGAAGTCGACTTTGAAGTTCTGCGATTTGGTCATACAAATTAATTGTCGCAAGGGAAAGTGGTTCAGTTATAGGTTGAAGACTACGTATGGAGACTAATGTTTTCTTTTTAGCGACAATTAATTTTCCAATATAGGTATTATAATATTCCAATAATGGTGTGTGGGGTTTCACAGTAGCATTATTTGTAACTAAAATATCTGGCATTTCGCCTAGGGAAGGATTGTAATAAACCGTATAACTTTCTTTAGCTTCTTGAATACCTGTAAATGAGAGAGGGTAATGAGGTTTGGCAATGATGGTTTTGACTTTAGATAAATTAGGTTGGCTAGGTAACTTTAAATAAATATAATAACTAAAAATCAAAATAAGAAGGAGTAAAAACGGGATTAAGATAGTTAAAGGGGTTAAATGTTTTTTCAAATAGGTCACCTCTATTTAATTTTATATATTAATTATACAGCAAGAATCCCCTTAATCTAGACATTTTCTAGAGATAATAAAATGTCTTCTCAATTTTTAATTAAGAAGACATCGAAAGTGAAATTATTTAAATTTTTAGATGAAATTAAAATAACCGTAATAAGATAATTCCAATGGCAATGGCTATTAAACCACTAAATTTGCGTAAAGTAATAGGGCTCTTATGTACACCTAAACCAAAGTGATCAATAATTACGCCCATAAGCATCTGACCAAGCATAGCGATGATGGTAGTCAATGCAGCACCTAAAAATGGCATCAAAATAATGTTTGAAGTGACAAATACAACGCCTAATATACCACCGATAAAGTAGAGTGGTTTAATTTGTCCTATATCAGGTTGAGTTATTTTAATTTTCAGGCTTCTATTAAAAATCAATGTAAGAATAAATAACGCGATTGTACCTACCGTAAATGAAATTAAAGAGGCGAAGAGAGAAGAATGCATTTGTTGAGATAACCCACTATTAATCGTTGTTTGTAATGGTGGCGCAAAGCCAAATACAAATCCTACTATGAGCCAAAGATAAAATGTCGGATTCGTTTTTTCTTCTAATTTATTTCTAGGTATGTAATTCATTAAGAGAATACCTAAAAATAATACGACAACACCTACACCTTTGAGAAATGTAAATGAATGTTGGCTTGCTCCAAGTAATCCAAACGTATCAATAACAACGCCCATACAAATTTGACCTGCAACTGTCATTACCACAGTTAAAGTAGCGCCTAAACGTGGTAACAAAAGTAAGTTACCTGTTAAGAAACAGACGCCAAGTAATCCGCCAACCCACCAATGATAATCTATTGAATGGCCGTTATAAAACGAATGTGAAAACATCTGAGTATTAAAAAGAATATTTAAAATAAATAGAAATAATGTGCCTACAAAAAATGAAATGGTGGATGCATAGAACGATGATTCAGTGTATCGTCCTAGACGAGAATTGATGGAAGTTTGGATAGGGACCATCATACCTGCCACAATACCGAGAATAAATAAAAATATCACGTTTCGACTTCCTCAACTTTCTATATATAACTTTATAACCATACTTATTATGTATTTTATTGTCGAAAACTACAAGATTAAATAACTTGAAATATGTATAAGAGAGAGGTTGAGACACTATATATTGGTCTCCCAGAGCATAAAAGATTAGTGTCTCAATCTCTTCTCAATAATTATTTGTATTACTTTTCTGCAAAAATAACTGTAGTTGTGACGTCAACTATTTGAGCTGAATCGACTTTAACCGGAGTGCCTGCACTAGGTTTTAAAATATTTAATTTAATTATATTATCCATAGCAGCACGGGCGCCCGCTTCAGTTATAGCACCTTCAATTTGCGGGAACTGCAATTTTGCTGATTTGTTTAGATTAGTTTTAAACACAAGTTCTAATGTTTTAGACATATCATAACCTCCTTATATTTTGCGACTTATTTTACGCTAAGTCTTGTGTTTTAATTGCTTCGACTTTATCAAAATCTTCGCCAAGTAAATGCGAAATAACATCTACGAAAGATTTGATTTCGGCGTCAGTAGCACTAGTGTTTAGATTAGTAAAACGGCGTTTATTTTCTTTCGCTTTACCATTTTCGTCGTGAGTGATACGGGTACAAACAACTGATAATTGAGTAACTTCATTCATAAGTGTTTCACCTCCTTTCACACTATATATCGAAAATGGACGAAAAAAAGGACACCTTAAATCGAAAAAATTAAGCAAAATTATTTCATGTTACTAATTTATGATTTATCATTAAATAAGAAACTTTTTAGAGGTGGATAAATGAATCAAGTTGAACCTATTCGAAATAAAGATGATATTAAAAAAATGTATTACATATTAAAGGTCAAATCAGATAGAGACTATCTTTTCTTTAAATTAGCAATACATACAGGCATTCGCCTAGTGGATTTATTAAATCTGAAAGTTAGAGATATTAAAGTAGTTGAAAGGGGAGAAATCAAAACCTCATGGATACAACAGTGTGCGCCTTCTATAAAAATTAAATTGCCTAATGATTTAAGGGAAGAGATGGATGGGTATATTGAACGTAATCAACTGAAGAATGATGAACTATTGTTCCAATCTATTCGTACTCATAGAGAATTATCTAGGCAACAAGCATATCGAATTATTCATCATGCTGCTGAAGAATTAGGCTTACTACACATTGGTTTAACTACATTGCGTAAAACTTTTGCATATCATGCCTATAAATCGGGTATTTCTATTGCAATCATTCAAAAATACTTGGGACACCAGACTACGCAAGAAACGGTGAAATTTATTGGTTTATCGCCAAAAGAAGAACACCATACCATTATTGCTTTAAATTTATAACTTAAAAAAGGAGGCTTTTGATGAGCTTAGTGTATTTACTAAGTGGCCTCATAATTATTATGGGGATCATCTTAGTAACATTGTTTAAACCGTTCCATCGTTTAAGACGATATGTTGGATATATAGCGTTAATAGCGCCCATTATCTCTTCTATATATTTCCTTATCCAAATCCCTAACGTTATGCAGCAGAAATTTGTAGCATTTAAAGTACCTTGGATGCCTGCAATAGATGTGAACTTAGATTTAAGATTAGATGGCTTAGGACTCATGTTTGGGTTAATTATATCGATGATTGGGATAGCAGTATTTTTCTACGCCACTCAATATTTATCACCTAATGGAGATAATTTACCTCGATTCTTCTTTTATCTATTATTATTTATGTTTAGTATGTTAGGAATTGTAGTTTCTAACAATACAATTTTAATGTATGTCTTTTGGGAGTTAACAAGCGTATCCTCATTTTTATTAATTTCTTATTGGTATAGTAATGCGAATAGCCAATTAGGAGCGATACAGTCTTTTATTATTACTGTACTAGGTGGTTTAGCCTTACTAACTGGTTTTATCATGCTTTATATCATGACTGGTACGAATACAATTTCAGAATTGTTAGCACAAAGTCATCACATTAGTGAACATACGCTATTTATACCGATGATGGTCATGTTATTAATAGGTGCATTTACCAAATCAGCACAATTTCCATTTCACATTTGGTTGCCTAAAGCTATGGCAGCACCTACGCCGGTCAGTGCTTATTTACATTCAGCCACAATGGTTAAAGCAGGAATTTTCTTATTATTCAAATTTACCCCAATTTTGGGACTAAGTAATAGTTATATCTATATTGTGACTTTTGTTGGATTGATTACTATGCTTTTCGGGGCAATTACTGCGTTAAGACAATATGACTTAAAAGCTATCTTAGCCTATTCTACGATTAGTCAGTTAGGTATGATTATGTCAATGGTAGGCTTAGGGGGCGGTATCGCGCAACATCCAACGGGGCTCATGGCAGAAACGTATACTCTTATCTTATTTGCCGGTCTATTTCATGTGATGAACCACGCTATATTTAAATGTGCCTTATTTATGGGAGTAGGGATAATTGATCATGAAGCAGGCACACGTGATATTTATCGTTTAAGTGGTATGCGTAAATACTTCCCTAAAATGAATTTAGTTATGACGTTAGCCGCTCTATCTATGGCAGGCGTTCCATTTTTAAATGGATTTCTAAGTAAAGAAATGTTCTTTGATTCACTCGTAAGCGCCACTCATTTACAACAATTTGGCTTAACATTAACAGTAATAATCGTATTGTTAGGTGTAATCGCAAGCATCTTTACCTTCGTTTATGCAGTTTACATGTTAAAAGAAACGTATTGGGGCGAATTTGACGATAAGAAAGTGCCTAAGAAACATATTCATGAACCATGGGCTTTCAGTTTACCAGCAATGGTTTTAATGGTTCTTATACCAATCATTTTCTTTATACCTAATTTCTTTACAGAACATATTGTTTTACCAGCGTTACGAGATGTGACCAATTTAAGTACTAAAGTAGATGCACTAGCGCCACACGTGTCACAGTGGCATGGGATTAATTTACCCCTTATCTTTAGCGTGATTGTAATTGTTATAGGTGCCATTTTAGCATTGAAAATTAATTGGAAAGCGCACATTTATAGATTTATTAAGTATGCTTCAATTACGAATAGTTATCGCAAAACTTACCGTGTGTTTGAACATTACTCTGGAAAAAGTATTCAAGGGTTAATGAATAACCGTTTAAATCACTACAATATTATTACGCTTTTAATCTTTTCATTATTTGTAGCGTATGGACTTATGAAAGTCGGCTTTCCAAAGTTACACCAAATCGACATTTCTGAGTTTGGGCCGTTAGAAGTCATATTGGCAATTACTATTAGCATTGTCGGGGTAGCACTCGTCTTTATTCGTCAACGTTTAACGATGGTTATTTTAAACGGTATTATTGGGTACAGTGTAGCATTATTCTTCTTATTAATGAGAGCGCCAGATTTAGCACTCACGCAATTAGTTGTAGAGACAATTACTACAATTCTCTTTATTGTCAGTTTCTCACGTCTGCCAAATATTGCGCGTACGAATGCTATTTTAAAAAAGGAAGCCGTTAAAATAATCGTTTCCTTTATTATGGCAGGTGCAGTTGTAACTCTAATCTTTATTGCCCAACAAGGCGATGGGTTTGAAACTATCTCAAAATACTACACAAATGCCTATGAATTAACTGGTGGAAAAAACATAGTCAATGCGATTCTCGGCGACTTTAGAGCATTAGATACTATGTTTGAAGGAGTCGTTCTTATCATTGCTGGACTAGGAATTTACACACTATTACACTACAAAGATCGGAGGGGCCAAGATGAAAGAAAATGATGTGGTATTAAGGACTGTTACCAAAATCGTCGTTTTTATATTATTAACATTTGGATTTTATGTGTTCTTTGCCGGACATAATAATCCAGGCGGAGGCTTTATTGGTGGGTTAATCTTTAGCTCAGCTTTCATCTTAATGTTCCTAGCTTTCGATGTACGCCAAGTTTTAGAAAGTCTCCCAATTGATTTTAAAAAGTTAATGATCATCGGTGCTATGATTTCATTACTAACGGCTATTGTTCCTATATTTTTTGGTAAGGCCTTCTTATACCAAACAGATGCACATTTACATCTACCGTTATTAGGAGACATACACGTCACAACCGTTACGCTATTTGAATTAGGTGTTCTTTTAACGGTTGTTGGCGTTATCGTTACTATTATGTTGGCATTAAGTGGTGGTAAATCATGAATTTAATCTTACTGCTTGTGATAGGATTCTTAGTATTCATAGGAACGTACATGATACTATCACTAAACTTAATCCGAATTGTTATAGGTATTTCAATTTATACGCATGCAGGAAACTTGATTATTATGAGCATGGGTCATTATGACAATCATATGACTGAACCGTTAATTCATGGTTCGAACACGAATTATGTAGATCCATTATTACAAGCGATTGTTCTAACGGCGATTGTCATTGGCTTTGCGATGACTGCATTTCTACTCGTACTTGTTTATAGAACATATCGTGTTACGAAAGAGGCTAATATCGATGTATTAAGAGGAGAGGAGGAAAACAATGAATAGTAATATATTAATTCTTCCAATCCTATTGCCTCTATTATGTGCACTTATACTCGTTTTTACGAAGAATAAAAACAGAATATCGAAGGTTCTATATATTGGAACAATGTCACTTAACACGGTCATTTCATTATGCTTACTTATCTATGTGTTACGTCATAAACCTATTACTTTAGATTTTGGGGGCTGGGTAGCACCATTCGGTATTCAATTTCTTGGTGACTCACTCAGCCTGATTATGGTAACTATTGCCTCGTTTGTAGTGACATTAATTATGTCTTACGGTTTTGGACGTGGCGAGAAACGTGTGAACAGATATTATTTACCAACATTTATTCTGTTATTAACTACAGGGGTCATCGGTTCATTCCTTACATCTGATTTGTTTAATTTATACGTTATGTTCGAAATTATGTTACTAGCTTCATTTGTATTAGTGACTTTAGGACAATCCGTCGAACAATTACGTGCTGCGATTATTTACGTCGTTTTAAATATTATTGGTTCGTGGCTCTTTCTACTTGGGATTGGACTGTTATATAAAACAGTCGGCACATTAAATTTCTCGCAAGTAGCGTTACGTTTAGATCAACTTCAAGATAATAAATCAATTATTATTATTTCAATTGTCTTTATGGTGGCCTTTGGTTCAAAAGCAGCATTGGTATTATTTATGTGGCTGCCTAAAGCTTACTCAGTTTTAAACACCGAACTTGCGGCATTATTTGCTGCCTTAATGACGAAAGTGGGCGCATATGCACTTATTCGTTTCTTTACATTATTATTTGACCAACATCCAGGTGTTACACATCCTTTATTAGTCTTTATGGCTTGTATTACGATGATTATTGGAGCTTTTGGTGTCATTGCTTATCATGATATTAAGACAGTTGCCTCATACCAGGTTATATTATCAATCGGTTTTGTTATTTTAGGGTTAGGATCGAACACCTTTGCTGGTATACACGGTGCTATCTTCTATTTAGCTAATGATATTGTAGTGAAGACGATGCTATTTTTCGTCATTGGCAGTTTAGTCTATATGTCAGGTTATCGTGAATTTAAATACTTATGTGGCTTGGCTAAGAGAGAACCATTTTATGGTGTAGCATTTATGGTTGTAATATTCGCTATAGGTGGCGTGCCTCCGTTTAGTGGTTTTCCAGGTAAAGTGCTCATCTTCCAAGGAGCAATTGAAAATGGAAACTATATCGGTTTGGCCTTAATGATTGTTACAAGTTTGCTTGCTATGTATAGTCTGTTTAGAATTCTATTTATTATGTATTTTGGAGACAATGACGGTGAGCAAGTGGACTTTAACCCGCTACCTAAGCACCGTAAAACAATATTAGGTATATTAATTGCGATTGTATTAATGATGGGTATTGCAGCGCCAGCGGTTATGACAGCTACGGAAAATGCTACAAAACTTAACACAGATGACAAGTACTACCATAGTATTGTTAATACACACTTGAAGGAGGAGAATAAATGAGACAAATTGTATTAAATATCTTGATTGCATTTTTATGGGTGCTTTTTCAAGATGAAGATGCTTTCTTATTCTCCACTTTCGTGACTGGGTATATTATTGGGTTGATTGTTATCTATATCTTGCATCGCTTTTTTGACCAAGAATTTTATCCTAGAAAGATATGGGTAGCTATTAAATTCTTGACTGTATATTTGTATCAACTACTTACATCTAGTCTTAGTATTATTAATTATATTTTGTTTAAAACAAATGATATGAATCCTGGTTTATTAACATATGAAACAAATTTAAAAAATGATTGGGCGATAACATTTTTAACTATATTAATTATTATTACACCTGGTTCTACAGTTATTCGCATTTCTAAGACCACGAATAAATTCTTTATTCATAGTATAGATGTTTCTGAAAAAGAAAAAGAAAGTTTGTTAAAGAACATCAAGCAATATGAAAACTTGATTATGGAGGTGTCACAATGATTGAGACACTCACAAATTTCTTTACTACAAGTGCTTTAATATTGTTCGGGGTTGCGTTTTTAATTGGCTTATTTCGTTTAATCAAGGGGCCGACAACCGCAGATAGAGTAGTCGCATTTGATGCTTCAAGTGCCGTGATTATGTGTATCGTAGGTGTAGTTAGTGTGATTTATAATACTGTATCATTCCTAGATTCAATTATGTTAATTGCTATTATTTCATTTGTAAGCTCTGTGTCAATTTCAAGATTTATTGGAGGAGGTCGCGTGTTCAATGGAACTAATAAACGAAATCGTTGATCTCATCGCTGCGTTCCTCATTTTTCTAGGAAGTATTATCGCCGTGATAAGTGCGGTTGGGATTGTTAAATTTCAAGACGTATTTTTACGGAGTCACGCCTCTACAAAAAGTTCGACGCTGTCTGTGTTATTAACATTAGTAGGCGTATTGATTTATTTTACGAATGAACAGAGTTTCTTTAGTGTTAGACTGTTATTATCTATCGTCTTTATTAACTTAACATCGCCAGTAGGTATGCATCTTGTAGCGCGAGCTGCCTATCGTACAGGTGCTTATATGTATCGAAAAGATGATGTGCCAAGACAAAGCACGATACTCTTAAGCTCAAAAGAATATAACACAAAAGAAGAGTTAGAAACTAGAGCAAAAATGCGAGAAAAACATCGTCAAAAACTGTACTATGAAAGCCAACTAGAACGTAAAAAAGACAAAGAAGTAAAGCAAGATGACTAATTCGAAAATAAACTAAATAATTAAGAAATAAGCAACAAAAGAGATTGAAACATAGTCTTAAAGGTTAAATATAAAGCAGTAACCTAATGTGTCTTCAATCTCTATTTTTGTAAACTAAATAAGCGACAACAATTTAATTTTATTTTTATTATAGATAGTGCAAGTTAGTTACGTCACTTACGTATTAATGGTAAAATAGTAATTAATCAATTGAGAGTGTAAGATACATC